>DASSWB010000041.1:0-23157 GCA_035705495.1 Salinimicrobium sp. | reverse complement strand
TTCCAGTACATCCGACCAGTAAAGAAATCAATATAAGGAACATGATTTTTTTCATTCCTAAAAAATATCAATTATTATGCCTTAATAAAGTCAATAATCCTGTTGATGACTTTCTTGTCGCCCAAGATTCTTCTATGACCTAATCCGCTTGTTATAAATAATTCGGATGAAGGCATTACTTCATGAATTTCGTGAGCAGAACTTACATGAACATCAACATCTTCGGTATCATGAACGATCAAACATGGAATTTGGATTCCTTCCGCAGAAACAGCACCCGAATAATTGTCCATATCTTCCCCAAATTGTTTGTCGAAGTGTGCTTTCATTCGAACAGCAATATTTTCTTTCATCTGCAAATTCTGAACAAATTCCTGAGTGACTTGGGTGATACTATTTGCGGTTCCGATGATGATGCTTTTTTTGACTGGCAAACCTTCTTTTACAGCTTTTAAAACCGACATTCCTCCCAAAGAATGACCTATTGCTGCTTCAAAAGGACCGTGGAGTTTATTCAAATAATGAATGGCCTCGATAAAATATGGCATCATGCTCATTGTGCCCGCAGACTTACCATGTGCTGGAGCATCAAAAGCAACTACGCTATAGCCATTTTGCAATAAAGTTTCCGCGATAACCGCAAGTTGTGTACCGCGACCACTCCAACCGTGCACCAATAAGATTTTATTACCGGAATCTCCGTATTGATAGGAAACAATTTCCTTTTGGGAAGAAGGTAAAACCAATTTTTCCTGTACAGAATTTTGATCCATTTCCTTTTCTCGTTTAGGTAAATCATACCTGAATGGTTTCAAGAATAGGTAAGAAGCGAATTTCGTTGCGAGAGCAGGAGATAAAAAATTTAGAATTTTACCAGTAATTAGTATATATTTCGGCAATAATATTTGTTGTACTGGCCTTTGGTCCTTGTTTTTGGTCATGTCAAAATTTGATTCGGCAAGGTAACAAAAAGCTGAATCGTTAAATATATGATTTTGAAAAATATGATTCCAATGTTAAACAGTACTTAAATGAGTCAATAGAAATAAATCAGTTTTGTAATTTTAAAAAAAGTTAAATTTTCAATGATGAAAACAAAAACATTAATCACTTTCTTGGTATTGACGCTAATCGTTATAGCATGTAAAGTAAATCCTTTTACAGGTGAGAAGAATTTAAATTTTGTTTCAAACGAACAAATTTTCCCTGCTTCATTTCAGCAATATGACCAATTTTTACAGGAAAATCAAGTCGTTACCGGAACAGATGAAGCTAGAATGGTGAAAGAAGTCGGTAGAAAAATCGCTACTGCAGCTGAAAGATATTTGAACGCAAATGGGTACACAAATTATCTCGATGGTTACCAGTGGGAATATACCCTCATTCAAGACGAAACGGTAAATGCATGGGCAATGCCAGGAGGGAAAATCGTGGTTTACACAGGCTTAATGCCAGTGGCACAAACTGAAACAGGTGTTGCAGTTGTAATGGCCCATGAGGTTGCACATGCCCTTGCAGATCACGGGGCGCAACGTATGAGTACCACCCAATTGCAACAAGTAATTGGACAATTGGGATCTGCGGCTATTGGTGGAAGTGAACAGACCCAACAACTTTTTGCAACTGCTTATGGTTTAGGTTCAAACCTAGGGGTGATGTTGCCTTTTAGCAGAGGTCATGAAACCGAGGCGGACAGGATAGGACTAACTTTAATGGCAATCGCTGGTTATGATCCTACAGAAGCAGCCGAACTTTGGAAAAGAATGCAGGCGCAAGGTGGTCAGTCACCTCCAGAATTTTTAAGCACGCACCCTTCAAACCAAACTAGAATAAACAATCTTACCAAATGGGCTCCGGAAGCAAAAGCGGAAGCAGCAAAATTTGGCGTAACTTCTTTTCAATAAAAATATTTGAACTAAATTGCGGCTGTCCTTCTAAAAAAGGGCAGCTTTTTTAGTTTATGAAACAACTGCCAAAAGGAAGTAAAAAATTATTAAACGCTTGGGCTTTTTACGATTGGGCCAATTCAGTATATAGTTTAGTCATTGCTTCTGCTATTTTTCCTATTTTTTATGGAGCCTTAACCATTATACGTGATGATCATGATAACATTGTTAGTGATCGTGTTCATTTCCTCGGATTCGATTTTAACAATGATACACTCATTAGTTATGTTACAGCTGGTGCTTTTCTTGCCGTTTCTTTATTGAGTCCTTTTCTTTCGGGAATTGCGGATTACGTCGGAAATAAAAAGAATTTCATGAAATTCTTTTGTTATTTGGGCGGTTTGTCTTGCATCGGACTCTTTTGGTTTAATCTGGATTTTTTATGGTTCGGACTTCTTTGTTATTTTCTCGCATTGATAGGTTTTTGGGGAAGTTTGGTTTTTTATAATTCCTATTTACCTGATATTGCCTTTAAAAATCAGCAGGATAAAATCAGTGCCAAAGGATTTTCTTTAGGTTATATAGGAAGCGTGATTTTATTGATTATCTGTCTTGTTATGATCCTGAATTGGGAATTTTTTAATTTCGAAAATAAAGGATTTCCAACAAGACTTTCTTTTATTTTGACAGGACTATGGTGGATACTTTTTAGTCAGTACACCTATAAATACCTTCCGAAGGGAAATAAAACCCAATATTACACCCACGCAATTCTTTTCAACGGATTTAAAGAAATCAAAAAAGTTTGGAACTCACTTCAGCACAATCCGCAGCTTAAAAAGTTTCTGAGGGCATTTTTCGTTTATAGCATGGCCGTGCAAACCGTCATGTTGGTGGCGACCTATTTTGGAATTGAAGAAATCTCATGGGGAGATCAAGATAAAACAACAGGATTGATTGTGAGCATACTTTTAATCCAACTGGTTGCAGTGGCTGGTGCAATGCTGACTTCTAGGGTGGCGATCAAAATAGGAAATATAAAAACACTGATTATTTTGAACTTCATTTGGATCGCAATTTGTGCTTTCGCATTTTTTATTGTGAGTCCGCAACAATTTTATATAACTGCCGCATTTGTCGGTTTGGTCATGGGCGGAATTCAGTCGCTTTCCAGATCTACATATTCAAAATTCATTCCTGAAGATACGTTGGACACGGCCAGTTATTTCAGTTTTTACGATGTTTCGGAAAAAATAGGTATTGTGATAGGCATGTTGAGCTACGGATTGATTGCCCAGTTAACGGGCAGTATCAGGTATTCCATTTTATTTTTGATCCTATTTTTTGTGGTCGGTGTGATTCTTTTGATAAAGATTCCGCGTCGGGTTTCTTAGACTGCTTTTTTTCTTTAAATTTACGAGCATTAAATTTATCTAAAAATGAAAATACATAGATTATTCCTAAACCTCATTTTGATATTCTCTGTAGCTGCGTTCTCTTCCTGCGAATATGAACCATTGGAAGGAGAGTTTGCCACCGAAGATCCTACCGATCCGGAAGATCCAACAGAAGCTGCAGTTTTTGAAGTTAAAAAAGACGGGGTTCTTTTTGTTGGTGAGGAAGTCGAAGCTTCACTAAACGAAGACGGATTACAGATTGGAGCTCAATCTGGGTTTGAAGTTTATGCGCTTCAAATTTTTGCTCCGGAAGTGGGGACTTTTGATTTTTCAACGGATACCAACGGAATGTTTATATACACTCCAGATGTAACTTCTGATGCTTTGGCCTATATCATGACCACAGGTACAATAACCATTACTCAAATCAATACCACAGACAATACCGTAAGCGGTAGTTTTTCCGGTACCCTGTCGGAAATGTTTGGTGAAGCGGAAGATATTGTGCTAACTGAAGGAATTTTTGTCGATGTTCCATTTCAAGCAGAAGCTCCTCAAGATTCGGCTACTGCCACAATTGGGGCTGAGAGTTTTAATGCCAATACTTTTGCTACTGTTTCCACCGGAGATGTTTTTGTATTGAGTTTTATGAATAATTTACAGCAGGCAATTAATTTATATTTACCACAGGAAATTGTTGTCGGGGAATTTGAAGTAACGACTCAAACCGAAATTTATAGTGCCGCATTTTCATATTTTGACGGAGACCAAACGCAAACCTATTATTCAATCCCAGGAAGTGGGAGTATAAATATTACGTCGGTGCAAAACGGAATCGTTACTGGTACTTTCTCATTTGAAGCAGCACTTTCAACGGATCCTGAACAAACAATGACCATATCCAACGGTCAGTTTTCAATGGATATCAATTAAAACAGACTTAAAAAATAAAAAGCGTCTTTGCGAATTTTTCATTTTCGGAAAACGTGGCAATCTTTTTTTTAGAACTGGAATCCATATATAGATCCTATTCATGAGATTGCCTCGTTTCATTGTTCCGCGCGCAAAGACGCTTAATTTGTGTCTATTACCAGCTTTTTCTTTACTTTCTTTCAAAGGTCACGCTGCCGTAGTTTGAATTTATTTCTATCACATTTCCTGAACCGTTGGAAACATTGTAGCCTTTAAAATCTGTTTCGTATGACGACTTGTCTTCGGTGCTGATTTCCAATCCTTTTAATCCTTTTATGCCCCCATAAGAGGTTTGGATATGAAAATTAAATGCCAATGCCGCGTCGTATCCAATTTTAATTCCTGTATAATCCGATTCTATTTTTACGATTCCAGTCTCCGATGTCAATTTTTCAATATCGACTGATCCGTAATCTAAATTTAAAGATACATTACCATGAACTTCGCCGATTTTTGTTCCCAAATAATCACCAACGCCAACTAATTTTCTGACTTTTCCCACAGAAATATCCCCATAATCACAATTGAATTTTAATTCTGTAACCTTTTTGATTTTTGAGGAAGTGTAATCGGCATTCAAATCCAAGTATCCTATTTCCTCAATTTCAAATTCGGAATAATCGGCATTGATTTTGGCTTTTTTTATATAGCCAATGACGGTATTTCTTGTATAATCAAAGTTTAAATAATTTTCATTTCCCAATAATTCACCAATAATCATTTTTCCGTAATCACAATTGATTTTTGCATTTCCGGACAATTTATCAATATTGATACTTCCGTAATCATTTGATAAATCGACATGGTTTGTTACGGGCATTTTAATTAAATAATTGATTTCTCGGTTAATATTTGATCCGCCTGTGAAAATGTCCCACCATGAGGAATCTTTTTTTTCAAAACTTGTTATCGCTTTGACCAAAGAAGAAGAATTACTGAACGATATTTCAATGGCATCAAGTGCCTCCTTTACTTTTTGCTCGTCATTACCATTGGTTTTGATAAACACTTCTATTCCAATCACATTTTTATCCCAAGAAGTGATATTGATATTTCCGTAGCTATTATCAACAAAAAGCGTGGCATTTGAATTTACGTCGAAAGAACGGGTGACTTTTTTTGTTTTGGTATATTTTCCAGTTTCGGTTGTTGTAGAAGCTCCGCTGACAGCAGGAACTAAAAATAAGAACAAAGCAATTTTAAAGAATATGGTTTTCATAAATTTGGTTTTTCAGGTTATTTATTTCGTCTATTTTTTTTAATACATTTTGAAGCACGTCTATTCGTTGTTGATAATTTGATATCATTGCATACACAACTCTTTTATCGTTACCACTATTCACTAGGTCTTTTTTGAGTTTTTCGTGGTTTTTTTCAAGGACTTCCAGTTGACTTATAGCATCATTGATGATTTTTTCGGTCTGCGGATTTTTTTCTTCGGATAATTTTGCGAATTCCCGTTGAATAATTCCACTATAAAAACCTTCCGTTTTTGCCATTTCCGGTGAAATCGAAGCCAATTCACCCGAATGGTTTTTCATATCTGAAAACTTCCCTGCCATTAAAAAAATAAACAAGAAAGATGCAGCAATTCCGGTGATTGGTAATAATTTTTTCAAGGCTATTAATTTTCCTTTTTTTGGTCCGGATTTGGATTTTTCCAACTTCTGAAGAAAGCGCAACTCATGTCCTTCAAGCGGTTCTTCTGTATCAAAATTTTCGTTGTACCACTTTTTTTCGTTATACTGTTTCATATGGCATTAATGTTTTTCTTAAACTTTCCTTCGCTCTAGATATACTTGTTCTGCAACTGGCTGAAGAAATACTTAAAATTTGACAAATTTCTTCATAATCATAACCTTCAATAAAATGTAAATTAAGTAGCACCCTGTAATTTTCCTTAAGTCCGTTGATGGCTTTTAATATTTGTGAGGCATTGTTTTCAGAAACTTCCAAAGTCGTCAATCCTTCTAGATATTCATCTGGTTCAACCGAGTCCCTGAAATGTTCCTCATATGAAACCTGTGAAAATTTATTGTTCTTTTTATGTGCACTCAAACTATTGTTTATTACAATTCGTTTAAGCCAAGAACCAAAAGTGGCATTTCCCTTAAAAGAAGCAATTTTCGAAAAAGCGTTTAAAAAAGATTCTTGCATAATGTCTTCAGCTTCGGCCGGGTCTTGAACTATTCTCAGCGCTGTATTGTACATTGCTTTATAATATTTCCGGTAAATTTCCATTTGAGCACGCTGATCTCCTCTTAAGCAGCGTTCAATTGTTTCATCAAAGTGTGGTTTGGTCAGTAGCACAAGAGGTTTATTTGTTATAAAGATGAAAAAGAAAATTCAATGTTACAGTTTTCAAGAAAATAATTTAATTACCGTGGCATTAAAATTGAATAACTAGAGTAGAAGTGCTTGCTTCTCTGTTGTTTTTCAACCTATTATTATAAATTACAAGCACAAAAGAAGATATAATAACCAGCTGTTATGACAGTTTGACTTAAAAATAAATATGGCCAGATCAAAAATAGTAAATCTTGACAGTATGTCATTGCAGGGAATTGATGAAGACGCAGAGTTAATCCCTTTAATGACGCCTGAAGACGAAGAAGAAATCAACAAAGAAGATCTTCCCGAAGTATTACCAATCCTTCCTTTACGAAATACGGTTCTTTTTCCCGGTGTAGTAATCCCAATAACCGCGGGAAGGGACACCTCCATTAAACTTATTAATGAAGCTAATAATGGAAGTAAGGTGATTGGCGTTGTTTCTCAGAAAGATGAAGAAGTAGAAAATCCTGGGATTGAAGATATCAATAAGATAGGCGTGGTGGCTCGAATTTTAAGAGTTCTCAAAATGCCCGACGGTAATACAACGGTTATTATTCAGGGTAAAAAACGTTTTCGAATCACTGAAGTTATTACAGAAAAACCTTATTTCACCGCTTCTGTGGCAGAAGTTCCAGAAACCAGGCCCAAGGAAGGTAACAAAGAATTTTTCGCCATTATTGATTCTATCAAAGATTTGTCTTTACAAATCATAAAAAACAGTCCAAATATTCCGACAGAGGCATCATTTGCCATTAAAAACATAGACAGCCCTTCTTTTCTTATAAACTTTGTTTCTTCAAACATGAATTTGAGCGTTGAGGAAAAACAAAAATTATTGGAAACAAATAGCTTAAAAGAAAGGGCGCTTTCCACGCTGAAATTCATGAATATTGAATATCAGAAACTCGAATTAAAAAACGATATCCAGTCGAAGGTTCAAAGTGATTTGAACCAGCAGCAAAGGGAATATTTTCTTCATCAACAAATGAAAACCATTCAGGAAGAATTGGGTGGCGTTTCGCACGAGGATGAAATAGAAGAAATGCGTGCGCGGGCGAAAAAGAAAAAATGGGATAAGGAAACCAGCGAACACTTCAACAAGGAACTCGCGAAAATGCAACGGATGAATCCGCAGGTGGCGGAGTATTCGATTCAAAGAAATTATTTGGATTTGTTCTTGGATTTACCGTGGAACAGTTTTAGCAAAGATAAATTCGACTTAAAACGGGCTAAAAAAATATTGGATCGTGACCATTACGGATTGGATGATGTCAAAAGAAGAATCATAGAATACCTTGCAGTTCTGAAACTTCGGAATGATATGAAATCACCAATTTTATGTCTTTTCGGACCTCCGGGAGTTGGTAAAACTTCTTTGGGAAAATCGATTGCTGAAGCACTTGGAAGAGAATATGTTCGTATTTCACTTGGAGGTTTGCGTGACGAAGCAGAAATCCGCGGACATAGAAAAACATATATCGGTGCAATGCCTGGGCGAATTATTCAAAGTTTGAAAAAAGCAGGTACGAGCAATCCGGTTTTCGTCCTTGATGAAATAGATAAATTGGCGGTTGGAAATTCCGGAGATCCTTCTTCGGCTTTGCTGGAGGTTTTGGATCCAGAACAGAACAGTGAATTCCACGATAATTTTTTAGAAGTTGGTTTTGATCTTTCAAAAGTAATGTTCATAGCGACTTCCAATAATTTGAATACGATTCAGCCGGCACTCAGGGATCGAATGGAAGTAATTAATGTTACCGGTTACACTATTGAAGAAAAAGTTGAAATTGCAAAACAGCATTTACTTCCGAAGCAAATAGAAGAACACGGAATGACCAAAGATCAAATCAAGATCAAAAAACCACAGCTGGAAAAAATTGTGGAAGGTTACACGCGTGAATCCGGAGTACGCGGACTCGAAAAACAAATTGCGAAAATGGTTCGCTACGCTGCAAAAAACTTGGCGATGGAGGAGGAGTACAATGTGTTGATTTCCAATGAGGATATTATTGAAGTGCTCGGTTCCCCAAGAATGGAAAGGGACAAATATGAAAATAATGATGTAGCTGGCGTGGTAACCGGCTTGGCGTGGACACAGGTTGGTGGCGATATTTTGTTTATTGAATCGATTTTATCAAAAGGAAAGGGGAATTTGAATATTACCGGAAACTTGGGTAAAGTAATGAAGGAATCCGCGACGATTGCGATGGAATATATTAAAGCCAATGCAGAGGATTTGAATATCGATCCTTCCGTGTTTGAAAAATACAATGTGCATATCCACGTGCCGGAAGGTGCTACTCCAAAAGACGGTCCGAGTGCTGGTATCACAATGTTAACTTCCTTGGTTTCGCTTTTCACTCAGAAAAAAGTCAAGAAAAGTATTGCAATGACAGGAGAAATCACGCTTCGTGGAAAAGTACTTCCTGTTGGTGGAATAAAAGAAAAGATTTTGGCGGCAAAAAGAGCCAGAATAAAGGAATTGATTCTTTGCGAAGAAAATAAACGTGATATTGATGAAATCAAGGAGGAATATTTAAAAGGCCTGACGTTTCATTATGTAAGGGAAATGAGTGAGGTGATTGATATTGCGATCACTTCGGAAAATGTAAGAAACGCTAAAGTTTTATAGCTACAAGAGAGAAAGGAACCGCTTTGCTGAAGAAAATAACGCAAAGATGTTTTTTAAAACAAAGCTGCTGCTGAATTTTTTGATTTTGAAAAATAAATTAAACATTCTTCAGCAGCTTTTTCTTTTCTGTTAAAAATAAATTAAGTTAGCAGCCGTTTCAAGAAGGAGTTTTATCTATTTTTGCCGCTATGATAAAAAAAGGAGTTACCTTTTTAATATTGCTTTGTTCGATTTATTCTTTTTCACAGGTTGGAGGACAACACGCCTACCAATTTTTGGATTTGGTAAATTCTCCCCGTCAGGCAGCTTTGGGAGGAAAAAACATTACAATTTTTGATTTTGATCCTACCTCGGGAACTTATAATCCTGCAAGTATCAATGCTGAAATGCACAACCAGCTCTCGCTGAATTACGTGAGTTATATTGGTGACGTAAAATACGGAACCGCCAATTATGCAAGAACGATAGACAGTCTGACCTTTCATACAGGCGTTACTTATGTGAACTATGGAACTTTTGATGGTTACGACGAATTTGGAAATGCAACTTCCGAATTTACGGGTAGTGAAGTCGCCGTTTCATTGGGAACTGCTTACAATATTCCGAATAGTGATTTTTATGTGGGCGCCAATATAAAAGTAATTTCCTCCAAATTGGAGCAATATTCCTCCTTGGGAGGCGCCATCGATTTTGGTGTGAACTATTTGAATGAAAATTCTAATTTGATCATTTCATTGGTCGCTAGAAATGCCGGAATGCAATTTACTTCCTACGATGAAACAAAGGAAAGTTTGCCTTTTGAAGTCATTGCCGGTATTTCCAAAAAACTTGAGAACGTACCGGTAAGATGGCATCTGACTTTGGAAAATTTACAGCAATGGGATTTGGCTTTCCGAAACACAGCGAGAGATGAAGAGACATTGGACGGAAATGTAATTGCAGATGATCCTGGTTTTTTCAATAATGTTTTAAGACACACCATTTTAGGTGCCGAAATTTTTCCCGATGGCGGATTTAATATTCGAGTTGGTTATAGTTTCAGGAGATCAGAAGAATTACGGATTATAGATCAACGTTCGTTTGCAGGTTTGAGCGGCGGATTTTCAATTAAATTCAATAAACTCCGCTTCAGTTATAGTTATGCGCGCTACAATGCCGCGGCAAGTTCGAGTTTCTTCGGATTGAATGTGGATTTGTAATTTCCTAATTTAAAAAAGCTCATTTTTAAAATTTAGTTTAAAGTCGAAGTTGCCTTGGGCTTTCTCGTAAGTTACGAATTCATATCGTACAGGTGCTATTCTTAGAAATTTACTTCAATTCAATGAAGCGTATTTTTTCTATAAGCTTATATTTGCCAATTGTTGCTTCTATCACATAAATTTTTGTTTTGAAAAAAATCATCATTGCCATTGACGGATTTTCGTCCACAGGAAAAAGTACGGTTGCCAAACAACTGGCTAGGCATTTAAATTATATCTATGTTGACACCGGCGCAATGTACAGGGCGGTTGCTTTTTTCGCGATGCAGAAAGATTTTATTTCCGAAGAAAAATTTGATAAAGAAGATTTGGTGAATCATCTGGATCAAGTGAAAATCCATTTTGAATTTAATCCCGAAGTCGGTTTTGCAGAGGTTTTTTTGAATGATGAAAAAATTGAAAAGCAGATCAGAACGCTTGAAGTTTCACAATACGTGAGTCAGGTAGCTGCAATCCCAGAAGTTAGAAGAATGTTGGTAAAACAACAACAAGAAATGGGGAAATTCAAAGGAATTGTAATGGACGGTCGCGATATTGGAACTGTGGTATTCCCCGATGCGGAACTTAAAATATTTATGACCGCCTCGTCTGAGCAAAGGGCGCTACGCCGATTCAAAGAACTCAATTTTAAAGGCGATGATGTTTCTTATGAAGAGGTTCTTGAAAATATTGAACAACGCGATTATTTAGATACCACACGAGAAGATTCTCCTCTGGTAAAGGCTTCAGATGCAATCGAAATCGATAATTCGACTCTAACGATAGATGATCAGTTGCAGAAAATTTTAAACATTGTTAAGCAAGCAATTGAAAGTTAACAGCTTTAGGCTTTAAGCAACAGGCTTTGGGATTTTCTGATTTCTGATTTTGGAATTTGGATTTTGTGAATTGATTTTTCAGCTATAGGCTTTAAGCAACAGGCTTTGGAATTTGGGATTTGGAATTTGGAATTTGGGATTTGGAATTTGAGAATAGAGAATAGAGAGTTTCGGAGTTTTGGATTTTGTGATTTGAAATTTGTGAATTGCTGGTGATTTGGAATTTGGGATTTTTGATTTTTGGAATTTTCTGATTTTTTGGTTTCTGAATTTGGGATTTCGGATTTGATTTTTGGAATTTGGTATTTATTTCCCCTTGATTTTTATTGTCTAATAATTTTTTCATTCAAAAGAAAAAATCGTACTTTTGCACTCCTTTTTCGGCAATTAATGGAAATAGAAAAGGGATAGAAAACTATATTTTATAACGCTTCTGTTATCTTTTATTGTTTATTTTCCAAAAAGAAAGCAGGATACAAATTATTGATCAGCAATGGCTGAAGAAACAAAAAACACTGAGGTTCAGGATACTGAAACTCAAACAAAGGCGGCTCCATCGCCACAACAGGAAAACCCTGAAAAATTTCTAAAAGATTTCAATTGGCACAACTACGAAGAAGGAATTGATCCTGTAGATGATAGCAAGTTGGAAGAATTTGAAAAATTGGTAGCTGAAAATTTCGTTGACACTTTAGATGATGAAGTTGTTGAAGGTAAAGTGATTAACATCACAGATCGTGATGCAATTATTGATATCAACGCGAAAAGTGAAGGTGTTATTTCTTTGAACGAATTCCGTTACAACCCAGATTTAAAAGTAGGGGACAAGGTTGAGGTATTGATTGACGTGCGTGAAGATGCAACCGGACAATTGGTATTATCTCACCGTAAAGCGCGTGTGATCAAATCTTGGGAACGTGTTAACCACGCTCACGAACACGGTGAAATCGTTAACGGTTTCGTTAAATGTCGTACTAAAGGTGGTATGATCGTAGATGTTTTGGGTATTGAATCTTTCTTACCTGGATCACAAATCGACGTGAAGCCAATCCGTGATTACGATGCTTACGTAGGAAAAACAATGGAATTCAAGGTTGTGAAAATCAACCACGAATTCAAAAACGTTGTAGTTTCTCACAAAGCGCTTATCGAAGCGGATATTGAAGAACAGAAAAAAGAAATTATCGGTCAGCTTGAAAAAGGTCAGGTACTTGAAGGTACCGTGAAAAACATCACTTCTTACGGTGTGTTTGTTGATCTTGGAGGTGTTGACGGATTGATTCATATTACCGACCTTTCTTGGTCACGTATCAATCATCCAAACGAGATTGTTGAGCTTGATCAGAAATTGAATGTTGTAATCCTTGATTTTGATGAGGCTAAAACAAGAATTCAATTAGGTCTTAAACAATTGAGCAAACATCCTTGGGAAGCTTTAGACGAAAACTTGAAAGTTGGGGATAAAGTAAAAGGTAAAGTTGTTGTAATTGCAGATTACGGTGCGTTTATTGAAGTTGCCGATGGTGTTGAAGGTTTGATCCACGTTTCCGAAATGTCTTGGAGCACGCACTTGCGTTCTGCACAAGATTTCGTAAATGTTGGTGATGAGGTTGAAGCTGTAATATTGACGCTTGACCGTGAAGACCGTAAAATGTCTTTGGGTATCAAGCAAATTACTCCAGATCCTTGGACAGACATTACTTCCAAATATCCTGTAGGTTCAAAACACACAGGTGTTGTACGTAACTTTACCAATTTTGGTGTGTTTGTGGAATTGGAAGAAGGAATTGACGGGTTGATTTACATCTCAGATCTTTCTTGGACCAAGAAAATCAAACATCCATCAGAATTCTGTAATGTCGGGGACAAATTGGATGTTGTAGTATTGGAATTGGATGTTGAAGGACGTAAATTAAGTTTAGGTCACAAACAAACAGAATCAAATCCTTGGGATAAATACGAAACTGAATTTGCTGTAGGTACCAAACATACCGCAGAGATTACAGAAATCGTTGACAAAGGAGCTACGATCGACTTTAACGAGGATATTACTGCTTTTGTTCCAACACGTCACTTGGAAAAAGAAGATGGTAATAAATTGAAAAAAGGCGAATCGGCCGAATTCCAAATTATTGAGTTCAATAAAGAATTCAAGCGTGTAGTTGCCTCTCACATGGCACTTCACAAAGAGGAGGAAGCTGAGATTGTAAAACAAGCTGCCAAGAAAAGCGCCGATACTAGTGAAAAAACTACTATTGGTGATGTAAATGCAGAGTTACAAGCCCTAAAAGATAAAATGGAAGGAAAATAATCCCGAAGTTTAATCTATACCAAAGCCCTTCTGGAAACAGAGGGGCTTTTTTTGTTTGCCCCTCCAATTACAGCTTAAATTTGTCAAAATAAATGAGGGTTTTAAATTCAAAAGAAGCTCCTCTCTTTTAGGAGAGGCGGGGGTTAGGTTGGGCCTTTCCCTGGGGGTCGGGCTTTCCGCTATATCTTTTGTTCCGCAAAAGCTCCACAAAAGGATGCCGCCTCAATCCCTAAGGCGGAAATTACAAAATTCGAATAAAAAGTTATATTTGGGTTGTTATACGGGAAATGTACATAATTGCTATTATGAAAAAATTTATTCCATTAATACTCCTGACTTTTATACTTGGATGTTCTCCGAAAATTCAATCAATAACTGAATATCTTAAAAATGATAATAATTTAATTAAAAGTCGAGTTGTTGAATTTGATAAAAAAGGAAATAAAATCTTGGAAAGAAAGTTTGGGAATCCGCGAAGCAACAGAATCGTTAGAATAGAATATAAAAATGGAAAAAAGTTTAAGGAAACTGACTGTGATTATTTCGAAACAAAAGATACTTGTGTAATCAGACAATTTTCAATTTATGAATACAATACCGATAATAATTTGAAAATTCAGACAATGTATGAATCTGATTCGGCTGTTAGATTTATTAGAAAATATCGTAAAAATGGAAATCTAGAAGTCATTAGAACCAATACATGGGAAATGTTTCCGACAAAGGATCCGGATCCAGAAAATGCGATGCAACTGACCGATTCGGTTTTTTATGATTCCAAAGGAAGAGAAATAAAGAGACTTCATTATAACAAAGACTTTAAAGAACCTTGGATAGAAAAATTTGAATATTCTGACAATGGTTATACGAAGGAAATTTCTGGAACTAGAATGGACACTACAAGATTTTACGAATATTCAAAACTTGACAAATTAGCTAATAAAAAAGAAATCGATTTTGAATTTAGAGATACGACAAATTATAAATACAAAATTAAATATTACTAAGACGAAAGGAATAATTCAAAGGCACATTCAAAAAAAATTTGATTTTTGCCACTACACAAAGCAGTGCAAAAATTAAAATGTTTGGATTTTGCCAACGCTTAGTGATTACATCAACCTTGAAAGATTTGCAGCCTGATGCCAGAAAAATTTAAAGGGAAATACCGAATTGAATCTACCCGATTGAAACATTGGGATTATGGATGGAATGCATCCTATTTTATTACCATTTGCACCAAAAATCGGGAATGTTTTTTTGGGAATGTTATGAATGGTGAAATGATTTTAAATGATGTTGGACAAATTGTTGAAACGGAATGGTTGAAAACATTTGAAATGCGTCCGGATATGAATTTATCAATGGACGAATTTGTGGTAATGCCCAATCATTTTCATGCAATAATTGGAATTGGGGAAAACGAATACAATTCGCAACGTGGTGCGCAAAATGATGTGCAATGTAGAGACGCAATGCATTGCGTCTCTACCACAAAAACCGAAATAACCAACAAGGATACCATAGACCGCAATAATTCACAAAACAAATTTGGTCCACAATCCAAAAATTTGTCATCTATTATTAGGGGATTTAAAATAGGCGTAACACAAAATGCCCGAATGATTAATCCTGATTTCGCAAGGCAATCCCGATTTCACGACCGTATCATTCGAAATGATGAATCCTTCCACAAAATATCAAAATATATAATCAATAATCCAATGAATTGGTCGGAAGACGAATTCAGGTAAAACGTGATGCATTAGTCTCCAAAAAAATAAGAATATGGTAGATACCCAAACGAAAAAAGAATAGACGCTTACAGAGATATTTTGACCGGTAAACTGCCCAACCCAAAAACACAGATTGCGCAAATAATCAATTGGATTAATTTACCAATTCACGGACGACATTGACAAAGAAAATGCTTGCTGCCTTTTTTAATTGCTTCAATACTGTTCACACTTTCACCCGGTTCGGATATTATTTATGTGTTTACGCAAAGCATCCGGAGTAATGGCAAAAAAATATGAGCTATACCGCTTTGGGATTTAAAGAGCGATTAAGTAGCAGAGTATCCTTACAAAACCCGAATCGCTTTCACAAACCTACGCGTATAGCCTTTATTTGAAAGATTCGTAACAACCACACGCATCGCACGTCCGGAAGTAGCATGAATAAAATCGCTGTTTTTCCCATTGGCTTTTGTTACAATTCCAATATGGCCAATTTCATTTCTCGTCGGACTTAAAAACAGTATTAAATCTCCTTTTTGTACCGCTTCAATGGGAATTTCAGTTCCAAAATTTTCATAACTTGATGTACTGCGCGGAACGTTGATATCAAAATTTTGATAAACGAAGTACACAAATCCGGAACAATCAAATCCATCCCGTCCAGAACCTGCAGTTACATACGGAGTTCCCAATAATTCTGTTGAATATGTTACAATACTGTCCCTTAAAGTCGGATTTTGTGCTACTGGAGCTATAGTGGTTTCTTTTTTGGGCAAAACGTTATCCATCATAGAAACCTCAGATTTGTCGCGTACCAAATAAACAACGAGAATAATAACAAGTGCTGCAATAAAAAATTTTGCAATATTCCAGAAACTATTTTTTTTCATCTGAGAAAGAGTTTCTCTAAATTTAGTCTTTTTAATTCGCATGAAGTCTTTAAAAAGTCTTAAGGGATTTTTCTTTTGCCTTATATTCGTTTTTTCCAAATCCAAAAAATGCCCGAAACGCTACTTCCATTTTTAACGGCATCCATACTGCTCACGCTTTCTCCAGGTCCGGATATTATCTACGTGCTTATGCAGAGCATCTGCAACGGCAAGAAAGACGGAATTATTACCGCTTTGGGATTGGTCACCGGGATTATAATACATACTTCTTTGGTGGCTTTTGGAATTTCTGCGATTATAAAAGAATCTGAAACTATTTTTTTAATCATAAAAATCGCCGGCGCTGCTTATCTGCTTTTTCTGGCTTATAAAATCTATAAAAGTGATCCCGAAGTTTCTTTGGATCAAGAAAAAGTTTCTTCAAAATCCTTTTTCTCTTTATATAAAACTGGGTTTATTATGAATGTCCTCAATCCGAAGGTGACTATTTTCTTTTTGGCCTTCTTTCCGGGGTTTTTATGGGAACCTGAAGGAAATACAATTGTTCAATTTTATTTGCTCGGTGGAATTTTTATGTTGCAGGCTTTTCTGATATTTTCCGTTGTCGCATTGCTCGCAGGAAAAATCGCTTTTTTTTTGAAACAAAAAAATCAATCTGGAACGGTATTCAAATGGGTTCAAATAATTGTTTTCATTGGGATTTCCATTATGATTTTGGTTTAAAAAAGAAGAATTTTTAGCTCCTCTCCCTTGGGGAGAGGCGAGGTGAGGGCTTCTCTCCTCGAGAGTTAAAGTGGGCTGACCGTAACCTCAGAACCATCTGCAAAAACAAGGGAATGGACTTTTTTTAGATGTGAAAAATCAGATCCGAATTCAAGAGAAAAATCGGTTTTTAACTGATGTTTGTGAGTGGGGAAGATTCTCCATCTAATATGGGAAATATCATACGATATGGTTTTATCTTTTTTATACTTTCCGTAGATAAAAGGTCTCTCGAGCACAAACTCTTCCAAACTGTCTTTTGCAATGAGCACACTTAATTTTTCGGACGAAATCTGGAAATACTGCCATTCATCTTTAAATTTCCAAGCGTATTTTATGTGCTGAAACAAATTGTCTTCCGTAAATTCACTTGTAGTGGGAAGCGTGGAAAAGTTTTCGTGAAAAACTTTATTTGCCAACAAGCTCAGTAAAGGTTTGTCTGCGATTTCAGAAATAAAAACAATTCCTTTTTGCCATTCAGTGCCGACAAAACGTCTTACGTAAAATTGTAAGCCTATTTGTTCAAAATTAGAATGAAATGGAACTTTCACGCCTTTTAATTCAACATTGGAAAATTGAAATCCAACCAAACTCACCAAACATTCCCCGTTGAAGAAGTCCAGTTTCGTTTCCGCAGGAAGATATTTTTCAAGAGTTTCGGGCGTGGTTTTGAAATTGATTAAAGCAACGTTTCTACATTCATAGGTTAAAGCAGCCATTCCGTTGGAATTTAGTGTTCTTTTAAATTTAAAAAAACATCTCTTGTTGGTGGTCTATTTTAATCTAACTTTCAGAAAACTTTAATCTATTTCATAAGAAAGTCGGACGGTAATCGTAGCAGTTTTGTTTTTATCGGCTGTATTGAAAGCACCGCTCCAACTGTAATCTTCACCACTGTTTTGTCCCGTAATTTGGAAAACCCCTAAGTCGGCACTTTTCAATTCCCCCAAATCACTTCCGCTGTTGCCAGCAATTTTTTGGGCTCTTAAATGTGCATCTTCGGTGGCTTGTGAAATAAGTTCGATTTTAAGATCGGCGATTTTTTTGTAATAATATCTCGGCGGCATCGAGTGAAACTGTACACCTTGATTGAGAAGTTCGGTAATTTCGCGTGCAACTTCTTCTATGTGATTTACATCCGCGGATTCTATTTTAACGGTTTGGGAAAGTTCATATCCCAGAAATTCGCTTCCTATGTAATTCCCGTTTTGATATTGCTGTTGCCGGCGTTCTTCGGTTTGAACGGAATTAAAAACGATATTTTCGGGAGCTATACCATTATCGGACAAATATTTTTGGACCAAAGCTTTGTCACGGTTCAATTCATCAAAAGCGGTTTTAAGATCTTTGTTCATCCTGACAAATCTTCCTTCCCACACAATCAAATCCGAAGTAAAATCCTGGCTACCAGAACCGGTCACATTAACGGTACCATTGGGGGTTGCACGTTCTACGTATGCATTTCCAAGAAAAAAAGCCGCGAGAACAATCGCGACCGCAAAAATAATTGCACTTAAGGATTTCATAATCTGAATTTAGATTTTTAAAGATATAAAATTATTGTTGTTCGTAATGATTCTTTTTACGCGATTCTTGTCATAGTTTCCATTTGTTCCATATAATCTTTCCGAAACATTCAGAAATCATTTCTAAAAATTAGTTCCAAAAGGATATTTTATAAACAATTGTTTTTCAGCTATTTATTTTAAATCTATTTTCTGTTATTTTTCAGTGAAGCGATCTTTTGTCTTTATTGATACAAAATGAATAAACCCGCAGCAATTCTTAACACAAATTATTACTTTTGCACATGCAAAAAAATGTCCTCATTCTAGACTTTGGTTCGCAGTACACGCAATTGATTGCAAGAAGAGTTCGGGAACTCAATATTTACTGCGAAATTCATCCATTCAACAAAATTCCACAAGATTTATCAGAATTCAAGGCAGTAATTTTATCGGGAAGTCCGTTTTCGGTAAGAGCTGAAGATGCACCGCATATTGAACTCGATTCACTTCGGAAAAAACTACCGCTTTTGGCGGTTTGTTATGGTGCACAATATCTTGCTCATTTTAATGGCGGAGAAGTGAAAGCCTCGGAAATACGTGAATATGGAAGGGCAAACCTTTCAGTAATCAAAGATGGCGAACCACTTTTTGAAAAAATTACTGAAAATTCCCAGGTTTGGATGAGCCATAGTGATACCATAAAACAACTTCCGGAAAATGGCGTTCGCTTGGCAAGTACGCCAGACGTATTGAATGCAGCCTACAGAATTGAAGGTGAAGATACTTATGCAATCCAATTTCATCCCGAAGTTTATCATTCTACAGATGGAAAGCAATTATTGGAGAATTTTTTGGTTACTATAGCAGGAGTTGAACAGTCCTGGACACCGGAAGCTTTTGTGGATTTAACAGTTTCACAATTAAAGGAAAAAGTAGGCGACGATAAGGTGGTACTGGGATTAAGCGGCGGCGTTGATTCAACAGTCGCAGCAGTTTTGTTAAATAAAGCGATTGGTAAAAACCTCTATTGTATTTTTGTAAACAATGGCTTGCTGAGAAAAAATGAATTTGAAAGCGTTTTGGATCAGTATAAACATATGGGTTTAAACGTGAAAGGAGTTGATGCTTCGGCACGTTTTTTGGGTGCGCTGAAAGGAATAAGTGACCCTGAGCTGAAAAGAAAGGCCATAGGAAAAGCGTTCATTGAAGTATTTGATGATGAAGCACATCAGTTAACAGATGTGAAATATTTAGCGCAAGGAACCATTTATCCAGACGTTATTGAATCGATTTCTGTTAATGGCCCTTCAGCTACCATAAAATCGCATCACAATGTTGGCGGATTGCCTGATTTTATGAAATTGAAAATTGTTGAACCGTTGCGAATGTTGTTCAAAGATGAAGTGAGAAGGGTAGGAGCGGAATTGGGCATTGATCCTGAATTGTTGGGAAGACATCCATTTCCGGGACCAGGATTGGCCATTCGGATTTTGGGTGATATTACCGCGGAAAAAGTACGTGTTTTACAAGAAGTTGATGCTATTTTTATCAACGGGTTGAAAGAGTGGATGTTGTATGATACAGTTTGGCAAGCAGGAGCCATTTTACTTCCCGTAAATTCAGTCGGTGTAATGGGGGATGAACGGACTTACGAAAAAGTAGTAGCTTTACGAGCAGTAGAATCAACAGACGGGATGACCGCGGATTGGGTAAATTTACCTTATGATTTCTTGCAGAAAATTTCAAATACAATAATTAATCGCGTAAAAGGCGTGAATCGGGTGGTTTACGATATTAGTTCGAAACCGCCAGCTACTATAGAATGGGAATAAAATTAAAATTATGAGATATTTTTTAGCGGTAATTTTTTTGATCCACTTTTCTGTTTTTGCAGATCAGCAGTATAAAACACATCGGGTTTCTTCGGGGGAAACAGTAGAAAGTATCGCAGAAGAATACGGAGTTCCCGCTACCGAAATTTACAAGTTGAATCCTGATGCGAAAAAAGGAATTTCAAGAGGAACGACGCTTATAATTCCGCCGAAAACCATAATTTCACAAGAGCCCGAAGGTTCTTTCACGGTTCATAAAGTGAGGAAAAAAGAGACTTTGTACAGTTTATCAAAGGAATACAACGTAAGCATCGAAGAAATTAAACGCTATAACAAATTTCTTTATGCTGAACCTCTAAAAAAAGGAACTAAACTAAGAATTCCGAAAAGGCCTAAATTATCTCAAACTTCTCCCGCAATAACACAAGAGGAAGCGCCTTCCGAAGAAAACATTTTTAGAGAACATATTGTATTACCGAAAGAAACCAAATACGGTATTTCCAAAAAATATAATATTACTATTGACGAATTAGAGGAGATGAACCCTTGGATGGATTCTCTTCAACCGGGAATGATGTTGAAAATTAAAGTCGGCGAGACTGCGCCATCAATAGACTTAGACAAATTTTTCATCTATGAAGTTTCCCCGAAGGAAACAATTTACAGCCTTACAAGAGAATACAATATTAGTCGAGATAGCCTTTTTGCTCTAAATCCGCAATTGAAAGATGGTTTAAAAGTGGGAATGGAATTGAAATTACCGAAGCAATTGGAAATAGAAGCTGCGGATTATTTTTCGGAAAGTGAAAACCTTGAAAATCGGTTGGAATTTTTCGAAACAAAAAATCTGGTTTTAATGCTGCCTTTTAAATTGGACGAAATTGAAACTGATTCCATCGCACTTGCGAAAGAACGAGTAAGAAAAGATCAAGTTCTACAAATTGCACTCGATTTTTATTCTGGAGTACGTATGGCTTTGGATTCTGCAAAAACAAAAGGTCTTTCCGTGAATTTACAAGTAATGGATACCAAACAGAATGCATTTGAAATAAGACGTCTCATCGCTGAAAATAATTTTGAAAATGTAGATGCCGTTATTGGTCCGCTTTTACAAAATTTGGCTGAAACCGCCGCACGGGAGTTGGAGAACAAAAATATTCCAATTGTTTCGCCATTATCGACAAAAGAAGTTGGCGGACTCGAAAATTTTGTTCAAACCAGGCCTTCAAGGGAAATGATGGAGTCGGTCATGCTAAATTTCTTGGTTGAGAACACAGAGAATAAAAATGTAATCCTGATTGCCGGAAATGGTTTTTCAGGAATAAAAAATCGTATTCTCAGTGCCCTCCCAAATGCCAAGGTAGTCGACGTTTCCTCAAACGGAACGGTAAGTCAAAGTGCTTTGATAGGAGCATTGGAAAAAGGACGGGAAAATTGGGTGATTTTAGAATCTGATAATATTGGTACCGTAAGCAGTCTTACTTCTCGACTTAATTCTTATGTATCTTCTTATAATATTTCACTTTTTACGACCAATAAAAATGATGTTTACGATAATGAAAGTGTTTCCAATTATCACTTAGGAAATTTGAACTTTCATTTCCCATCGGTAGATAAAGAATTTGATGTTTTGAAAAACAAAGATTTCGTCATGGCTTATAGAAAGCGCTACGGACTTTCCCCAAATCAGTACGCCGTACGCGGATTTGATATTACCTATGATGTATTGATGCGCTTGGGTGCTTTTGGCAGTATTGAAGACTCTTTTGCACATTTTGAAGGCACTACAGAATATGCTGAGAATAAATTCCACTATCAGAAAAGACAAGATGGAACCTATTTCAATAATGCACTGTACATTATTAAATATGATAAAAATTTAAATCGAAAAGTTGTAAAATGACTTCCAAGGTAAAATATTTGGGCGACTTAAGAACAAGTTGCGAACACGTAAAAAGCGGATCAGAATTTATTACTGACGCTCCGGTGGACAATAAAGGAAAAGGGGAAGCTTTTTCCCCAACTGATACAGTTGCGACAGCTTTGGCAAGTTGTATGCTAACTGTAATGGGAATAAAAGCCCAAGAATCGGGATGGAATATTGAAAACACAACTGCGGAAGTGACCAAAACCATGGCTTCCAATCCGCGACGGATTTCCAAAATTGAAGTGGATGTTTATTTTCCTTCGGAGTTTTCAGAAAAGGAAAAACAGATATTGGAAAAAACTGCCTTGACTTGCCCAGTCCTTGAAAGCTTATCTTCTGAGATGGAGAAAGTAGTGCATTTTCACTACGGAAATATTTGAGGAAGTAATCTTTGTTTCAGTTTATTCTCGAATAGAAAATATAAAACGACTGACATTTATTTAGTTGTAATTAATTCTATTTTCTATTTTCTTTCAGCGAAGCGATCTTTGATCTTTAACTAAATACTAAGAATTCTGAATTTGCCCTTTTGCTGCTTCAAATTCAGCAATTATTTCCTTTACAATATCCGCAGCTGGGATAATATTGTGAATTAACCCCGAAACTTGACCGATTTCCAATTCGCCTTCTTCTAAATCGCCTTCAAACATTCCTTTTTTCGCGCGTGCCCTTCCAAGGAGATTAATCAATTCCTCTTTCGTCGGATTTTTTGAATACAATAAACTGATTTCCTCGTAAAATTTATTCTTGAGCAATCGTACCGGTGCCAATTCTTTCAAAGTTAGAACCGTATCACCCTCTTTTGAGTTTACCACATATTCCTTGAATTTTTGATGAGAAGAAGCTTCATTCGAAGCCACAAACCGACTCCCGACTTGAACGCCATCGGC
>DASSWB010000040.1:0-3909 GCA_035705495.1 Salinimicrobium sp. | reverse complement strand
CATTTTAAGTCATTGCGAGTCGTCATTGCGAGTTTTCCTTTTCGGAAAACGTGGCAATCTGTTTGTACAGAATCCAAATCACTGTGCGGAACTCAAAACACCGTATGTAACTCAATTTCATGAGATTGCCGCAGTCGTGCCTCCTTCGCAATGACGTTTTTAATCGTGCCTCCTTCGGGAAGACTTTCAAACATTGAAAACCCATCCCTCCGATAAATCATTCCAATTCGTATTGATTTCATTTATCAATTCTTCCTTTTTCAAACGTTTCCAAGATTTAATTTTCTTTTCAAAAAGAATTGCTTCATTAATATCCAAAAACTGTTTGAAATAAACCAATTTGTTGCAATTATACCTCGCGCTGAAGCCTTTATAGAATTTGGTTTTATGCTGGTACACGCGTTTTTCTAAATTGGAAGTAACGCCAGTATAAAGAACCGTATTGTTTTTATTGGTCATCATGTAAACATGTGAAGTTTTCATTTGTTATTCCTTTTTATTTTACTGCGAGTCGTCATTGCGAGCGTCATTGCGAGTTTTCCTTTTCGGAAAATGTGGCAATCTGTTTGTACAGAGTCCAAATCATTGTGCGGAACTCAAAACACCGTCTGTAACTCAATTTCATGAGTTTGCCACGCTTCGCTCGCAATGACAGATTGCCGCAGTCGTGCCTCCTTCGCAAAGACGTTTTCAATTCGTCATTGCGAGTCGTCATTGCGAGTTTTTCATTTTCGAAAAACGTGGCAATCTGTTTGTAAAGAGTTCAAATCACTGTGCGGAACTCAAAACACCGTTTGTAACTCAATTTCATGAGATTGCCACAGTCGTGCCTCCTTCGCAATGACGGTTTCCAATTCATGCGTAGCATAATCGTTCCTCCTTCAGAATGACGGTTTTCAATTCACTTTTTCTTCCCCTGCACCAACTCCAACTGATCCACGGAAACCGAAGTCGTGAAAATCCCATAATTAATTATGGCTTTGTCTTTCTCTAGTTTATCAATAGTTCCCACGGATTTCCCATCGAACATGCGTACGCGGTCACCGACTTTCAAAGAAACTTTGGGTTTTGCAACTTCTATTTTTTCTTGCTCTTTCTGCTTTTCCTTTTTCTTCTCCCGAATGACTTCCACGGCCTTTTCTGCCTCCTGTTTTATTTTTACTTCTTTTGCTTTTTGAACTTTCTTTTCTTTAGGCGGAAGCTTTTTGCGTTTTGAATTTTCTACTTCTACAATTTTCAAAACTTCATCAATCAATTCCTTTTTACGCTTGTTGTTGAAATATTTTTCAGAAAGATCATTGATTTTTTGTCCGAGGTAAATCAAACGCTGGTTACTGTCAAACAATTCCTGAAATCCTTCCAATTTTTGTTGAATCCGTTGATTGGTTTCTTCCAGTTTCTTCTGTTCCGCGGCGGTTTGCTGTTCTTTTGATTTTAAAGAAGTGGTTGTTTTCTCAAGTTTTGAGCGTTCTTTTTGTAAATCGGCAATACTTTTGTCAAACCTAATTTTTCCGCGTTCCACTTTTTTCTTCGATCTATTGATCAAACTATACGGAATCCCATTTTTCTGTGCGACCTCAAATGTAAAAGAACTTCCGGCTTCGCCTAAGTGAAGTTTGTAAAGTGGTTCCAAAGTTTTTGAATCGAATAACATGTTCGCATTGGAAATATGTGGAAGTTCATTTGCCAGCATTTTTAAATTAGCATAATGCGTGGTCAAAATTCCGAAGGATTCACGTTCGTAAAAAACTTCCAAAAAGGTTTCGGCCAAAGCACCGCCCAATTCGGGATCACTTCCCGTACCAAATTCATCAATTAAAAACAATGTTTTATCATCGCATTGCTTCAAAAACCGATTCATATTTTTAAGTCGGTAGCTATACGTGCTCAAATGATTTTCAATAGATTGGTTATCGCCAATATCTGTCAAAACCTTGTCAAAAAAGCAAACCCTGCTATATTCGTGGACTGGAATTAACAAGCCACTTTGCAGCATCACCTGCAGCAAACCCACGGTTTTTAGCGTAATACTTTTTCCGCCCGCATTGGGTCCGGAAATCACAATGATTCTATTCTCTTGGTTTAATTCAATTGACTGCGGAAATGTTTTTTCCTTCTTTTTTCTATTGTTCAAAAAAAGCAATGGATGATACGCATCTTTCAGTTGCAATTCCCGTTGCTTGGATATTTTGGGTAGAATTGCATTGAGTTCCCTCGCATATTTGGCCTTGGCCGAAATCACATCGATGTCACTCAATAAATCCTGATAATCCATAAGAAGTTCCCGATACGGTCGGATAAAATTGGTCAGATCTTTCAGAATTCTTTTGATTTCTTCCTTTTCTTCATATTCCAGATTGTTGAGTTCCCGAGTATATTTCATGGTCGCTTCCGGCTGAATGTAAACAATACTTCCAGTTTTTGAACTCCCAAGAATTGAACCTTTCACTTTCTTCCGATACATTGCCGAAACTGCCAAAACGCGTATATTTTCAACAACGCTTTCCCGAATTTCATCCAAATATCCAGCACTGTTGTAGGAAGTCAGCGCGCTTCCAAAACTTGAATTAACTTTTGTTTTCACCGAATTCATTGCCTGTCGTGTGGTTTGCAAAAGGGGAGAGGCATCGTCTTTCACATCGCCATATTTATCAATAATACGATTGATTCTTTCAAGAAGTTCGGTTGTATAAGTGACTTTGGAAGTCGTTTCAAAAAGTGCCGGATACAATTCTTCAAACTTTCTGAAAAATTTAATTTGAATATTCACGGTTTCGGAAATAGCCGCAATTTTCTTGAAACTCTGTGCTTCCAATCGTGTATCGTGTATGCTGAGTAATTTGATTTCGTTCGTAATGACATCGAAACCATGATTGGGCACCGGACTCTCGTTATGATAGGAAGAGACGTATTCGTTTGTCTGATTTAGGGAAAACAGGGTCTCTTCCATAGTTTTGAAAGGAACAATTTCCAAGGCTTTTTCCTTTCCTGCGGAAGTGATGCAAAAATGTTCAACATGACCGCGAACAGTCGGAAATTCCAAATCTAAAAGTGTTTTTGCACTTATCTTTATCATAATTAATTGCCTAATTTTGGCTTTGAACAAAAGTACTTAATCTGATGAACCTTGACATACATGAAAGTTGGAAAAATGAATTAAAAGAAGAGTTCGAGAAGTCTTATTTCAAGGAATTGATGGAATTTGTGGAGAAGGAATATCAGGAAAAGACTTGTTATCCGCTATATGATAATATTTTTCAGGCCTTTAAGCTTTGTTCTTTTGAGAATGCAAAAGTCGTTATCCTTGGTCAAGATCCGTATCCAAACGAAGGTGAAGCGCACGGATTGTGTTTTTCCGTAGCAAAAGAAAAAAAGATTCCGCCCTCACTTAAAAATATTTTCAAGGAAATTGAAACCGATTTGGGAAAACCTGTTCCAGAACATGGAAATTTGGAAGCATGGGCAAAACAAGGAGTTTTATTGTTGAATGCGATTTTGACCGTTGTTGCGAAAAGCACGAATTCCCATCAGAAGAAGGGCTGGGAAAGGTTTACGGATGCGGTAATTCAAAAGCTTTCTGAAAGAAAAGAAAACATGGTTTTTTTGCTTTGGGGAAATTATGCAAAAAAGAAAGGTGCAAAAATAAACAAGAAGAAACATCTGATTTTGGAAGCCGGGCATCCATCTCCGCTAAGTGCGATCCGCGGACATTGGTTTGGCAATAAACACTTCAGCAAAACAAATGAGTATTTGGAAGCTCACAAAAAGTCACTCATCGACTGGTAATTCCCGAGCTTCCTCATCTTTTGTGTCATCATTGCAACTGAAGGTCAGTAACAAGAAATTTACAACTAATAAACTTCCCAGAATGATAAGAAATGTGGTCATAGAATCGGGTTTCTATACAAT
>DASSWB010000039.1:0-6025 GCA_035705495.1 Salinimicrobium sp. | reverse complement strand
GTTTCGTATTAATTATTAATTTTATTGGCAAAATTTTAATACATTTTAACAACCTTAAAAAACAAATGTAATGCGAAAAATTACCCAAACCTTTATGTTATTTTCTTTTTGTGTAGCAATTTTTAGTTGTGCGCCACATGTTCAAAGAGTGAGTGAAACAACCGTAACAGATCTGAGTGGACGATGGAATGAAACTGATTCAAGATTGACCGCCGAAGAAATCACAGGTGAGTTGATGTCACATTCCTGGTACAATACTTATACTTCTCAAAATGGAGGGGAGAAACCCGTTTTAATCGTTGGAATGATCACCAACAAATCTCATGAACATATTGCAACCGAAACTTTTTCAAAAGATATTGAGAAAGAAATTATCAATTCTGGAAGAATGAGATTGGTGCAAGCCGGAAATATGAGGGAAGAAATTCGTGCTGAAAGAGCTGACCAACAAAATTATGCTTCTCAAAATAGCATGAAACAATTCGGATTGGAGCAGGGAGCAGATTTTATGCTTCAGGGAACCATCAATTCCATTGTTGATCAATACAGTGGGGAAAAAACTATTTATTATCAAATTAATCTTGAACTTACTAACTTGGAAACCAACGAAAAAGTTTGGATTGGCGATAAGAAGATAAAAAAATATTTGGGCAACAAGCGCATGTAATATTCATTTATGAAATTTTACAAACCACTCAAGCAAATTTTGTGTTGTTGTTTTATTGTTTTATTTAGTTCGTGCGCAACAACATACCAGGACCGAACGTTGGACATGCAGGCTAATTTATTGTCCAGCAATTTTGAACAGGCTGCTGCTGAAGTAGATAGCAATGAATTTCTTCAGAAAAAAAGAAACCGACTCTTATATCTTTTCGAAAAAGGAAAACTGGAACATTTAAATGGAAACTATGAGTCGAGCAACAAATATTTTGAAGAGGCCTATATTCTTATTGACGACGAGATAAAAACCAATGCGGGTCAAACCATTGCTGCAAATCTAACCAATCCAATGGCGATGCCATACAAAGGAGAAGATTTCGAAAAAGTAACCTTGCATTATTACAAAGCGTTGAATTATTTTCAGCTTGGAGATCCAAATGCGGCATTGGTTGAAGCGAAACGTATCAATATCAAGCTTCAGGAATTAAATCAGCGTTACAAGGAAAACAAGAACAAATATGATGAAGATGCTTTTTCCCAAATTCTCCAAGGTATTCTTTATGAAGCCACGGGAGATATAAACAACGCTTTTATTGCCTATAGAAATGCCGCGGAGCTTTATTTGGATAACAACGGACAGTATTTTGGGGTTCCCATGCCAGAACAACTTCAGAAAGATTTACTGCGAACGAGTAAAATACTCGGATTCCAAAATGAGCATAACCAATACAAAGAACAATTCGGACTGGAATATGAAGCGCAACCAACTTCAGGTGAAGCCATTGTATTCTGGGAAAACGGATTGGGACCGGTAAAAGATCAAACCATTCTTACCGCTTCCGGTGCAGGTGGAGGTTTTGTTGGAACTATTGACGATGAGAGTATTTATATTCCTATTCCTTCTGGAGTGAATATTGGCATCAATGCTTTGGCAATTCCAAAATATGCACAACGGGAAAGTTATTACAAAGGAGCCAGTATCATTTATGATGACAATGAAATGGAATTTGAAGTGGCCGAAAGTTTTTTCCCGATCGCAAGACAATGTTTAAAAGACAGAATGATGCGGGAAGTAGTCAATATGGCCATTCGTTTTGGAAGTAAAAAAGTAGCGAGTAAGGGAATAGGAATGTTGGCCGATCATTTTCTTGGTGGAGTTGCGGGAGATATTGCAGAATTGGGTGCGGATGCAGCTGGAGCGGCAACGGAAAAAGCAGATACCAGAAATTGGCAAACACTTCCAGCCACAATCAGTTATGCAAGAGTTCCGCTTAAGGAAGATCGGGAAAATATTTTCGTGATCAAGAAAAGAGGACCGGCATCCGTTATTGACTATGATACTTTGCACGTACCTTATAAAAGAGGTTTGCAAATTGTGAATTATTTCGATTTGGGAAGAACAACTTCAAATTTTGTTGTTCCGCCGGCGTCAGAAAATTTAAACGGTAAAACTTCAGAAAATTTGGCGCAAACGACCGATACTTCTCTTTTGGAAGAAGGTGGTAGCTTTAAAACTGTACAAGGTTCCGCTGAAGATTTTAAAGATGTAGTGATTCTAAAAGCTGCTCCAGAGGGAGTAAGTGTTGAATCTATTTTCAATAGTTACATTGACGCGATTGGAGGTAGGGTGGCAGTGGAAAATTTAGCTTCTGTTACACGTACTTTCAAAACATCTTATGCTGATATTGACATGGTAACGAAAACTACAAATACAAGGAAAGGAGAAGTAATTATTGAGGTCAGTGGTAATAGTGTAAATATGAAAACCTATTTTGATGGAGAAAAAGGTTATACCGAAATGATGGGATCCAAGACCGACTTCACGAAGGAACAAAATGAAATGTACAAGAATTCCACAGCAATGATCCCGGAGTTGAAAATTATGGAAAATGTCAAGCTTCTCGGAATGAGTAATTTAGATGGAGAGGATGTGTATGTGATCCAGTATTCTGACGGAAAAAATCAATCTAAGGAATTGTACAGTGTAAATTCGGGTCTAAAACTTAGAAGTGTTTCCAGTGCAAAATACTTAGAACAATCCACATATGTAACTGTAGATTATGTCGACTACAAATCGGTTAACGGCATTTTATTTCCACATGTCAACAAAACCACTTCCTATACTGCAGGTAATATTGTTACAATGGATATAAAATACAATATTACAGTTAATGAAGGAACGAATACTGAACCTACAATTAATGAAACGTCTTCAGTTATAGCGAATAATTCTTTGTCCGAATCACCTTCAAGAATTTTAGAAGAAAATGAGACAATACCAAATACGGCAACTGTGTACATTATTCGAAAAGGTAAAATGGCCGGAAGCGCTGTGAAAATTCCATTTTTCTGTAATAACGAACTTTTTTGCAAGCTGCGGAATAAGCGTTATGACACGTTTAAAGTAACTCCGGGAACACTTACGATGCAAATAAAACCTCAAGGTTGGGCTTCGTATAAGTCGGATCCAATTCAAATAGACGTTACGGCAGGCGAAACTTATTATGTTTTCGTTGAAACCAATCTTTATAATGCAAATGTGGACTATAGAATGATGGATGAAGTAGAGGCTTCTGAATATTTGAATGATTACAAAATGAACAAATAAAATTTATATGAGGAATTTGTTTTTACTGATTTGTCTGATCGCATTTTTACCGTCTAACGCCCAAAATCATACGAAATGGCAAGAATGGCAACAGTCGGCTTGCTATCACAAGATTGAATTTCGCGTCAAGCTCGAAAGGACAAAGGGTAAAAGAATGGAATGGAATATCCAATTCAGAAACAAGTATGAGGATCCCATTACATTTAATTACGGTATTACAGAAGATAGCCAAGATTATCTGACCAATATGCGCAAAACATTACAGGCAAAAGAGGTGAGCCCGCCAGCATCTTTTTTTACGCAGACGGCAGATTTTTATGTACTACTTGATAAGCTAAGTTTCTCTCTTTATAATAATGGAAAATTTATTCCGTGTGATTAAAAAAGCCTGTACAATAAATATTAAAAAGGGCACAAGTTCATGCCCTTTTTTCTTTAAATTTTTTTGAAGCCTTATGGAAAAAGCATGTCCCGAATGTGGGGAAAAATTAGTTGGTAGAATAGACAAAAAGTTTTGCGGTGATTATTGTCGGAATTCATTCAACAACAAATTGAATAAGGACAGTAAAAACCTAATGAGGAATATCAACAATAAGTTGCGAAAGAATTACCGCATTTTGGAAGAACTAAACCCGGAAGAAAAAACCAAAACCACAAAATCCAAATTACTTTCCAAAGGCTTTGATTTCGAATATTTCACGAGTACATACACCACAAAAAATGGAACTATTTATTATTTCCTGTACAATCAAGGTTATTTGCCCTTGGAAGGAGATTTTTTTGCGTTGGTGAAAAGGAATTAGTCGGTAGTCATTGGTCAGTAATATATAAATTAAATAATATGAAAATTAAAAAATTTGAAGACGTTATTGCTTGGCAGAAGTCGCAGGATTTGGCCGTTGCGATTTATGCTCGTTTTGAGGATTTAAAAGATTGGGATTTCAAAAACCAAATCTGTAGAGCGGCGGTATCTATTTCAAATAATATTGCTGAAGGTTTTGATAGAAGTTCAAACAAGGATTTCAGAAGATTTCTCTTCATTGCACTAGCGTCTTATAGTGAAGTAAAATCAATGCTTTATCTTGCTGAACGGTTGAGTTTTCTGAATTCTCAAGAAAAGAATCAGCTGATAAATCAATCCACAGAAATATCCAAAATAATAAACGGATTGATTAAATCTCTCGACATGGAAAAATGAATATCAAATCCTAACAACTACTGACTGACCACTGCCCACTGACACCCTGACCACTTCTTTTTAAAAATGAAAAAACGCATCCTCCAGATGCTCAATTCTTGTTCCCGCTTTGTTCTCGATAATTGCCACAATATCAAAACGGACTTCAACATCTAAATTACAATCGTTCACATAGAAATCGACTGCTTTTATGAGTTGTTGAATTTGCTTCGGTTTCACAAACTCCTGTGGTTCGCCAAAATCCGGTGTACTTCTGGTTTTAACCTCAACTGCGGCCAAAATGTTTTCTTTTCGGGCAATAATATCAACTTCAGCTTTTTGATAGGTGTAATTTCGTTCTAAGATTTCATAGCCATTTTTTAAAAGATGTGCAACTGCCCGTTCTTCACCTTTTTTGCCCAAATCGTTGTGTTCAGCCATTTTTTATAATTACAAAAACAATAAAGTTGTATTTTGTTCTAAGACTTCGAGTTCAATCTCACTTCCCATCATCAACGCTCGGTTGTCTTCAATATGTCCTGCCGGAAAATTAAAGATTACGGGGAAATCATATTCTATAACGGTATCCCAGATAATCTCTTCTGCAGATTTTCCAAAAGGAATCGGATTATCATTCATGTCAGACATTCCGCCAACAATCAAGCCTTTTAAATTTTCAAAAAAACCATTCCGTTTTAAGTTCATGAGCATTCGGTCAATATGATATAAATATTCATCCAAATCTTCTAAAAACAATATTTTTCCATCGGTTTTAATATCAGACGGAGAGCCCATTAAAGAATACAACATGGAAAGATTTCCACCAATTATTTCTCCTTTAACTTTACCAATTCTATGTTTTTCCGAAGTTGGAAAAGTATAATTTTTCAATTCCCCAAAAAGAGCTTTTTGAAGAGATTCACGTGTAGCATCAGATTTTGTGTTGATATTATGCGCTATTTGTGCGTGAAGGGTTGAAAATCCGAGGTTATTGATATGAGAATGCAAAACGGTAACATCTGAATAGCCAATAATCCATTTCGGTGATTTTTTAAATTCTGAAAAATCAATTTGATCAATAATCCTAACCGTTCCGTATCCACCGCGGGCGCACCAAATAGCTTTGATATCAGGATTGTCAAGTAATTGTTGAAAATCTTCGGCCCTTTGTTCGTCAGTGCCTGCAAATTGGTTGAACTCTTTGCCAATTGAAGCGCCAATAACCGGATTTAAACCCCATTCATTCAGCAAAATAATTGCAGGCAAAATTTCTTCCGGGGTGATTTTTCTGGCGGTCGCTGTGATCGCAATTTTATCTCCGGGTTTTAAAAATTCAGGTTTTGTCATTCAATTTCCTGATATAGGATGGAACTGACCCGTAAATCCAGTTCGTCAATTTCCTCTTGGGTTGCTTCTATTTTTTGATCACCGTAAAATTTGTTCGGAATTTCTGTTTGGGGCGCTACAAATACGCGAATATTCGTGTCGTCCAGTTTGCCTCCTTCATAAACAACTGCGCCGCTATAATCCCATCCAAATCCGAAGAAGGAAATAGGATTCTTATTGATGCGAACCAATTC
>DASSWB010000038.1:0-12036 GCA_035705495.1 Salinimicrobium sp. | reverse complement strand
ATTTGAACCTGTTCCCAGAATACAAACAATACCTGGTTTGTCTGTCGCGGCATAAGCGGCTGCAACCATATCTTCCTTTACCTGAACGTTTTTTGATTCTGAAAAAAACTCTGAAAGTATATTTTGCAATTCTGCCGTCGGTCCCGCTGTACCGCAACCAGCGCCAAAAAAATGAACAACGGAAACATCTGACTTGATTTTTTGAAGCTCTTGATTGGAATGAAGTCTTCCTTCCAAAACATCTCTTTTAAAAACCGTCGGATTTAATCCTTGAGTACGCGTTTTTAATACGACTTCCCCTTTTTCATTTAAGAGAATCCAATCGCATTTTGTAGAACCGCCATCTGCCAGTAAAATCATTTTTATTTGGTTTTGTTTCTATTTCACGAGTTTCTATTCCAACCGCGCGGCATAATCCGCCAATTCCAATAATTTCGTGGAATAGCCGTATTCATTATCATACCAAGCAATGAGTTTAAAAAAATTATCATTCAAGGCGATTCCTGCACCGGCATCGAAATTACAAGTGTGCGGACTTCCTACAAAATCCTGCGAAACCACATCTTCTTCGGTGTAGGAAATAATTCCTTTGTATTCTCCTTCGGAAGCTTCCTTGAAAGCGGCTTTTACTTCTTCATAAGAAACAGCCTTTTCCGTCCGAACCGTTAAATCAACCACAGAAACATCCGCCGTGGGAACCCTGAAAGCCATTCCTGTTAATTTTCCTTTGAGCTCAGGAATTACTTTTGTCACCGCTTTTGCCGCGCCCGTAGAAGAAGGAATTACATTCAGCAATGCACTTCTTCCCATTCTGTTATCTCGTGCTGACGGACTATCAACAACAAATTGCGACGCGGTGGAAGAATGAACCGTGGTCATTAAACCTTCTATCAAGCCGTACTTGTCATTGATCAATTTCGCCATTGGTGCCAAACAGTTGGTTGTACACGAAGCGTTTGAAATAATCGCATCAGAAGCTTTTATTTCTTTGTGATTGACGCCCATTACAAACATAGGAACATCTTTCGAAGGGGCTGAGATAACCACTTTTTTCGCGCCAGCATGTAAGTGAAGATTTCCTCCTTTTATATCTGTGAAAATTCCCGTGCAATCCAAAATTACCTCGGCTCCTGCTTCGTTCCATTTTAAATTCTCCGGACTTCTTTCTGCAGTCACGCGGACTTTTTTACCATTGACAATTAAATTGTTGCCTTCAATTTCTATACTGCCTTTGAACCTGCCGTGAACGGAATCATATTTCAGCATATAGGCCAAATTTTCTATATCCAATAAATCATTTACTGCCACAACCTCAACATTCTCCATTTCGGTTGCTATTCTAAAAACAATCCGGCCAATTCGGCCAAAACCATTTATTCCAATTTTTGTTGTATTCATATCTTAATTTTAAATGGAGGTAATTTCTGCTACCTTCCTTAATTCTTTATCAAAATTCTTTTCTTTCTTGATCGCTTCTTTTAAATCGATGGAAACCACTTCCCGATTGTGTATTCCAACCATTATTTTATCTTCACCCCTCAAAATGGCTTCCACTGCACCCACGCCCAATCTGCTTGCCAAAACCCGATCATAACAACTCGGCGCTCCACCTCTTTGGATATGCCCCAAAACCGAAACCCGAATGTCATAACCCTCTAAATTCCCTCCTATATATTCTGCTAATTCGTAAATGTTTTTGCCACTTTTTTCACCTTCGGCAACCACAATGATACTGGAGGTTTTACCCGATTTCCGACTCTTTTCCAAAGATTCTAGAAGTCGGTCAATACCTGTATCTTCTTCTGGAATCAAAATTTCTTCCGCACCTGCACCAACGCCGCTGTTCAACGCGATGTCACCGGCATCACGGCCCATTACTTCAACCAGAAACAGTCTGTTATGTGAACTTGCGGTATCCCTAATTTTATCAATAGCTTCCACTACCGTGTTCAACGCGGTGTCGTATCCAATGGTATAATCGGTTCCATTGATGTCATTGTCAATCGTAGCCGGAATTCCCACGACGGGAAAATTAAATTCGTTGCCCAAAATACAAGCTCCGGTAAAAGTTCCGTCCCCTCCAATTACGATGAGGGCATCAATGTTATTTTTTAACAGGTTCTCGTGTGCAAGTTTACGTCCTTCTTCGGTCATAAATGCTTCACATCGAGCTGATTTTAGAAAAGTTCCTCCTCTATTAATCAAGTTTTTTACGGAACGTGCGGTCAATTCTTCAATGTCATTATCAATCAAACCCTGATAACCTCTATAAATTCCGTAGCATTCCTTTTGGTGAAAAGCGCAACTTCTAACCACGGCTCGGATCGCGGCATTCATTCCTGGCGAATCCCCACCGGAAGTCAGCACAGCTATTCTTGAAATCTGATTCCTCAATTTTTAAATTTTTAAAAAACAGACTAATTTATAAAATCTGAAGCCGTTTCGATATGATTTGATGTGAAATCTAAATCAATTAAACGATAAAATCTTAAAAAAGTTTGTGAGTAGAAAAATCTATCTCGGGAGTTTTTATTCTATTATTAAAAGTTTCCACTCCATTTTTAAGCCATTCGTAATACTCTTGTGCATCTGGCGTGTATCCCGTTGGTTCCGATAAAAGATCAAGATCCGGACTCAACAAAACGTAATACGGCTGTGAATTGTTCCTGAAATTCAAGGTTTGGAAAGTCGCCCATTTATCACCAATTGTCCTTATTTCCTTGGTTCCACCCGTAGGTTTCGCATAATTGAATTGCTCGGCTTCGGAAAGTTCCCGTTTGTCATCAACATAAAGGGAAATCAAAATATAATCCCGATTTATAACTTCAAAAACTTTGGGAACACTCCATACCTGCTCCTCCATTTTCCGACAATTCACACACGCCCAACCGGTAAAATCGAGCAAAATCGGTTTTCCCTGCGCTTTTGCCGCAGCGAGTCCTTTTTCAAAATCTTTGTATGCTTCAAGTCCCAATGGCGCTTCAGATTCTTTGTCATAAACACTGTAAAATAAAGGAGGAGGAAATCCGCTTAACAATTTCAGATTCGCATACTCTGTGTTTGTAAGTCCGGGCAACAAATAAAGTACAAAAGCTATTGAAATCGCGCCCATAAAAATCCGAGGACGCGTTAATTTTTGTTTCGGTCCATCGTGGGGAAAACGAATCAATCCGAATAAGTATAATGCAAGCCCAATTGCCAGGACAACCCAAATTCCTATAAAAATTTCACGTTTCAAAAGCCCCCAATGTTCCACAAGATCGGCATTCGACAAGAATTTGAAAGCAAGTCCCAATTCAATAAATCCGAGAACGACTTTTACCGTGTTCAGCCAACCGCCACTTTTTGGAAGCGAATTCAACCAGTTTGGAAACAAGGCGAAAAGTGCAAAAGGCAATGCCAAAGCCAATCCGAAGCCACCCATTCCAAAAGAAAGTTGCATCGCACCACCATCGCTTGTTAGAGAACCGCCCAATAACGATCCCAAAATTGGCCCGGTACAAGAGAAGGAAACAATCGCCAAAGTCAGCGCCATAAAAAATATCCCGATCACGCCGCCAATACTGGAAGCTTTATCGTCCATTTTATTGCTCCATTTTGCCGGTAGCGTAATTTCATAAAATCCGAAGAAAGAGAAAGCGAAAACAAGAAATATGATGAAAAAGATGATATTCAGCGTAACGTTCGTTGAAATGTTGTTCAGGATTTCAGGATCCAAACTGTCCAACAAATGGAACGGCAGACTCAATAAAAGATAAATAATGAAAATGAAAAATCCATAGAGAATTGCATTTCCAAGTCCTTTCTTTTTATTGCCCGCACTCTTGGTGAAAAAGGAAACCGTAAGCGGAATCATTGGGAAAACACAAGGTGTGAGCAGCGCAATTAATCCGCCAATAAATCCGAGGAAAAATATCGTCAGGAAACTTTTTTCCTCTTTTTCAACATTTAAATCGTCACTACCCTTGATATTTAGGTTTAAAGCTTCTGTTTTTTCAAGATCAGATTCAGAAACTTCAACCGTTTTCACCGCTGCTTCTCCTCCGCCAACCGCCAATGCGAAATTATAAATTCCTGGTGGAAGACATCTTGCATCATCGCAGACCATAAACTCCACTTCCCCCTCAATAACAACATTTTCAGGATTTGAAACGAGCACTTTTTGCTTGAAAAGCGCCATGTTCTCAAAATATTTGATGTCCATTTCAAAAACTTTGTCAAACATTTCCACACCGTCCGATTCGGTGGTTTTTCCCATCAACTCAAAATTTTCATTTTCTGAAAAAGTAAAAATTGTGGGAAGTGGCCCATCTTCCCCATAATCTTCTTGGGAATACAAATGCCAACCCGCATCAATTGTAGCGGTAAATGTAATTTCGTAAATGGAATCGTTTTGCTTTTCAATTGAAGAATCCCATTTTACGGGTTCAAGAATCTGGGCAAAAGCACTTGAAAAACAAATAAAGGTCAGGATAAAAGTATATAGGAACCTCATGATGTACAACTAACTTTAAGTATGGTTTGGGTATCGTTTTCTATTTTATATCTGTTGTCTGCGCGAAAATTGATCACCCAAACAATTTTATCTTCTGAAAAAAGCAGCCACACATTTTCTTTCTCGTGTAACGACAATTTTTTATCTGTGAAAAAATCACTCAGTTTTTTGGTTCCGCTCATTCCGAAGGGATAAAAACTATCACCCGCTTCCCATTTTCTCAATTTCAACGGAAACTGAAGTTTATTCTTGTCCAAATAAACAATATGAGCGTCCAATTCTTCAATTTCATCGACTTCTTCCAAATTAATTTTTCCAAACGGTAACACAATCTGGTTTTCTTCTTCGGAAATATAAAAAACAGGATTTTTTCCTTCGGAAGAAATCACGGTCAAGATTAAATGTTCCCGACCTTTTATCAATCGGTGTGTTTCTGAATAAATGATTTTTCCGGATTGTGCTTCGAGTAGATCATAAATATCTTCCCAAGCTGTAAATCCGAAGCCATTCAGCAATTGATATAATACCGCATTCGGATTTGGTGTTGCAGCTATTTTTTTAACATCAAAAAAATAGGCATCGTCCTTCTTGCTAACAATTTCCCTAAAAAGCAAAGCGGTATAATCTTCCAATAAATCGGCACTTTGCAGCAAATGATGTTGTGTTTTCAAGAAAGATTCCAGAAACTTCGGATTTATTTCCTCAATAATTGGAATGATTTGATGTCTAATTTTATTTCGAAGATATTTTACAGAAGCATTGCTGCTATCTTCACGCCAGCTAATATTATTTTCTTTTGCAAACGTTTCGATTTCCACTCTGGAAAAATGAAGTAACGGCCTAATGATACCTTTGTTTTCTTTTGGAATTCCCGTTAAACCGTCCAATCCGGTTCCGCGGATAAAATTGATGAGAAAAGTTTCTGCACTGTCATTGGCGTGATGAGCCGTTAAGATGTAATTGAATGATAGTGCATTTTTCAGTTCCAAAAACCAATTGTAGCGAAGTTCCCGAGCCGCCATTTGAATGGAAACTTTCTCATCTTCAGCATATTTTTTGGTATCAAAATATTCCACAAAAACTTCAACATTCAGTTTTTTGGCCAATTCATAAACGAAAACTTCGTCCGAATCACTTTCCTCTCCACGCAAATTGAAATTACAGTGCGCCAAAGAGAATTTCAAACCAATTGCACTGCACAAATGCGCCAAGACCACACTATCGAGTCCGCCGCTAATGGCGACCAGCAATTTGCTTTCCGAAAGTTGTGGAAATTCCCGGTTTATGTGATCCTGAAACCGCTTTGTCATATGCGTAAAGTTAGGGATTTTGGACCTTTAATTGGTTCCTTAAACCGCAATATTTTAAATATATGAATCGAAAAAACCTATGATGGTTTTTCACCGATTTTTGTAATTAGAGTCTGAAAAAGGGAAAAAGTTTAATTTACATTTCCAGAACATTACGCATTGCTTCCGACTTCAATAAACATTCTTCATATTCGTTCTCGGGAACCGATTTTGCCGTGATCGCACCACCGACCGAAAAAGAGAGGTATTTATTTTCGGAATTATACAAAATACTTCTAATCACCACATTAAAATCGAAGTCGGCCGTTATTCCATTTTCAGGCGGTTTAAAATAGCCAATGGCACCACTATATAGACTTCGTTTTGTTTCTTCCAGTTCCTCAATAATCTGCATTGCAGAGACTTTTGGCGCACCGGTCATACTTCCCATAGGGAAAGTTGATTTTAAAATATCTACGGGTGACGTGGTTTTTTCAACTTTAGAAACTACTGTCGAAATTAGTTGATGGACTTGCTCAAAAGTATAAACCCGACAGAGTTCTTCAACCTCAACACTGGCTTTTGTGGCGGTTTTTGAAAGATCATTCCGTACCAAATCAACAATCATGATATTTTCCGAGCGTTCTTTCTCGTCGGTCGCTAAATTTGTTGCCAGAGAATTATCTTCCTCTGGATTTTTTGATCTTTTCGCCGTTCCCTTTATGGGTTGGGAAATAATTTTCTCTTCGGATTTTTTAATGTAGCGCTCTGGAGAAGCACTCAAAGCGAAGTAATTTTCCAATTTTAAAAAAGCAGCAAAAGGAGGTTTCGAAATTGAATTTAAATCCTGAAAAATTTTAAACGGATCGATTCGAGCATTTTCAATAAAAAATTCCATGCAGAAATTGGCTTCGTAAATATCTCCGTGCTGAATGTGCGCCAGCATTTTTTCAACTTTTGAAAAATAAGCTTCTTTGGATATTTTTGATTGAATTCGCGGTAATTCCACAGTTGGATTGGAATTATGCAACAATTCGGAATTCATTATTGCATCCAAATCAGTATCAATTTCGTCATCCACCATTTTTAGATAGTGGACCTCCAAAACATTTCCTTTCAGTAGAAATATTTTTTTAGGTTGAAAAAAATAGAGATCGGGGAAATGCAGACGATCAGAATTGGCGGAAATCAGGTTTTCCGTATCGTTTTTTAAATCGTATGAAAGATATCCGAAAATCCAATCGGCCGTTTGCTGCTGATATTCTTTTAGTTTTTCAAAAGCAGAAACGTAATCGGTTTTAATCGCCGTAAAAGCTTCAACCGCCAATACAGCGTCATAATCCGAATATTTGTGATCGTACTTATTGCTGTCCAACCAAACGATTTCATCAAACTGCTTTGCCCAGTGAAAAAGTTTTTTTTTAAAGTCGGAATTTGAAAGTTGAAATTGTTTTGTTGTACGCACTTAATCCTTGATTTGCTGTGCAAAGTTAGTAAGTACATCCATTAAACCCAATTCCTGAATTTCGTCGGAGAACTTGTTTTCTTCGGAATTAAAATACTGGTAAAATTCGGGGAATTTGAAGCTCTCAATAATTTCACCGCCAAAAAACGTAAAAATATGTTCGGCATATTCAAAAGCCGAAGCACCGCCACGTTTGCCAGGCGAAGTGCTCATTAAAAGTATTTTTTTCTCTTGTAAAAATTTTCTGTCCTCACGTGACAGCCAGTCCAAAATATTCTTGAAAAATCCCGATACATTATGATTGTATTCATTCACAGAAATAATCAAGGCGTCGTGATCCAAAATCATTTTATAGAGATTTTTCACATCTTCTGGAATTCCTTCTTTTTCAAGAACAATACTGTACATTGGAATATTGAAATCGGTGAGTTTGATCAAGTTAACCTCATGTTCCATTATTTTTTCGCTTACGTGCAAAACCAACTGATGGTTTATGGAAGTCGGACTATTGGAACCCGCGAAGGCAAGGATTTTTTTCATAGCGTATGATTTGTTCAAAAATATGGAAACCGATTCTCATTAACTGGCAAGCCCATAATAATTATGATTTTTTTAGTTTTGCCAAAATAAGAAAACCCAGAAAAAATTCTGGGTTTTACAAAAATTCTGTTTTTATCCCAAGGACAATTAAGCGGCATTTTCCTTTTTAATCAAGTTTAATGCTGAACCATGCTTGAACCATTCAATTTGGGAATCGTTGTAAGTATGGTTTACTTTTATTTCATCTTTAGAACCATCCGCATGAACCAGTTCAATTGTTAATTGCTTTCCAGGTGCAAAATTTTCCAAATCTGTAAAGTTGAAAGTATCATCCTCTTGGATTAGATCGTAATCACTTTCATTTGCAAAAGTCAGTCCCAACATTCCTTGTTTTTTCAAGTTTGTTTCGTGGATTCTCGCAAAAGATTTCACCAGAACAACTTTAACTCCAAGATGTCTTGGCTCCATTGCCGCATGTTCACGAGACGAACCTTCACCGTAATTATGATCTCCCACCACAACTGTTGGAATTTCGGCTGCTTTGTATTCTCTTTGAACCGCAGGAACAGCAGCATATTCTCCTGTCAATTGATTTTTCACCAAGTTTGTTTGCTTGTTAAAAGCATTCACGGCACCGATTAAACAGTTGTTGGAAATGTTATCCAAATGCCCTCTAAATCTTAACCAAGGTCCCGCCATGGAAATATGATCCGTGGTACATTTTCCGAAAGCCTTGATCAATAATTTTGCGCCCATCAAATTTTGTCCATCCCAAGGCTCGAAAGGTTCAAGAAGTTGTAATCTTTCTGAAGTCGGACTCACTTTCACCTCTACTTTTGCGCCATTTTCAGTCGGTGCCAAATAACCTGGGTCTTCAACATCAAACCCTTTTGGAGGCAATTCCAATCCTGTTGGTTCTTGCAACATCACTTCTTCGCCATTTTCATTGATCAATTTATCTGTAGTCGGATCAAAATCCAATCTACCAGAAATCGCAATTGCAGCGATTAATTCTGGAGAACCAACAAAAGCGTGTGTATTCGGATTTCCATCGGCACGTTTTGAGAAGTTTCGGTTAAAGGAATGAACAATCGTGTTTTTCTCATCGCCCAAACGGTCACTTCTGTCCCATTGACCGATACAAGGTCCGCAGGCATTGGTAAAAATAGTTGCATTTAAATCTTCAAAGATTTTCAACAATCCGTCTCTTTCCGCAGTAAACCTGATTGTTTCAGAACCTGGATTTATTCCGAAGTCGGATTTAGCCTTTACATTATTGTCAACAGCTTGTCGCGCAACCGAAGCAGCCCGAGTTAAATCTTCGTAAGACGAGTTGGTACATGAACCAATCAATCCCCAATCTACATCCAAAGGCCATCCATTTTCTTCGGCTTTTTGTTTCATCTCTGAAATCGGAGTCGCCAAATCTGGTGTAAATGGACCGTTTAAGTGCGGTTTTAATTCTGATAAATTGATTTCAATGACTTCATCAAAATATTGCTGAGGATTCGCGTAAACTTCGTCATCACCAGTTAAATATGCTTTTACTTGATTTGCGGCATCAGCAACATCTGCACGATTTGTCGCTCTTAAATAACGCTCCATCGAGTCATCATAACCAAAAGTTGAAGTGGTTGCACCAACTTCGGCGCCCATGTTACAGATTGTACCTTTTCCGGTAGCCGACATTGATTTGGCACCTTCACCGAAGTATTCTATAATTGCACCGGTTCCACCTTTTACGGTCAGAATTCCTGCAACTTTCAAGATAACATCTTTTGGAGCAGTCCAACCAGAGAGTTTTCCGGTCAACTTCACTCCTATCAGTTTAGGAAATTTCAATTCCCAAGCCATTCCAGCCATTACGTCAACAGCATCAGCACCACCAACACCAATCGCGACCATTCCCAATCCGCCGGCATTTACCGTATGCGAATCGGTACCGATCATCATTCCGCCTGGAAATGCATAATTTTCCAAAACCACCTGGTGAATAATCCCTGCCCCTGGTTTCCAGAAACCAATTCCGTATTTATTGGAAACCGATTCCAAGAATTCAAAAACTTCAGAACTGCTTTTGTTTGCCGCTTGCAAATCGAATTTTGCTCCCAGTTTAGCTTGAATCAAGTGATCACAATGTACGGTTGTAGGAACCGCTACTTTTGGTTTTCCGGCTTGCATGAATTGCAACAACGCCATCTGTGCTGTTGCATCTTGACAAGCAATACGGTCGGGCGCGAAATCTACATAATCAACACCTCTTTTAAAGGCTGTTGTTGGATTTCCATCCCATAAATGCGAATAAAGAATTTTTTCTGAAAGGGTCAAAGGTTTTCCAACTACTTCGCGTGCTTTCTCAACACGTTCAGCAATTTGGCCATATACCTTTTTAATCATATCAATGTCGTAAGCCATAATTCTGTTTTTTTAATTCTGAAAAATCTTTTGCGAAAGTACGAATTTGAAGACAATTTTAAAAATATTCAGTTTTCTTATAGTTCTGGGGATATTAATTTAAAGAATTAGGCTACGAGTAATTATTTTTTAGACTAAAGTCAATTAAACCTAAAATAATTACATAATTCACAAATTTATCCCGAAAAAATTATAAAAAACAAATGTGAGGAGAATGGGATGAATTAATTCTGCTTCGCAATTGTATAATCAGAAATTACAACTTTCTGGTGTGCGAGTTCTTCCTGTCTTAGATTAACTTGAAAAACAGATTCTAAAGTAAATATTATTTCCTCTTTGGAAGAATTTAAATCTATTCTAATCGCACAAACTTTTAAATCGACCGGTAATTTTAAAAATATATCAAATTCTTCATAAAGATATTTTTTCACCTCCGAAATATTATGGCATTTAATTGCTTCGGTCTGCTTGCAATTACATAAATCTGGAGAAAGTCCTGTTTCAAGGATTATCCCTTCGGATTTTATCGTCATTGTATCTATATGAATGATTTTCCGATTATGTAATTCTTTCAATATTTCTTTATAAAACTCACCTTGCGGTAAATCAGCAGTATTTTGAAAATTAAAACTGAATTTCTTAAAGGAATAAAAATCATATTGTACAAGATGGTCAGAATTTTCAATAGACCAATAAATTGAAGGAATAACTTTGTCGAGTCTCAGTTTTTCTACGTTCACTTCCTCCTGGTTGGTTTCCATTCTACCCTTATTTAATTCAAAAGGAGAAAACACTTCCCATGAGTAAGAAATAGATGCGGTTTCAGCACTTCCTTTTTTTCCTAAATCATTTGGCAATTCCGGAGCCATAACGATTCCGAGAAAAATTACGACAAAATTGTAAAGCGCATGCACCAACATAGATTTTGTAAGTGAGTAGTTTATGACAACCCAAGTCAGTATAAAGGAGATTGCGAAATGTGTACAAAGTTGTGGAAGCGTGGAAAAATTAACTTTATCAATTTCATAATGCACAAAGACGAAAGCTGTAATGGAAGCCAAAGCGATAAGCACCTGCATCACTTTTTTATGTTTACCATAAGGCTTAACAACAAGGGCAACAGCAACAAAAAGTGTAAAAGGAAGCATATGCCATTTCGCTGCAAAAAGATTAAATATCACTAAAAAGACCAGTGAAGTAATCCGCCAATTGTTATTGGACTGAAATCCTCCCCTGAAAACAAATTCCTCCCAAAATGGTGCAAAGACCACAGCTATAAGTACCACTAAATAGATACTCAAGTTTCCTAATGCTTCACTGTTTCTGGTCTCGTGGAATTCAAACGTATCACCAAAAAATGTATTCCAAATAAATAGAACTAAATAAAGTAGCGTTCCGGTAATCAATAACCAGTTGTACTTTTTGTTTTTAAACATTCCAAGTATTTAAAATAACTCCTTAATAATATAATCTTCGGTGATTCCTTCTGCTTCGGCTTTGTAATTCTTCACGATTCGGTGTCGTAGAATTCCGATTGCGACAGATTGGACGTCTTCAATATCTGGAGAAAACTTTCCTTTAACCGCGGCATTCACTTTGGCAGCTAAAATTAAGTTCTGGGAAGCCCTAGGGCCAGCGCCCCATTCAATGTATTCTTTTACAATATTGGCGGCATTTTGTTCCTGCGGACGTGTTTTCGAAACCAATCCCACAGCGTATTCAATCACATTGTCCGCAACAGGAATTCGTCTAATCAATTCTTGAAAATCAATAATTTCCTGAGCTGTAAATAACGGACGAATTTCTTTTACACCACCACTGGTCGTGGATTT
>DASSWB010000037.1:0-47213 GCA_035705495.1 Salinimicrobium sp. | reverse complement strand
AAGATTACAAGTTCATGCAGAAAATCTTTTCTCATTTCCCATATCAAACGCTTCCTTCATTATTTCAGGTTTTTGAACTGTTGGATAAACATCCAGAATATTTAAAAATCCACGGGCACAAAAAACAAGCAAATGTCGATGCAGAAACATTAAAAAGAATCGATTCATTTTATAGGGAAAATCAGGTCTCCATTTTAGAAACCAAAAAAGAAATATACAATGATCATAGATAAAGTGGAGAATTTGAGCAGTTACGGATTGAAATCTGATTTTATTATCCGTGACCTCAAAAACAATAATTTTCAATCTGGAAAATTTATGGTGGCTGATTCCCAATTCGGAATTGGTTTGGAATATGAAACACAACCAGAAGAAAAAGCCGTTTGGGAAGCGCATAGAAAATACCTTGATGTTCATGTGATATTGTCAGGTGAAGAATGCGTGCAAATTGCGGATATCTCAAATATGGATGAAACTTCTGATTATTCAAATGAAAACGATTACCAAATATTCACAGGAAAAAAAGAGCAAGAAATCCATTTAAAACCAGGGTGCTTTCTTATTTTGTTTCCGCACGAAGTTCATAAAACTTCTATTCAAGTCGAAAGTAGCACATCGGTACGCAAAAAGGTTTTTAAAATATTAATCTGAAGCAAAAATTTAAGTCAATAGCTTAGTCGGAATGAAAGTCAAAACAGGAATTTATTTTACGGCCACCTCTTTATATAAAACGGTCTCCGCGATGGTGATCAGTTTGTTGGCTATTAGTGAAATAGGTCCTGAAAAATTGGGATTATGGCAAGCCGCCCTGTTGGTAAAACCTTATATGGGATTTATTCAATTAGGTCTTACCGAAGGATTGGGTAGGGAGTTACCATACTTAATGGGGCAGCAAAGAATGGAAAGGGTCAAAAGATTTGCTTCCTCGGCACAATTCGTGACCACTTGTTATACATCAATTTGTATGTTGGTGGCTCTGTTTTTAACCTTTTTTGTTGCCGATGGCGGGGAAGAGAAATTAATTTACGCAACCGCCGGTGTTTTTATTTCAACCATGTTTGTAGATAATTATTTATCAGCAACATACAGATCGTCACACAGTTTCAATTTACTTTCCAAGGTTTATATCATTTCTTCCACATTTGGCTTACTGCTGATTCCGCTAATTTATTTGATGGAATTTGAAGGTTATATGATTCTATTGCTCATACATAGTTTGGTTTCAACAGCCTTATTAGTGTTTTACAGACCTTTAAAAGTGAAATCCTTTTTTGATAAACCCATATATTTTGAAAATGTAAAAATCGGATTTCCCATGATGGTTTTAAGTTTTTTGAGAAGCATTCCGGACAGTTATCCACGTATTTTTATTCTGTTTTTCATTTCGACAACGGCATTGGGTTTAACAGCGCCCTCGAACGCGGTTTTAATGGCATTTAATGTTTTACCAGCAGCGCTTTCAAAATATATTTTTCCCAATCTTACTTTTGAATACGGTAAAACGAATGATAAAACGATTATGTGGGAAAGGATCAAACGATTTAGTTTTCAACTCATGGGTCTCGGGATTTTGGGGCTTTTCTCATTGTTTGTCATACCCTATGCGATCGACAATTACTTTCCGAAGTATGAAGAAGCTATTTATATTACAATGGTTTCGGTGATTATCGGGTTTTTCAGAATGTTTTCGGTAATATTCAATGTGTTCAATACCTTAAAAAGATTTAAGGAACAATTCAGGGTTTCGGTTTCCCGCAATATTTTATATTTGATTATTCCTCCTATTTTCTTTTTTTCCGCTCCCCAAGGTTCGGAATTGCTTTATATTTTTCTTGGTGTTTTATTGGCAGAAATAATAGCAGCAATTGTGCTTTTTGCCTTTGTACATAAAGTAACCCACGATTAATTACAGTTAACTTTTTGCTAAATGCAAAGCCTATCTAACATCTTTCCCATAATTTTGAGTCAACACGAGAGCGAGAGAAATTAACCCACAAAATTTCATGGAGAAAAAGTTATTTTTGATTTCCACACCATCACAAGCTTTTTTTTTAAAACAATCCCCAGAACTTATCAATAAAGCTGTTCTAGTAATTGCGGTGCCCACTAATGAGCAAAAGAAAAAAATCCTTTATCATTTAAAGGGGTATCAATGGACTTCAATACACGTACTGAAAATACCACAGTCGGTTGGGAAATTTTCATATATAAAAATTCTGGGATTCGGGATTTGGTTACAATATTTTAAACTGAAATATCCTTCTTTCAACGAGGTGTTTTTTGGTAGCTACAACAATCATTATAATATGAGTCTTGTAGCAGAGTATGAAAATTCAGCGAAACTACATTTGTTATATGACGGTATGCAGATGGTTGCGGTTTCTCAAAGTAGGAAAGAAAAGACTAAAGGCATAAGGCCACTACCTTCCTTTTTTAAATTTCTGGGATTAAAGCAGGCAAAAATCAATAAACTCAATTTTATAGGTCCTTTACCAATTAAAGTAGAGGGAGAAGACACCTATTCGGCATTAAAAAATGAAATGTCCTATAAACACCCAATTCCTCAAGAGGATACTGTTGTTTTTGTCGGGCAACCTTTAATCGGAAACTTTATTATCAATGAAGATTTTTATTATAAAAGCCTTTTAAGACTGAAAGAGAAATTTCCCGATAAACATTTTATATATGCACCTCATCACAGGGAAAAAGTTGAACATATTCAGGAAATCAAAAAAATCATGGACATTGCGGTTTTCTCCGAAATTTTTGAAGAAAAGTTTATTTCCAGTGAAAAATTCCCGGGTACAGTCATTACATTTTACAGTTCTGCATTGTTGAATTTGTGTTATCTGCAAGCGAAAATCAAGTTGTATGCAATCAAAATTCCTTATTCAAAATTTATCAGGAAAGATGTTTACCCAAATTATGAAGTGGTATTAAATTATATAGAAGAATCAGATTATCCGTACCTCAGTTTTTTGGATTTGAAAACAGATAGGAAAAAATCAATTTCTCATAGTTAATTATGGCGGACAGCAATCAAAATTTAAGCGAAAAATCAAATGAAAAAACTGCTAATAGCCGATTGAAAATATTGGCCTACCATAATATTACCAATCCTGAACAATTCGAAAATCAGATAGATTACCTGAAAAACAACTATGATATCATCAATTTGGATTCATTGAAAAACCATATATTTTCCAATGATCCATTACCTGAAAATCCTTTGTTGATCAGTTTTGATGACGGAGATTTTTCAATTTATAAAAATGCTTTTCCGGTTTTGAAAAAACATCATGTTCCCGCTGTTGTTTTTGTGATTACAGGTTTAATAAATACGTACAAACCTTTTTGGTGGGATGAGATTATTTATCATTTAGGTCCGGTTGAAGGTGAAAAGAAGGTTTGGGAAGTGAAAAACTGGCCCAACTCCAAACGTAAAGAATTTTTGGAACAACTTCGCATCGATTCAAAAAAATCAACTTTTGTGCACAGACAATTATCGTCCGAGCAACTTTTTGAATTAAAGGAACACGATATTGCTATTGCAAACCATTCATTCTCTCATCCTATGCTCAATCAATGTTCGGAGGAAGCGCTTCGGGAAGAAATTTATAATTCATTTCAATTTTTAAAAGAAAACCAGTTTGAACCTGAAGTTTTTGCATACCCAAACGGGAATTTTTCTGAAAAAGTAGAAGAGACCTTGAAAAGTGAAGGTATAAAAATGGCGTTTTTATTTGATCATAAAATCAATTCGAAAAAAATAAATCCGTTGAGAATCAGTCGACTTATTGTTGATGATATTACTCCATTGTGGAAATTTAAATTCATTTTAAGCGGATACCACACCAAAATCCTCCCGATTACAAAAAAAATAGGAAAATTTTTAAAATGAAAAAACAGCAGATTCTTCATAAACTGTTCGGGCGGCTTCGGAAAAATATTTTGTTTTCTAAGCTGATGGAAAAAACGGGAAAAGATATCAAAAACAAGAAATGGATTTTTATTGTCGGTTGCTATAACTCAGGAACTACGTTATTAGATCAAATTTTGGCGTCCCATCCAGAAATTAGCGGATTGCCAGATGAAGGAGTTGTTTTGACAGATCAATTGGTAACACCTGAAGATTTCAACTGGCGACGTATGTGGTGGAAATGTAAAAAGGAGATGAAAAATTCAGAAATAGATGTCAAGAAAGATGCGGCCAAAGTGAAAAAACATTGGTCCCACTTTTACGATTTTAAAAAATCATATTTTGTTGAGAAATCCATTTCAAATTCACTTCGGATTCCATTTTTCAACAAACACTTTAAACCTGCTTATTTTATACACATCGTTCGTAATGGTTATGCAGTAGCAGAGGGCATAAAAAGAAAGGCGGAAGTAATGGATGGCAATCCGTTATACGGAAATGAAAGTTATCCGATAGAAATGTGTGCAGAACAATGGGTGCAATCACTTCAAATTATTGAAGAAACAAAGACGGAACTCGATCATTTCTTGGAAATCAATTATGAAGATCTTTCCGAAAACCCGAACAAAGTAATTAATGAAATCATGGATTTTTTAAATCTGGAAAAAGTTGATCAAGATATTGCGGCCAATAAATTCCAAATTCATGAAAAAAACAGCACCATCAAGAACATGAATTCAAGAAGTATTTCAAAATTGTCAAAAGCAGAAATAGCTGCAATCAATAAGGTAGCCGGAGCTTACTTGACCAAATACGGCTATGAAACTTTAGAAGCATGAAAATTTTATTTGTACAGGACAGCTTAGGCACTGGGGGCGCTGAAAGATCAAACGCAGAACTTTGGTATTTTTTAAAAGAAAAGGGAATCAGCATTAAAATAATTGTTTTGGATCACCGACATGAAGGTGTCCAACAAGAAATTCTGAACAAAGGTTTTGATGTTGTTTTTTTGAAACCGGGAAATTTTCTGGGTCAATCAAAAAATATCGCCGAAATTATAAAAGATTACCGGCCAGATCTTGTACAATCGGTTTTATTTAGGGCAACTATGCGTGTGCGTGCGGCAAAATTGTTCGCGAAATTCTATCATCTTGAAAGTCTCGTAAGTTGTCCCTATGACGAAGTGCGTTTTCAGGATGCGCAGATAAATTCGACTGCCCTGAAATTATACAAGTTTTTCGACCAGATTTCTGAATCAAAAGGAACCGATAGATTTGTTGCAATCACCGAAGAGGTCAAAAATCATTATATTCAAAAATTAAAAATTCCAGCGAAAAAGATCGAGGTTATTTATCGGGGTCGGAAGAAAAATGCATTTTTGAAAGATAAAGAACAGGTAAGAAATAAGCTGCGCGATGCATTGGGAATAAAACAGAATGATTTGGTTTTTGTGCATGTCGGTCGACAAGAATTTGCGAAAGGACATATCAATTTATTAGAAGCCATTGCCAAAGTCGATCATGAATTGGCTCAATATAATGTAAGGTTTATTTTTTGCGGAAGAAAAGGAAACGCCACAAAAGAAATTGAGGATTTTCTGGAAAACAAAAAAATTCAAACTGAACTAAAATTTCTGGGGCACAGAAATGATATTTATGAAATCTTGGTGGCTTCTGATGTATTTGTTTTTCCTTCTTTGTACGAAGGTTTGGGTGGGGCTTTAATTGAAGCACAAGCAGCGGGATTGCCTGTAATATGTTCTGATATCAAAGTTTTCCGCGAAGTAGTCAATATCAATGAAAACGCGCTTTTTTTCGAGAAAAACAACACATCAGAATTAGGCGATTGCTTGACCAAAATGGCCAAATCACAAAAATTACGCTTCTCTATGGGTGTCAAAAGCGTAGACAATTACAACCGCAAATTTCAAATTGAAAAAATCCATTCTCAAATGTTGGGTTTATACCAGCAAATCACAGATTGAAAATCTTAAACTTCTTGAGGTCTTTCGGGAATTTCTTTGACAACCTTTGCAGGATGACCCACAGCAATACTCCAAGCAGGAATGTCATTGATTACCAATGATCCGGCTCCAATTATTGAACCTTCGCCAATAGTAACGCCCGGCATGATCATACATCCAATTCCTACTACACAGCCTTTTTTTAAGTAGATTGGTAATTTTTTGTAGGTCAATTTATTATAATCTTCTCCCTTGTAATAAGCCGTCAAATCGCGTTTATGACAAAAAAGAACACTACGGCTCGCTATCCAAACTCCATCTTCCACAGTGAGTAATCGCGCATTGTGTACATCTAAATAAACATCGTACCCAATAGAAACATTTTTTCCTATTTTACATCCTATTCTGCGCCAAAGAGTAGGTTTGATTCGGGGATGTATCCTATTCAAAATCACCCAGTTTTTTGCTATTTTAAAAAGCCACCATTTAAAAGTGATCTTAGTTTTTAAAACAATCACAGTGGGTAATCTTTTAAGAATATGAAGAAAACGGGACCGGGTCATTTAATTTAAGCTTTGGAAGGGTTAATTTTTAGATTTGTTTTAGAAGTGCCCATTTCTGGTTTTATATCTTTGTTTTAAGATGAAAAAAATTTGACTCTTTTCCAACAATAAAAATATGAAAAATTTAAAACATGATATTTTTCGATATTGTGGCGTAGATTCATCCAAAGCTTACTTTTCTGCTGTTCTTTTCCGTGCTGGTGCCAGATTTATGTTTTTGTACCGAATGTGCAACAAGTTTTCGAAATACAATCCCATTGGGATTTTCTTCCGACTCTGGTTTAAAGCCATTTCAGTGAGGTATGTTGTAGAAATTCCGCATGCGACCAAAATTGGAAAAGGATTGTTTATGACCCATTTTCAAGGAATAATTTTTAATCAATCGGCGATTATTGGAGAAAACTGCAATATCAGTCAAGGTGTCACCATTGGTCGGGAAAGTAGAGGAAAGAGAAAAGGAAGTCCAACTTTGGGTAATCGGGTAATGGTGGGTGCAAATTCTGTAGTAGTCGGTAATATTAAAATTGGCGACAATGTGCTTATTGGCCCATGTACTTTTGTAAATTTTGATGTCCCGTCGAATTCCGTGGTATTGGGAAGCCCAGGGAAAATAATTTCTTCGGAAAAAGGAAGCGAGGGATATCTAAAAAACATTTTAAAACCAGAAAATTGAAGATTCTCCAACTTATTCAAAAACCACAAAACCGCGGGGCCGAAACCTTTGCGTCACAATTGTCAAATCACTTAATCGAGTTGGGTCATGATGTGAAAATACTTGCTGTTTTCAATGGCGAAGCGAATCTGCCTTTTCATGGTGAAATAGAAACCTTGAATGCTTCGTCAAACAAACGTTTTATCGATTTAAACGCTTGGAAGAAGTTGGCAAATATGATAGCCGAATTTGATCCCGATATTGTACAGGCCAATGCTGGTGATACATTGAAATATGCGGTTTTTTCGAAGATTTTTTATAAATGGAAAAATCCAATAGTTTTCAGAAATGCAAGTGAAGTGGGGCGTTATTTAACGAATCCGTTGCAAAAAAAAATAAATTCCTTCTTTTATAAATACACAGATCTCATTATTTCGGTTTCTCAAGTTTCGGAAAACGACATTCTTAAACATTTTCCTTTTCTAACAAATAAAACAACCGTAATTCCTGTAGGATTGGAAAAAATGGATTCAATTCCCGAAATCGAGTTGGAACCGAACGATCACAAACACATTATTCATGTAGGCGGTTTTACATTCGAAAAAAATCATCAAGGATTACTGCGGATTTTCCAAAACGTTTTAAAACAAAATCCCAACGCACATTTGCATTTGGTGGGAGACGGACCTTTAAAACCAGAAATTGAAAAAGAAGTACAGGAAAAAAAATTAACTGAAAATATATCTTTTTACGGATTTGTAAACAATCCGATGTCTTTTATAAAAGCTGCAGATGTTTTGGTTTTACCTAGTATCATTGAAGGTTTGCCCGGAGTCCTCTTGGAAGGAATGTATTGTAAAACTCCCGTGATAGCGTATAACGTGGGAGGAGTTTCAGAAATAATAACAGCACAAACAGGTTTTTTAATTCCAAAAAATGATGAAACCTCATTTGCAGATTCAATAATAAAAGGATTCAAGGAACCCAATGCTGAATTGATCCGTTCGGCCTACCAAAATGTCTCCAAAAACTTTATAAACAAAGATTTATCATTAGGTTTTGTTAAAGCGTACGGTTCTTTACAGAAATAGCTTATATCTTTAAGTTGCTTTTTAAAATTCCTAAAAAAAATGCAAAAAGATGCTATTTAATAGCTGGTTGTACATTGCCTTTCTGGTTGTCGTGGTTTTGGTTTATTGGTTTTTTCTATCCAATAAAAAGTATTATAGAAATATTTTTCTCTTACTCATTTCTTACTTCTTCTACGGTTGCTGGGACTGGAGGTTTCTCGGACTTATTTTTTTAAGTTCTCTGATTGATTACTTTGTTTCCCTAAAAATATTTGAGAATGCCGGCAATAAAAAAGTATGGCTTATCCTGAGTTTGGCTTGCAATCTTGGGTTGTTGTTTGTGTTCAAATATTTTAACTTCTTTATAGAATCATGGGTTGATTTGATGAATTCGGTGGGATTTCAAACGGATTATTACAGTTTGAGTTTAATTTTACCGGTAGGAATTTCATTTTATACGTTCCAAACCCTTAGTTATACAATTGATGTGTATAGAGGCGTTTTAAAACCCGTAAAAAGTTCCGTGGCATTCTTTGCCTACGTTTCTTTTTTCCCTCAACTGGTTGCAGGTCCTATAGAACGTGCTTGCAATCTTCTACCTCAATTCGAAAAAATCAAATCATTTAATCCGGTTCCTTTCGCTTCGGGTGTGAAATTGATTATTTGGGGATTGTTTAAAAAAATGGTGATTGCCGATTATTGTGCAATTTATGTTAACCATATTTTCAGTAATTATACACAAGCTTCTTCTTCTGAACTTTTATTGGGTGCTGTTTTCTTCGGATTTCAAATCTATGGGGATTTTAGCGGTTATACCGATATAGCGATAGGATCAGCGAGACTTCTTGGATTTGATTTAATGAAAAACTTTCGAACTCCATATTTCGCGACAACTTTAGCCGATTTTTGGAGAAGATGGCATATTTCATTAACAACTTGGTTCCGGGATTATCTTTACATTCCTTTAGGCGGAAGCAGGGGAGGCCTCAAGAAAACAATCCGGAATGTGTGGATCATTTTTTTGGTCAGCGGGTTCTGGCACGGAGCGAATTGGACTTTTATTATTTGGGGCGGAATCCACGCTTTGTTTTTTATGCCATATTTACTCAAATGGAACGAAAATTCGTTTTTTAAAAAATTCCCTGCCATTCTGGGAACTTTATTCACCTTTGCAATTGTCAGCCTTGCATGGGTGTTCTTTCGGGCGCCATCCGTGAGCGTAGCCTATGATTACCTAAAAGGAATTTTTGTCAATGAAAATTCCGGAATTTTCGATCAAATTTTATGGGTCCCGTCTTTGCTCATCATTCTTTTTTTAATCTTGGAAAAAACAATCAAAGATTCCGAAGTGCCCAGCATTTTTAAATTCGAATCAGTCGTTTTCAGAAGGGTATTCATCGTGGTCACGATTGGCTGCATTTTATTCTTTTCACTAATAACCACACAAAATGAATTTATCTATTTCCAATTTTAGATATTTCTTCAAGACAATTTTTTCATACCTGAAAATTTTAGTGGTATTGGTTATTGCTATGGAATTGTCCCTATTTGTATTGCAAAAACTGAATATGCTTCCCTTTAACGGACCTTCCTATGATGCTTCATTGGTGCAAAAGACAAATCTGTATGCTGATATGAATCCTCTCCACGGAGTTTGGCGATTTCCGAACGCTAAAGCGAGAATTAGTGGTGGTTGTTATGATGCCATGAATTACTCAAATTCCATTGGTGCAAGGGATGACGAATGGAAGGAAGGGGAATACGAAAAATCCGCGATTGTTTTAGGCGACTCTTACATAGAAGGTTACGGTGTTAATGAAGAATACCGTGCAACCGAAGTTTTTGAAAAGAAAAGTGGGATCAAGATGAAAAATATGGCAATTTCCGGTCATTTTGGTCCTACCCAATATAGGTTGCTGTACAAAAGATTTAAAGATGAAATTACTCATGACTACGTTTTTGTCGGTCTCAATCTGCCAAATGAGTTGAAGGACGAGGATTATGAGAAATGGAAAAATAAATCCCGATATCGTCCTTATTTAACGGGTGAATATCCAAATTACGAATTGACCTACGGAAGTGTTCCGCTTTCCAAATCTATTTTTACTGAAAAAAAAGGAATCTCAAGCTTGGTCAAGAATGTGCTGAATGAATATTCACAGATCTATCATTTTATTTTATTCTATTCCACCAAATTAAAGGTGACGTATTGGGACATGAACCTAAAAGAAGAGGCTTCGGAAGAAGCATTGGATACTCAGAATTTGGATAGGATACGCTATAATCTCGAACAAATCGATAGCTTAAGTGGAGACCGGAAGGTTTTCGTTTTCAGGGTGCCATCAGAAAAAACCGAAATTGAAATCGACAGAAACTATAATTATCTAAAACGGAAGACCAACAAAACCGGCAATATCATATTTCTGGATTTTCCCGCAAATTTTCAAGTACCAAAAAATCTGTATTTTAATTGTGACCCCCACTGGAACCAAGAAGGAAACAAATATGTGGGTGAAGGTCTATATCAAGCATTTAAAGCCGCGTTTTACACGGATAAATTGTAAAAATAAGTTAATTCGCCGCGATTTTGTTGGTCTCTGCACACAATAGTTTTATTTTGTGTGAATGCTGATTTTATTCAACACGAATAAAGAATGTAATACCAATTATGCAAAAAATTAAAGTGCTGCACATTATAAAATCTTTGGGACGAGGTGGGGCAGAAATGCTATTACCGGAAACCTTAAAAATTCATAATACCAATAAATTCGAGTTTCATTATATCTATTTTCTTCCGTGGAAAAATCAAATGGTAGCAGCCTTGGAAAATGCAGGAGGCGAAGTTCATTGCTTTCCTGCATCAAACAATTTTTTACTTCTGAAAAAATATGATGAGGTAGTAAAATTCTGCAAAACCCATAAAATTGATGTCATTCATTGTCATTTGCCTTGGTCGGGTTTTGTCGGAAGAATTGTGCATTCAAAAACAAAAATACCGGTCGTTTATACCGAACACAATATTCAGGAAGGATATCATTTCGCAACCAAATTATTGAACAAACTTAGTTTTAATAATCAAAATTTGGCTTTGGGTGTTTCGGAAGATGTCAGTGCTTCCATAAAAAAAAATATCAACCCAAAAATTCCAGTTCGTACGCTTCTGAACGGAGTAAATACAGAACATTTTCAGAGAGATACAACAAAGGGAAATACAATTAGAAAAAAACTGAATATTCCTGAAGATGCTGTCGTGATCGGAAATTTGGCGGTTTTTAGGGAACAGAAAAATCTACCGGGTTGGTTAACGGCTTTTAAAAAAGTTCATGAACAAAATCCGCAGGTATTTGGAATATTGGTGGGCGCAGGACCCAAACAGGAAGAAATAAAAGAAATGGCGAAGGAGCTGGGATTGGAAGCAATTGTAAAATTCCCCGGACTTCAAACAGATACGGTTGCCTATTTTTCTGCGATGGATATTTTTATGATGAGTTCCTCTTTTGAGGGTTTACCCATTGCACTGTTGGAAGCCATGAGCATGAGTTGTGCAATCGTTTCTACAAGGGCTGGCGGTGTTGTGGAAGCGGTAAGGGATGAAATTGACGGGTTGACTTGTGAAGTAAGGGATGAAGCTGCACTGGCCACATTGGCAACCAAACTGGTTTCCAATATTGGAAAAAGAATCGAATATCAAACCGCAGCTAGAAAAAGGGTGATTGAGTTTTTTAGTCTGGCGTCAATGGTAAATTCACTGGAAGAAATTTACACGGAATTATATCAGGAAAATTCTAACCTAAAAAATTAATGTTTTTTAAAATCTAAAAATGGAAATAAGAGAAGGAAAAGCGACCGATATTCTGGAAATTATCAAAGTTCTAAAAGCCAGCTTAGGTGAAAAGGATTTACCGATTTCAGAACAAATCTGGAACTTTAAACACGTCGATAATCCGTTTGGGAAATCCATTGTTCTTTTAGCATTGCAAAATGATGAAATTGTTGGCGTTCGCGCATTTATGAGATGGAAATGGAGCGCGGGCAACAAAAATTATTCTTGTTTCAGAGCGGTTGATACCGCTACGCATCCAAATCATCAAGGAAAAGGGATTTTTAAAAAACTGACTTTAAAAGCAGTGGAAATTGCAAAAAAAGATGGTGACGATTTTATTTTCAATACTCCAAATGATAAGAGTCGACCTGGATATTTGAAAATGGGATGGGAAACAGCGGGGAAACTTGAAATAGGTATTCGTCCAGCTTTTTCTTCTTTTTGGAAAATTTTAAAACAACAACCCAATTATCAAAGGACTATAAAAGCATCCGCGAAAGAAATTGAATCGTTGTGTGCGACATGGAATGCCGATCTGGAAAAGAAGAATGCTTTCTTTACTCGTAAATCGGCTGAATATCTTGCTTGGAGATTTGAAAACAATCCGTTGCAAGAATATGAAGTATATGCCACCCCCGATTTCTATCTGGCCGCTTGTACGAAAAGTCGGGGCAAAATTACCGAATTGCGCGTGGTAGAATGTATCTATTCGAATCCGGTGCATTTTAATGAAATCAAAAAAATCATCAAGTATTGGAGCAAGAAATTTGGCGCGCAAGCGATCTCCTTTTCCCCGAAAGTGAATAAAATGCCATTTCCGGTTTATAAGGGGGATTTGGGTCCAATTCTGACTGTAAAAGATTTAAATCTAACCGAAGAACTAAAATCTTCATTATTGCAAATTCCCAATTGGAATTACAGTTTGGGCGATATGGAATTATTTTAAACTATGATTGGAGTCGTTTTTCTTATGGTCGTTTATTTTGGTATTAATCAATTAATACTGAATGCCTATGCAAAAACGAGAAAGAACTTTTCCAAAGGAAAAATGAACTTGCTTTATTTGTATCATCTGGTTTTCTTCGGAATTTATTTGTGGTACGCATACAACAATCCTTCAGATTCCCATCATTATTACGATTATTTGTCTTTTCACATCGGGGATTGGTTCTCCACTTTTGGTACCGACACAAAATTCATTAATTTTTTATCCTATCCGTTTTACCACATGGGTTTTTCCTATGAGATGCTTATGCTCACTTTTGCATGGTTAGGCTATATCGGGTTTATATATACCTATTTGTTTTTTAGGGATAATATTCCGCTCAATGTTACGGTTTTTAAAAATATTGATCTCCTGAGTTTATTGCTTTTTCTGCCCAATATGCATTTTTGGACGGCTTCCTTGGGCAAAGGAGCGCCAATATTCTTGGGACTCATGATGTTTGCTTACGCGGTTGTAAAACCAAAAAAGAGATTATTTCTTTTGGTTTTGGCCGGACTGATTATTTTTTATATCCGTCCGCATGTCTTCTTTTTTGTTGCCGTGGGAATGGCACTGGGTTATTTAAGTGGCAATGAAAATGTTTCCTTCGGAAAAAAAATGTTCATTTTCGGAGCAACCATTGTTATTCTGGTACTTTCCCAAGATAAAATTTTGGCGGTGGTAAACCTGCAAGGATCGGAAAATGTTATTGAAGATTTTCAGGATTTTTCGGAAAGTCGATCTGAAGATTTAAGTGCATCCGGGTCAGGTGTAGACATGTCTTCCTACCCGTTGCCTTTTAAATTATTCACTTTTTGGTTCCGACCGCTATTTATCGATGCGCCAAATATATTGGGGATATTCACGTCTTTTGAGAATTTGATTTACTTATTGCTCTTTTTCAAAATCCTTAAAAAAGATTTTATCAGGTTCCTGAAAAAATCCCCTTCCTATGTAAAAATGAGTTTCATTATTTTTCTGCTGACTTCCTTTGCGATGACTTTTATTATGTCCAACCTCGGAATCATTATGCGACAAAAATCGATGGTGATGTATTTCTTGTTTTTTATTATTTACTATTACTTAGCCCAGAAAAAATATACGCGTATCATGCGGATAAGAAGGATTAAATTGTTGAAGGAACGGAAAAGCAAGGAAAAAGAATTGGTTTCAGCATAACTAAAAATCGGCAATGAGCAAAAATGGTTATTTCGTTATTTCTTTGGATTTTGAACTCGTATGGGGGCTGTTCGATTTGATCGATTTTTCCAAATATGAAAACTATTTCAGTAGTACCCGAAAAACAATTCCGAAGATACTTTCAGCTTTCGAAGAGCATGAAATTCACGCTACATGGGCCGTTGTGGGTATGTTGTTCAATGAAAATTGGACAGAATGGGAAAAAAATATGCCAACCATCACTCCGGATTATTCCTCAAAACAATTAAATGCTTACAAATTTGGCCAACGGATGAAATCTGCCAAAAAAGACGAAGCTTTTTTTGCTCCTTCTTTGATTCGTCAAATTCAAAAAATTAAAGGACAAGAAATCGGGACACATACGTATTCCCATTACTACTGTTTGGAAGCAGGACAAGACGAAAAATCCTTTAGAGCCGATTTACAAATGGCGGTTTCAGTTGCAGAAAAATTTGATATAGAACTAAAATCCCTCGTTTTTCCGCGGAACCAAATAAAAGAACCCTATCTCGAAATATGTAATGAATTTGGAATAAAAAACGTCCGTTCAAATCCCGATTCTTGGTATTGGAGGAATACACAGGAAGACAATCTCTTATCTAAAATTGCACGTACGGGCGATGCGTATTTTCCTTTGGGAAATAAATCTTATTCTTTTCAAAAATTAAAAAAGGGTCCAACCGGCGTCATGGAACAACCCGCGAGTAGATTTTTGAGACCAGTAGAATCCAATGGGTTTTTACGAAAACAAAAAATAAACCGGATAAAATCGGAAATGTTGAATGCCGCCAAAAAAGGAGAAATTTATCATTTATGGTGGCACCCACATAATTTTGCTTCCGACCCAAAATCCAATCTTCAGGATTTATTGGATTTACTAAAGTTTTTTAAAAAATGTGAAGAAAAATATAATTTTCGGTCATTAAATATGGCAGAATTGGGAAAGCTTCAAAAATAGGCGGTTTTACGTTAAAAATTAGCAATCTTTTATAATTTTTGATTCTTGCTGTAGGTTGATTATACCTTATTTTCGAGGTATGAAAAACAAACTATGATCAAGTGGAAACCTTCAGATAAGAAAGCAGCTATTTGCTTCACCATTGATGATATCCACCCGGGAAAAAGCACCGATTTTTACGAAGCCGGAGGAGATTTGGACAATGGAGGTTTGGGTTTGGTCAAATGGTTGTTGAACAGACATCCTGAATCAAAAGTCACTTTGTTCACTACTGCAAATTGGAGGGAGATATCACCAATTCCCACACGTAAATTCTTGGCAGCTATTCCCTTCTTGAGAAATTATTTTTATCTCGCAAAACGACTGAAAAGGGATTCCATGAATTTGGAAAACCATCCAGAATTTGTGAACTATCTCAACGAAATAAAACAAGCTGAAATCGGTTTTCATGGCTTATATCATGTGCATAAAGGACTCAATGTTCCCGTTGAATTTCAAGATCAGTCAGAAAAAGAGTTTCGGGAGATTTTAAATGAAATGCTGCGGATTTTTAATACTGCTGGATTAAAACATGTAAACGGAGTTTGTCCTCCCGGTTGGAACGCACCCGACAATTTATTAAATCAGCTTATTGAAGCAAAATTCGATTTTATAGCATCGTCGCGGGATATTCGAACCAAAATAACCAAGAACGCGATGAACAATATGAGCGGATTGAAAGGAACGCCAATTCTTTATCCAATCCGGATCAAGAATGACAAACTGATTCATTTTCCGACTAATTTTCAGGCGACTTCCACTTTTGACCGGGCAAAAAAAATAATAGAAAACGGAGGATTGTTATCAATAAAAGCGCATATCATCAAATCTTTTGTTGGTTACAAGGCCTTAGACGGTGTTGATGAGGTGTACATGAATTACCTTGATACTTTGTTCAGTTTTCTGAAATTGGAATACGGTGATGATTTGTGGTGGACATCTATGGGCGAAATAAGTGAGTATATAAAAAACAACAATTAGCCATGGAGAAAATTGTACTGAACCCGGATAACCATGAATCCCAATATCTCGATTACCTCAATGAATGTTTTCCCAATTGGGGAGGCACTACGGAATATGACTGGGTTTTTGAAAGAAAGGTGGGCGCGTTTTCTGCGGATATTTTGTTGATTGAAAATGAAGAAGATGGCGTAATTGCAGGATCTGCGGTTTCCTATCGAAAACTTTCCCAAAACGGCCAAAATGCAGAAATTGGAATAATGACAGGTTCATGGACGCTTCCGGCTGCCAGGAGAAAAGGCTGCTTTGGTAAAATGATTGAAACCTCTGTCGATTTGTGCAAAAAGAAAAATGTTCTTTACTTAACTGCTTTTGTTACCGCAACCAATCCGAGTTGCAGGAGATTGAGATCAGCGGGATCTTTTATGTTTCCAACCTATCATCTTTTTTCTCCAGAACAGAAATATGAGGAAGAAAACATTCCGCAGCAAATTTCAAATTCAGAAAAACATGATGATGAGATTTTTAAATCTTTCCAAGAACATCAGTCTAAATTTTTGAGTTTTGAATACAATCAAGAGGAATTTTTAAAACAATATATTCAAAGACCGAAACATCCTGTAATTTTAAAAATCAATGGTGATTTTGCCATTTTGGAAGACGGAAAAAATGAAATTAAAATCCTACTGATCACGTTTTCCGACTTGGATAAATTCCGAAGAAATTTAAAATCGGTTACAAATTGGTGTCTTGAAAATAAGAGAAAGAAGGCTTTTTTCTTTACCACTCGAGAAGAATTGTACAATGTGTGCATGGAAGAAAATTTTGAAAACCTTCCCGGTTTTTTTACGATTTTAAAAACTTCAGGATCCGAAGAAATAAAATACACCAATACATTTAAAGCGCTAAATATAAATATGGCAGATAAAATGTAGCGGTTTTATTAATTATTGATTCATTCATGGAAAATTCAAAAAAACTTATACGAGTAACTACAGTGCCCGTTTCGCTAAAAAAACTGCTGGAAGGACAGCTTAACTTCATGCAACGTGAATATGAAGTGATCGCAGTGTCTTCGGGCGCAGAAGAGTTGAAATCTTTCGGAAAAGAAATTGGTGTGGAAACGTTTCCGGTTGAAATGACTCGGGAAATAACACCTTTTCAAGATTTAAAATCGGTGGCAGAATTGTATAAATTTTTTAAATCCGAAAAACCACTGATTGTCCACACACATACTCCCAAAGCAGGGATTGCTGGTATGATGGCGGCAAAATTGGCGGGGGTTCCCATCAGACTTCATACAGTTGCAGGTTTACCGTTGTTAGAGGCCAGAGGAGCAAAGCGAAAAGTTTTGGAATATGTTGAGAAGCTGACTTTCTCTTGCGCGACCATGGTTTATCCAAATTCACATAAAATTCACGAATTTTTACAAAATGAAAAATACGCACCGGAACATAAATTAAAAGTATTGGGAAATGGAAGTTCAAACGGAATTGATACTTCTTTTTTCAATCCGGAAAACTATTCAACGGAAGCCAGAAAGGAAACTAGAAAATCTTTGAATATTCCCGAAAATGATGTGGTGTTCATTTTTATTGGAAGATTGGTGAGTGATAAAGGGATCAATGAACTTGTGGAAGCTTTTTGTGAATTGAATAATGAAATGCCAAACACCTCGCTTTTACTTGTCGGTAATTTGGAAGAAAATCTGGATCCGTTGCAAGAAAAAACCATAACCAAAATTACGAATCATCCCAAAATCATAGAGGCAGGTTACCAGAATGACGTGAGACCGTTTTTGGCGTGTTCAAACGTACTTTCTTTCCCCAGTTATCGGGAAGGTTTCCCCAATGTTGTAATGCAGGCAGGGGCAATGGGCTTGCCAAGTATTGTAACCAATATAAATGGTTGCAATGAAATAGTGACCGAAGCCGAGAATGGATTAATTATTCCCGTGCGAGATGTTAAAGGACTATTTACAGCAATGAAAAAACTGGCAACCGATAATAATCTGCGGGAAAAACTTCAGAAAAATTCCCGTAAATCGATTGTGGAAAAATATGAACGAAAGCAAATGTGGGAAGAGATATTAAAAGAATATAAACATTTGGAAAGCCAACTAAATCAAAATAACCTATGTGTGGAATAAATGGATTGATATCTTCTGAAAACCTTTCGGCAGAAGCAGTTTCTAAACGTCTTTCACAAATGAACCAGGAAATAATTCATCGTGGTCCGGATCAAGATGGGTTTTTTGTTCAAGAAAATGAAAACTTTTCCGTAGGAATGGGGATGCGCAGATTGTCCATTATTGATTTGAACACGGGACAGCAGCCAATGACTTCAGAAAATCAGGATATTCAACTTGTTTTCAACGGGGAGATTTATAATTTTTTAGAACTGAAAAAACGCTTGTCGGAAACAGGGGTCAAATTTAAAACTACTTCTGATACCGAAGTGATTCTTCGATTATACGAGAAATACGGAGTTGATTCTTTTGCAATGTTGGATGGTATGTTTGCTTTCAGCATATATGACAAGGAGAAAAACAAAGTATTTATTGCACGCGATTTTTTTGGCGAAAAACCTTTGTATTATACCCAAAACAATAAAAATTTCTATTGGGCATCAGAACTCAAATCGATTATGCAAGCTTTGCCCAAGAAACCTTCAATTTCCTTGGAGGGATTGAATTTATATTTTCAGTTGACATACATTCCGGCGCCATTTTCGATTTATGAAGATATTTTCAAACTGGAGGCAAATCATTATTTGGAATATGATTGTTCGAATTTCGATTTTTCAGTTCATGAAATTCAACAAAAATTCTCTAAAAATGTTGATCCTGAAATTAGTTTTGAAAGGGCAAAAAGCGAAACCGAACGATTGGTAAGAAAAAGTGTTGAGAGTCGGTCAATTTCCGATGTTCCTTTGGGGACATTTCTTTCCGGCGGAGTCGATTCATCTGTGGTCTCCTTATGTTTGGCGCAACAAACCGATGGAAAAATCAATACATTCTCGATTGGTTTCGACAAAAAATCTTTTGATGAATCTGATAAATCAAGAACGGTTGCCAAATTAATAAATAGTGACCATCACGAATTTATAGTTTCCGAAGGAGACATGAAAAACAATGTTGATGAAATACTTCTGAATTTTGACGAACCCTTTGCCGATTCTTCTTCACTTCCCACATATTTGGTGGCCAATAAAACCCGTCAAAAGGTAAAAGTGGCGTTGACCGGCGATGGTGGTGACGAAGTTTTTGGTGGCTACAACAAATATTATATTGGCAAACTTAATACGAAATATACTTCAGTAGTTCCCGAAAAGCTTCACAACGGGATTTCCAATGCTGTTGCACCGTTTTTAAGAACAAAAGATGACAATCGAGGAAAACGATTTAAATTGAATCGCTTGCTAAAAGCAATTAATTATAAAGGCGATTTCTATTACAATATTATTTCACTGGGGTTTCAAAACAATGAATTGGATGAAATTTTCACCGATCATTTTCGTAGATCAAATACGCTTGATTTTTACAAAAATAAAATCGGCGACCAGAATAAAAGTTTGAACGATTTCAGAAAAATAGATCAACTATTGAGTTTGGAAGGAGATATGTTGGTGAAAGTCGACCGAACAAGTATGCTCACCTCTTTGGAAAGTCGCGCACCTTTTTTAAACAAGGAACTATGGAATTTCACTTCTCAATTACCGGAAAATTACCTTTTAAAAGACTGGAACAAAAAGTTTATTTTGAAAGAAGCATTTAAAGAATTCTTTCCCAACGCATTTTTGGATAAATCGAAAAAAGGCTTCGGTGTTCCCGTAGGAGACTGGCTACGGGGTTACCTTAAAAATGAATTAATTTCTTATTATGAAATGGGATTTATTTCAAAACAAGGTATCTTTAAGTACTCTGCAATAAAAGAATTAATAGAAAACCATTTGGAGGGCAGGGCAGACAACACTTTTAGGGTCTGGACCTTTTTCTGTTTCCAAAAATGGTACAAAGCAAACTTTTAATAAAAAAATAAAAATAAAAACGGGTCAATTGGCAGTTAGGGGCAATACTTTAAAAGCTACCACTTAAATTTTTTTACCTCTTCTTTTAACATAATTTTGGATTCACTCCCTCATTATTCTACATAGTTTTGTTTTAAAATCGGATGCTTTGTACCAAAATTTTTTCAAACCGGTTATAGATTTTGTCATTGCCGTGATTGGGTGTACTGTTTTACTGCCCATTTTTATAATCGTTTTTATACTTCTTTTTATTTCAAATAAGGGAAATCCATTTTTCATTCAGGTCAGGCCTGGAAAAAACGGACGACTTTTCAATATATATAAGTTCAAAACCATGAATGACGCCAAGGATGAAAATGGAATTTTATTACCAGATTCAGAAAGGTTGACCGGTATGGGAAAACTGATTAGAAAGACTTCTTTAGATGAAACCCCACAATTACTGAATGTACTAAAAGGGGAAATGAGTTTGGTTGGTCCGCGTCCGTTGCTTCCGGAATATTTGGAATTATACAATGATTTTCAAAAGCAAAGACATCTTGTACGACCCGGAATAACAGGATGGGCAGCGGTAAATGGTAGAAATGCGATAAATTGGGAGAAGAAGCTGGAATACGATGTTTACTACGTGAAGAATATATCGTTTAAATTGGATATGTTGATCATATTTAAAACAATAAAAAAAGTTATTGTTTCCGAAGGTGTAAATACTGAAGGAGAAGCAACCACTACAAAATTTAATGGAACCGACTAAAATAGCATTATTGGGAGCCAGTGGGCACGCCAAAGTTTTGATACGGATTATCGAATCGTTGCCCAATTGTGAAGTGGCAACAGTTTACGATGATAATGCTTCCATTAAAAAAATTATGGATTTTCCCGTAACACTTGGTTTGCCAAAAATCTTACCCGAAGATCAAAAAGGATTAATTGGAGTTGGTAGAAATAAAAGTCGTGCCGCCATTGCTTCGGAAAGATCTGAAATGATTTTTGCTGAAGCAGTTGTTCATCCTGATGCTACTGTTTGTCCCACTGCTGATTTGGGCGAAGGTACCGTCGTGATGCCAAGAGCCGTGATAAACACGGAAGCCATCATTGGAAAACATTGTATCGTAAATTCAGGTGCCGTAGTAGAGCATGAAGCAGTTTTGGAAGACTTCGTTCATATTTCACCAAATGCGGTAATAACCGGAAATGTTTTCGTTGGAGAGGGAACCGAAGTAGGCGCAGGAGCATCGGTTATTCCCGGTATAAAAATAGGAAAATGGGCGGTCATTGGAGCGGGTTCTGTAATCATCAAAGATGTTCCAGATTTTGCAACCGTGGTTGGGAATCCAGGTAAAATCATTTAAATAATTTCATCATGCTTGAGCTTCTATTCCTTGCGGACAAAGGGTTTCCTGCTTAAAGTTTTGTGAAAATTGTTACAAAATTCACAAATGCCATGGGTATAAAACTTAGCTGTAGTATCTTTCACCGTAATTCTTATTGACATGAATCAACCTAAAATTTATCTCTCGTCTCCACACATGGGAGGTGAAGAGCAACAATTTATAAATGAAGCATTTAAAGAAAACTGGATCGCTCCCCTTGGGCCGAATGTTACCGGTTTTGAAAAAGATATTCAATCCTACCTCACAAAAAATAGTGAGAACAATTCCGAAGTTCATGTCGCTGCATTAAGCTCGGGAACCGCTGCCCTCCATTTAGCACTGATTTTACTCGGAATAAAAAAGGGAGATGAAGTTGTCTGTCAAAGTCTGACATTTTCGGCTTCTGCGAATCCTATTGTGTATCAGGGTGCTACCCCCATATTCGTGGACAGTGAGCCAGATACTTTTAATATTTGTCCCCTTAGGTTGGAAGAAGCAATTCAAGACAGAATTTCAAAAGGTAAAAAACCAAAAGCCATCATTGCGGTGCATTTATATGGAACTCCTTATAAGGTGGACGAAATACATGAAATTGCTGCAAAATATGAAATTCCGATTGTGGAAGACAGTGCGGAAGCTTTGGGCAGTAGCTATAAAAACAGAAAATGCGGTACTTTTGGAGACTTAAGTATTCTTTCATTTAATGGAAATAAGATAATAACAACTTCCGGAGGTGGTGCATTGATCACAAAAAGCCAAGAATTAAAACAGAAAGCTGTTTTTTTGGCTACGCAGGCAAGGGATGATGCCCCGCATTACCAACATAGTGAAATTGGTTACAATTATAGACTGAGCAATATTTGTGCGGGAATAGGAAGAGGTCAAATGAAGGTATTGGATGATCATGTTGCTTTGAGAAGAGAAATGAAAAATTTCTATGAGCGAATTTTTGAAGGGGTGGCAGAAATAAAAGTTTTTGATGAACCCAATGAAGATTTTTTCAGCAATAGATGGCTGACGATTATCGAAATAAAAGATAAAGATAAACGGGTTACAAGCGAGGAGCTCAGGGTTCATCTCGAAAAAGAAAATATTGAAAGCAGACCGATTTGGAAACCAATGCATTTGCAACCTGTTTTTCAATCTGCTCCTTATTATGGAGGTCGCGTCGCTGAAAATGCATTTGAAAATGGTTTATGTTTACCTTCAGGTTCAAATTTGACCGAAAATGAGAAAACAAGAATCGCAAATTCAATAGAAACATTTTTGAAAAACAAAAAAATCGGATTAAATAAAATTCATGGGTAAGAGATTAAGCTATGCCATGCAGCAAATACTGTCCAAAGAGAATAAACTTGATATTCGGAATATCAAGTACCTTCCTCGTTGGGCCATTTTAATCATTGATACTGGGATTATTATTTTAGCCAGCTTTTTAACAGCTTTGGCTTTAACGGATCTCACCAATAAATTCTATGATTTGCTGGAGATGCCTCAAAAGATGCTATTGGTGCTTCTCGTAAATTTCATTTTCTTCTTTGTTTTTAGAACCTACGCTGGTTTGATCAGACACTCGTCTTATGTGGATGCATTGAAAATCATGCTGACCTGTTTTAGTACTTTTATTGGGTTGCTGGTCATAAATTACGCCACCTACGCCATTATGGGGGAGAAGATTTTTTTGGTGGCGGAATTATTATTCTATTTCCTGATTTCATTTTCGCTTTTATTCCTTTTTAGGTTGAGTGTCAAGCAGGTGTATGAATATTTTAAAAGAACCCAGAAGAATGAAAATCTTCAAGGCGCCGTAATTTTTGGTGCTGATGAGAATGCAATTTCAATTGCGGGTGCCCTTGAAATTGAGCATCCAAAAAGATTTGATATTAAAGGTTTTATTACCAAGGATGCTTCGAAAAGCAATATCAGGATTTTGGATAAACCTGTTTTTTTTCACAATAAAAAAATCAGTGATCAGATCAAGTCCTTAGAAGCTTCCGCAATTATTTTATCAGAGAACATCCTGAGTGTTAAGGAAAAATATGCCATTGTTGAAGAATGTTTGGAACATGATATACTTGTTTTTAATGCACCAATTGTTTCAAGTTATGAAGACGAAACAATAGTTTCCCATAAGGTAAAGCACCTTCAAATTGAAGATTTATTGGATCGAGAACCTATTGTTTTGAACAAAGAAAACAAGAAGCAACAATTAACGGGAAAAACTATTTTGGTCACTGGTGGAGCGGGATCAATTGGAAGTGAGATTGTACGACAAGTAGCCGATTATCAACCAAAATTATTACTGATTTTAGACCAAGCGGAAACACCTTTACATAGTTTAAACTTGGAGATTCGCGGAAAATTTCCAGAATTGAATTTCCAATGCATTATTGCTGATGTAGGCAATTACAAACGTCTCGAGTTTTTATTTTCAGCTCAAGAAATTGATGTGATTTATCATGCGGCAGCCTATAAGCACGTTCCACTCATGGAGGAGAATCCGCATGAAGCTGTTTCGGTCAATATTTTGGGAACAAAAAATTTAGCCGATTTGGCCGTCAAATATGAAGTCGGACATTTCGTAATGGTTTCAACAGATAAAGCAGTAAATCCCAGTAATGTAATGGGTGTCTCAAAACGAGCAGCGGAAATATATGTCCAGTCTTTGTTTCATAAACAAAAAGAGAGGGCAAAAACGAAGTTTATAACGACTCGCTTCGGAAATGTTTTAGGCTCCAATGGGTCTGTTGTTCCTTTATTCAGAAAGCAAATAGAAAAGGGCGGACCGGTAACAATTACGCATCCGGATATAATCCGTTATTTCATGACCATTCCCGAAGCTTGTCAATTGGTGTTGGAGGCGGGAGCCATGGGAAAAGGAGGAGAGGTCTTTATTTTTGATATGGGCGCTCCTGTCAAGATTCTGGATTTGGCAATAAAGATGATCAAATTGGCGGGTTATACCCCGAACAAACAAATCCGAATAAGAATCACGGGGCTTCGACCAGGGGAAAAACTTTATGAGGAATTGCTAAGTGATAAGAGTAAGACTTTGCCAACACATCATGAAAAAATCATGATCGCCCAAGATGAAGTTAGGGTTTATGATCAAATAAATTCTTCGATAGAAGATATAATAAATTCAGCAAGTGAAATGCAAGGCCCAATTGTGGTAGCAAAGTTGAAAGAGCTGGTGCCTGAATTCAAGAGCAGTAATTCGGCTTTTGAAATTTTGGATCATAAAAAAGAAGTTGAAGTTAATCTATAAAAACACGATTTAATGTCGATCAAAAAATTTTTCCTCCTTTGTTTATGCAGTATCATGGCAATAAGTTGCTCTACAAAAGAGGAGATTGTCTATTTTGATAATGCCGAGAGTTTGGAAGGAATAGAAAACTTATTGGAATATGAACCGGTCATCGAAGAAAATGATGTATTACGAATCAATGTATCTTCCATGAATGAAGAAGTGGTTTCTCCGTTTCAAATGAACTTAGGAGGGCAAACAAGTGGCGGTGGCGGACAGAATTTATCGTTAACCGGTTATTTGGTTGATGTTGATGGAAATATACAGTTTCCCATTCTTGGAAAAATTCCTGTGGCAGGAAAAACCAGAATGGAAATAGAAACAATGCTTCAAACAAAAATAAGGGAATACGTGACAGATGCAGTTGTGAGTGTTCGTATCATGAATTTTAGGGTGACGGTACTTGGGGAAGTTAGAAGTCCCGGTAGAAAAGACATTACTGACGGCAGGGTAAGCATACCTGAACTCATTGCAATGAGTGGCGATATTACGTATAATGGCAAGCGGGAAAATATTTTGGTCATCAGGGAAATAGAAGGTGTCAAACAAATAGGAAGAGTTGACATGACATCGGCCGATGTCTTTAAAAATCCTTTCTATTATTTAAAACAAAATGATGTGGTTTATGTTGAGCCGACTTACAAACAGGTAAAATCAGCAGGATTTATTACAAGTTATACGGGAGTTTTATCTCTTTTCACTTCGGCATTAAGTTTATACTTACTCTTTAGCAGATAGCAGCAGGCATGGAAGAATTGAATGAATATACAGAGAAGCAGGAATCAAAATTCGACATAAAGACTGAAATCAACAAATACCTGATTCATTGGAAATGGTTGGTTCTGGGAGTACTGTTGGGAGGAACGTTAGCCTATTTGTATAACCGCTACAGCATTCCGAAGTACAAATCGGAAGCTTCCATGATGATTGTCAAAGAACAGGAAAATAGTGTAATGAACGCGCTACCTTCGGGAGGTGGAGGTTCAATTCTCACAATGGGCCAGGAAAATTTGGGTAACCAAATCGAAACGCTTCGATCCAAACAATTAGTGGGAACCGTTGTGAGTGAGTTGAACCATAATATTTCCTATTATATGGAAGGGAATCTTATTACGGTGGAAGCTTACAGGGAAAGTCCTCTATATCTTGATTTTATTACACCAGATTCAATTGTTCACTTAGCTTCGGAAAAATTTCTTGTTACTCCAGAAACCGAAACAAGTTTTGTTCTTAGCGAAGAGAATTCTGGATATTCCGAGGTTCATGAGTTGGGTGAAACAATTACATTGGATGGTCTTAAATTTAAGGTTTTTCCACGGAAGGGATTCAAAGGAACCTTTGGCGAGAGCCATCCTATAATTGTTAAGATTTCCCCTTTACGCCAAGTGGCCAACAATTATATTTCCAGATTGGAAATAACAAAAAAAGGTGGCGCGGAAGATATTCTTTCTTTAGCCCTGGTAGGTGAGAATAATCGTAAATCTGAAGATTTTCTGAATGCTTTGATGCTTCAGTTTAACGAAGAAGGCGTTGAAAATAAACGAGAAGTTGCCGAGAATACTGCATCTTTCATTCAAGAAAGACTTGAAATAATTAGTACCGAACTCGATTCCGTAGAAGGTGGAATGGCAGAATTCAAGAGGAAAAATGAAATAATGGATGTTGCAAGTGGCGCGATGGAATTTCAAACTATTTCTAGCCAAGCAGAACAGGAAATTTTTAAACTTGAAACGCAACTTGTGCTTATCGAATCGGTGGAAGATATGTTGAACCGCCAAGGAGATTATGAATTGCTTCCAGCCGATGTGGGAATTGAAGAAGGTGGTATTTCCGGACTGATCAATACCTACAATACTTTAGTTCTTGAGCGCAACGCTTATTTAAGCAATTCCACCGAAAAAAATCCTTTTATTCAAACGCTGACGGCAGAATTGGATTCGCTGAAGGAAAATTTACAGGACAATATAGAAAGTACAACACAATCTATTAAGATAAGACTAAAAGAACTGAACCAAAGAGAAAGAAGCGCCGAAGGAGTTTTCAGCACATTTCCCGGTATGGAAAGGGGCATAAGAAGTATTGAACGCCAACAACAAATCAAGGAACAGCTTTATTTATTTCTCTTGCAACGTCGGGAAGAAGCCGCTATTTCGTCGGCAGCTACGGTTTCTGTCGCTCGCATTATTGATCCGGCATTTACCAATGGTTCGCCAGTAGGTCCTCAACCATGGATGATACTTGCTGGGGGTATTATAATCGGGTTTTTAATTCCTGTAATTGTTATTTTCATCAAAAACATGCTCGACACTAAAGTTCATCACAAAGATGATCTTCAGCCTCTTATAAAACACGTTCCTTTTTTGGGTGATATTCCACAAATTGAAAAAGGTCAGAATGATGTGATCCAAAGAAATGATAGAACAGTTTTGGCCGAATCTTTCAGGATTTTAAGAACTAACCTGAATTACTTATTAAAAGGTAGGGGAAAGACCGACAACAAGATAATTTTTGTTACCTCAACGATAAAAGGAGAAGGAAAAACCTTTGTTGCATATAATCTCGCTCGGACTTTGGCTTCTCCAAATAAGAAGGTGATTATAATCGGTGCAGACATACGAAACCCGCAATTACATAGATATGCGGAAGGTTTAGGTGGGTTTTTGGGACTGTCCGAATTTATTCATGACGAAAGTGTAACGGTTGCAGATATTATAAATGTTAAAAAAGAAGATCAGATCCCTGTGGACGTTATTTCCTCTGGAAGAATTCCTCCAAATCCCGGAGAACTGTTTATGAACAATAGAATGCAGGAACTTTTGAATGAGTTGAAAATAAATTATGATTATATTATTGTTGACACAGCACCCACAATGTTGGTTACAGACACTTTATTGATTAGCCAGTTGGCGGATACCACTATTTATGTTACCCGAGCAGGAATCACGGAAAAAGGGGTTTTGAGTTATGTAAGGGAACTTTATGAAGAGGAAAAATTAAAAGGAATGGCTGTAGTTATCAATGATGTTGATTATTCCAAATTTGGTTATGCAGCCAAATACGGTTATACCTATGGATATGGTAGGGGTCCTAAAAATTCTTGGCAGTTAATCAAGGAAAAAATATTCCGTCGATCTTAAGCGGTTAGAAAAGTACCCTTGGTACTTTCAATTATTGGGATTAACAGCTTTAAATGCTTTTCAGAAACACGAACTTCTTTTAATTGTTCAATGTGCTGTACGTGGTGCGTATCGGTTGCCAGAAAATCGATCATTCCACTTTCCAATAATTTCAACGCCGCTTTTCGTGTGGAGGGACCATAATGATCTGTGAGCGACAAAGCATTCAATTGAAAGAAAACACCTTTGCTTTTTATTTTGGTGTAACGGTGAAATTTAGGGTGAAAAAACACATAACGTTCGGGATGTGCAAGAACAGGTAAATATCCTTTGGTGAAAGTTTCAAAAATAACTTCATCTAAATTCAAGGGAGCCTGAAAATACGACATTTCCATCAAAACATAATTCCGACTCAAACTAAGGAGGTTTTTTTCTTTTAAAAGAAGTTCAAACTTAGGATCCATCATGTATTCCGCGGCATACCTCAAAGAGATATTTCTCCCCTCTTTTTCCAATTGTTCCTTGAGGAGCGAAAAAGCCGTTTCTATACTTTGATTGTTATTGCCATAATAATCATTCATGATATGGGGCGTGGCAATAAAATTAGTGATCCCCAAATCGGATAACCCTTTGATGATATTTAACGAATCATTAAGATCTTTTGCGCCGTCATCAATTCCCGGCAGAATATGGTTGTGGATGTCTACGTAGTCCTGTAGCGCATCAATCAGAAATTTTTTGGATTGAAAAAATGAAAACATTTTCTTAATTAATTAATACAAAAATAGGCTTTTTGCAACAGTTCCTTAACACTAGAATTTATAATTTTCGCAACATATGAAATATTTATTTACTTTACTCGCATTCGGGTTTGTTTTCGACGTACATGCGCAAGAACCGGTTTATAATACAGAAATCAATCTTTTGGGGATGGGTTATACTACGGAAAATTCTCCGTTTTATTTCCACAGTAACCAAAGAGGAAGAATAGATGAAGAAACAAATTTTTCCAGTTGGATCAATTCTTCAGTTTCTTTGTCCCTTTCCGAAGAATCATTTATTGAAGCTGGAGCTGGACTTCTATATTATGATGGTTTTAATGATGAAGTCAAGCTGGATGAGAGTTATTTGCATTACCAACATAAGATTTTTGAAGTAGTATTGGGTCGAAAGCAAAAACCAACTTTGTATGACGGTTTGAGTGCTACCAATGATAATATACTTTGGTCACTTAATGCGCGTCCGCTTCCTGGAATCCAAATCAGAACGACCAAACCTATTGGGTTATGGAAAAAAGCACATCTGAGTTTTGAAGCAAGTCTGGAAGAATACTGGATGGGTAACGACCGCGTGGTTCAAGGCGCCAGGTTACACCATAAAAGTTTTCATTTTATTGTTAATCCTTCAGAATTTTTTAATCTGAAATTTGGCCTGCAACATTTTGCGCAATGGGCTGGAAAATCCCCTGTTTACGGAGAGTTGCCTGGTGGATTTAAAGATTATGTAAGGGTTTTTATGGGGAAAGAGGGTAGTGGAAATGCGGTTGACGGTGAAGAAATCAATGCGCTTGGCAACCATTTGGGAAGTTTTGAAATTATCTTCTCCACACTTATGAACGACCACGAATTACAATTTATGTACAATCATTTATTTGAAGACGGATCTGGACGTAGATTTAATAATATTCCCGACGGTCGTTATGGCGTGTTTTTTAGGAACAAGGATGAAACAAAGCTTTTTAACGCCCTGCTCTATGAAATTTATTATACCAAAAACCAGAGTAAAGGCAGTACAACCACGGACGGAATGGATAACTATTTCCAGAACCAAGTTTATGCTTCCGGGTGGACCTATGAAGGTTTTGTCCTTGGCGTACCTTTTATTACTGCTTCCCGAGAGGAGCCCTATATCGTAAATAATCAGGTGGTGGTTCATCATTTTGGAATTGGGGGAATGATCAATAAAAAATTGCCATATAAATTCTTGGCGAGTTATAGGGAGAATTTTGGCGCAAAAGGCGTTAATTACGAACCCAATGAAATAATTTCAGCTTATTTCGAAGTTTTGGCCTATCGAGACTTCGTAGATGTTAGGGTCAGGGTAGGTTCCGATTTTATTTCAAATGACTCTCCTGTTTATGGAGCCGGTATTTTGATTTCAAAAAATTTGTTTTAGCAGGATTACGAACCTTTCAAACAAAGAAAGCCAAGACTTTTAGCCTTGGCTTTTTTTATGGAGTTTTGCGTGATTAAAACCGGTAAGAAAGATGAATTGCATTATAATTTCGTCCCATTAAGTCTTGTCCCATCGTAGGAAAAAAAGAGAAATTCTCATTTCCTTTTTTATGCAGTTGAGGAACCAATATTCCAACACCTGCACCAATTGCATATCCTATAATATTATCGGTTAAAAAATGGTTCCCACTCGTTGTTCTTAAATACGCCACACTCGCTGGAATGATTGCTGCACCTGCCCACACGTAAGGAATATACGGAGAATCTGGATTGAAATCTTGATAAACTTTGGCTGCAAAAAATGTTGCCGAGGCAGTTGCCGCTGTATGCCCTGCGAAGAACGAACGTTGGGAATTGTTGCTTTTTCGTTTGGTGTCGGACAAACTTTCATTGTAAACAAAAGGCCTACTTCTTTGAACTGTTCCCGCTGTAAGAGTGTAAATTGCTCCTGTAGTTGCCATGGTTTCCACAAATAACACCATTATTTGACCTGCATGATTTCGTTCGTTTTTATTTAATAGAAAAATCACGGGCGTTGCAAAAGAAGCGTAAAAAGGAAAATAACTCAATTCATTGTGTGAATTGGAATAATTTCCTGCGGCCCATTTATCCAAAAAGAAAACATCGTCTTTAGATAAATTCGCCAATTCAGCATCTGTTAAGGCATCTTTGTTTTGAATGAGGTACAATCCCAAAGCGTTAAGACCCAATCCGCCTCCTACCCAAGGGCCATCAACCGCCCAACTTATTTCATAAGGCGAATCATTTTGGGTGGTTTGGGCAACGCAAGTAAAACTGAAAAAAAATAGTAGAAAAAATATTCTCATCATCTGATTTTTTTGGTTCAATGCAATATAAATCAGATTTCAGAGAAAATTTTCGGCTTTATAAAAACCTTCACAAATGGAATTTAAATATTAATGTTTATTTATCATCTGTTGTTACTGCTTTGTTAATCTTTTGGGACCCGAATGCGTTTATTGCTAAATTAGAAGGTATCCACAAGTCAAAAATCACTGCTATGTTCACTAAATCACTATGGAATTCATTTTCCTCTAGTACCAACTTTCCTACTTTGAAAAATGATCTTGAAGTAGATGTCGCGATTATAGGTGGTGGAATAACGGGTATCAGTTCGGCTTTTTTACTTTCGGAAAAAGGATTGAATGTTGCTGTTATTGAAGCAAGAAAAGTGGGTGGTGGTACTACGTCACATAGTACGGGAAACCTTTACCTAACAATTGATAAAATTTTATCGGCATTAGCTTCCAAATACGATATAGAAACGCTTAAAAACGTTGCTGAATCTAGAGCTGAAGCAATTAATTTTATAGAGAAGAACATAAAAAGGTTCAACCTTGATTGTGATTTCAAGCGTGTTCCTTGGTACTTGTTTTCTGAGAATGAAGAGAATATTCAAAAGATAGAGGACGAACTAAATTTTGGAAAGAAAGCGGGAATACCAATGGAAAGTCTCACCAACAATGCTTTTCCTGTGCCTTTCGCCAAAGCCGTGAAACTCGAAAATCAAGCGTATTTCAATCCGATGCGTTATGTACAAGAACTGGCAAATGCTATTTCTTCAAAATGTGCTATTTATGAAAATACCAATGTTGAAAAGATAGAGGAGAAAGAGAATATGCTAAAACTACATACCACTGGAGGGACGGTGAGAGCAAAATTTGTCCTGCATGCTACTCATACACCAAAGGGTATAAAATTGGATTATCACACTGTTTTGGGACCTTATAGAGAATATGGTGTTGCTGCAAAATTGAATTCAGACGATTATCCCCAAGGTATCTTTTGGGGTTTTTACGGGAAAGGACAGAAATTTTCTTTTAGGACCTATGAAAGAGAAGGGGAGAAAAGGCTTATTGTTGTTGGTGAACCACATAAAGTGGGACAAGCGGAAAATAATACGCAACATATTAAGAATCTTGAAAATTATTTGAAAACACATTTCAAAATTGAAGAAATCACACATCGTTGGGGAGGACAACATTATAAACCCGCCGATTTTCTTCCTTATATTGGAAAACAGCATGAAAACTCAAACATATTTCTGGCCACTGGATTTTCTACAGACGGGTTGACCTATGGAACGCTTTCAGCAATGATTATTGCAGATACCATAACTGGATCGAAAAATAAATATGCCGAATTCTATGAAGCCAAACGGCATCAACCATTAAAAGCGGCAAAAGAGTTTGTCAAAGAGAATTTAAATGTTGCAAAAGAATTAATAAAAGGATATACCGTAGATGGCGATGATTTGGAAATTGCCGAAGTGAAACCTGGTGAAGGCCGTATTCTGAGCCGGGATGGAAAAAAAATGGCGGTTTACAAAACAGAAGAGGGGATCGTAAAAGTAAAATCTGCTGTTTGTCCGCACATGGGTTGTATTGTGCATTGGAATGACGCTGAGACAACTTGGGATTGTCCTTGCCATGGAAGCAGGTTTGAACCCACCGGTGACGTCTTGGAAGGTCCCGCTTTTACAGGTTTAAAAAATCTTTAATTGTTCTTGCCTTTTTTGTTGTCACGAAATCCCTTGTCCTTGAAAATGATTACGTAGCTAAGGGAAATTCCTCCCAATGCAGCAATTAAAAAGAATATAATTGCCAAACCTGGATATCCGGCAATCGTAAAATTGGTAGGAATACTCATCAGCATTGCTGCGCCAATGATTGTTGCGGCGATAATCAATCCCAATGTAATTCTGTTGGCTACTTTTTGAAATCCGTCAGTAAACCTTTCTTCATCAATTGCATCTATTTTCAATTCAAGTTCGTTGTTGGCCAGTTTTTCCGAAATCTTGTTCATCCGCTCTGGCAAATTTTCAGCTAACTTTTTAGCTTCTAAAAGAACAGAGAAAAAATTTTCTGGACGTAATTCGGATTTGATCTTCTGGCTCATCAATTTTTGTAAATGCTTTCGCAATGATGCTTTTAAATCAAAATTCGGAGCCAGAAAAACAACAATTTGATCTAAATTCAACAGTATTTTCCCTAGAATATTCACTTCCACAGGAATATGAATACCATTCTGTGCAGCGGCTCGATTCATATGCAACAACAATTTTCCAATTTGAACATCTTCCGCAGTAGCATTTTGGCTATCCATTATTAACTGACTAATGGTTTTTTTGAAATTTTCTATACTGGCATCATCTTCAATTCTGCTCATATTTATGATAACCTTGGCCGTTCCCTCGCCATTATCTTGACTGACGGCAATAAGAAGCTGGAGTAAAAATTCCCGTACCTGAGGAGAAAACTGTGCGACCATTCCCAAATCCATTAAAATAATTTTATCTTCTTTGGTGAGGTGGACGTTTCCCGGGTGCGGATCGGCATGAGCAAAACCATCGGAAACCAACTGTTGTAAATAAGCTTCTATCAGACTATCAACTAAATCACTGTAATCGTTTTCGATTTTTCTTAGAGGGGAAATACTTGTAATCTTTTTTCCTTCCATATATTCCATCGTTAACACTTTTCCGGTGGTATAGTCCAGAATGGGCAGCGGCACAATAATATTGGTGTAAGATTGAAGATTTTCGTGTATGGTAAGAAGATTTTGACCTTCCCGAATGTAATTTAGTTCATGCATGAGAATCCTTCGAAGATCTTCGAGAACATCATCAATTGCATATTTTCGAGCAACTTTGCTGTGGTTTATTGCAAGTGTGGCTACTTCTTGAAGTGTGTCAAGATCTTCCATGAATTTTTTTCGGATATCAGGTCTTTGTACTTTAACAGCAACCAATTTACCCGATCTCAATTTGGCTTTATGTACTTGTCCTATGGATGCACTTGCCAATGGTTCTTCTTCAAAATAATCAAAGGCTTTTGAAATCCGCGCTCCCAGTTCTTCTTCCACGATTTCCCGTACTTGATCATAAGGAATTGGTTCCACATCATCCTGAAGTTCAGTTAAAGCATTTAAATAAGCGTCGGGTAAAAGATCAGGACGCGTAGATAATAATTGGCCCAATTTAATGTAGGTAGGCCCCATGGATTTTAAATCTTCAACCAATTCCTCTGGCGACTGGTCATAATCTCGTTCCTTATTCATTTTTTCCTCTTCCATTGCATTGGCCGCAGTTTGCTGAACAAGATCACTGTTCCAATACTTGAGCATAAAGCTTAGGAATTTTTGGTAACGCTCCAATTTATTTGCCATAGATTTTAGATGTTGCTAATTCACCTAAAGATATTTATTTTTCGTGCTATTGACAATATAGAAAGGTAGATATGGGCTGCTTTTGACTTTTAATTAACAGATACCAGAAGCACTTTAGGCAATTTTGTAAATTAAAAAATGCCGAACAGATTATTAATATCTATTCGGCATTAAAAATAAATTTTCAGTCAATTAGTTTTTGAGCCAAGCATCACGCAATTTTACTCGCGGATCGTTTTCTGGAAGCTCCATCTCTTGAACCGAAATTTGAGAAGCCATAGGTTTTGTAACCTTTCCATTTAAGTTAACTTCTTCACCATCCCTTAGTACAACGATAGAAATATCATCTCCAATATTCCAACCTTGAGAAGCGCCAATCAAACCGTAGATATTTTGCAGGTTATATTCTGCACCATTTATAGATTTTAAAACATCACCGCTTTCAATTCCCATTTCTTCCAAAAATGAATTGAATGAAATGTTTTCCCTAAAGAAAATTTCACTGGTTTCCTGATTCACATCTATGTAAGGAACTTGACCTTTAATGAAATAAGTAACTTCTACTTGATCTTCACCCATTTCAACCCCGACTTTTTTAAAGAAATCTTCATAAGGAATAGGAGTTGATCCTGTGACATACTGATCAAAGAAACTTTGTATTTCTGGAAAAGTTAGGGAAACAATAGTAGGGATTAATTCCTCATCTTTAAATGGTTTATCTTGACCGTACTTACTGGATAAAGCTTTCATCATATCTAAAATTCCCATTTCGCCATTGCTCAACTCCCTTAAGCGGATATCCAATGCCATTCCGATAAGGGCGCCTTTCTGATAAACATTGTAATACATATCCTTATATGGTTCTTGTAAAATGTTTTCACTCATATGCGTGAAGGGAACTGTATCATCAAAATTTTTGGAAGTTTCAATTTTGTCACCCATTCTCTTATAAAATTCCGCGTTACTTATTAAACCTTGGTTTACTTGAAACAGATTGGCAAAATATTCCGTAACTCCTTCATACATCCATAAATGTTTCGACATTTTTGGATTGTTGTAATCAAAATAATGGATTTCTTCCGAATGGACACTCAAAGGTGTAAGAATGTGAAAAAATTCATGCGACACAACATCTGTCATCGTATTGGAAAGAGAAGCAGCATCCATCGTTTCCGGTAATACCACTGTTGTGGAAGTATGATGTTCTAAAGCACCAAATCCTTTTGCATCAACCCCTTGCATGTCGGCCATGTAAAGAAGGATGCTGTATTTATCGGTGTCGTCAATTTCACCCAAAAAATTCTTTTGTGCATTCACCATTTTCTCTATTCCCGGTTTGATCGATTCTGCACTGTGAACGTCATTAGGCGAGTAAACATCAATTAACACCTTCATTCCATCAACAACAAAACTTGTAGTATCAGGTTCTGCATACATGATAGGATTATCTGTAACCTCAAAATATCTTGAAGCATTATAAACATCTGTGGTAGATGAAGCGGTGGCATTTGGAGTGCTTTTTGCTAAATTTAAAGTAGTTCCTGCCACCATTTGTGACGGACGATGAATAACCAATTGATACGGATTTTGAACCATTTCACTGAAATAGCCAACAAATCCGTGAAGGTTCAACATGAAGTTGCTTCCTGCTGCTATATTTGTTCCTGCAGGTGAAAAAACACCTTTCTCACCTGATATATCATAAGTGTCATTTACATAATATGAAATTTTATCTAACTGCTTTGGCTCACTTATAGACCAGGAATTTTCATCTAATTTTACGATTGCAATTTCTTTTCCATTATAATCATAAGCTTTTAAATTTTCAATAAACTGTCCATAGTTATCTACCGAATAGGTACCGGGAACTGTTTTTGGAATGAAAAATTTTAGTTCTTCTTGCGTGATTTTTGCAGGATCAATAGTCACTTTAACTTGGTCGTTTTGAATGTTTACCAAATCAAGAGTTGCTACAATAGATTGATCCTCGCTTTCTGTGGTTGAAGTAGATGATGATTTACATGCTACAATTGTGGATGCGATTCCTAAACAAATCAATAATTTCTTCATGTTGATGTTTTTTTTCTTGTCGGTTAGACTTGTTTTGGAATAAAATGTTACAACGCATACAAATACCAGGTCTCATCAGGAGAAAATGGACTAATGATAACACCGTCAATTATAATAAAACCTGACTCGTTATCATCTAATTATATTATTTTTTGAATTTTATAAAAAACACTTGCTAAAAAATTTTTGTTTCATAAAAATATGTACATTTGGCGCTCAAAAAATCAACAATAAAATTTTTCAAAAATGAAAAAAACATTTTTAACTTTCGCTGTTTTAGCAATGACTCTTTCTTTTACTTCTTGTAAAGAAACTACAACTGAAACTACTGAAACTACTGAAACTACAGAAGTGACTCCAGAAGTTACTGAACCTGTTGCTGAAGTTGTTGAAGAAACAGAAGTTTCTGCTGAAGTAGTTGAAGACTCAACTGCTGTTGAAGTTGAAGCTACGGAAGTGGAAATAAAAGAATAAGACGCTATATAAAATAGCAGTTGTTATTAAATTTATACCTCATATTATTAAAAAATATGAGGTTTTTTTATGCTCTTTCTTGACCCAAATAAAGGTTAAACCTCGGTTTCCATTCCTGCGATAAATGATAATTACTTATATTTAATCTATATATAACAGAAAAAGAGAATGTCATGGATGCGAAAACAATATATAATGTTCTGAGGCCCCAGCTTGAAAAAATGGAAGAGAAGGAAAAAAGATCCCTTTCAAAATTAATTGCGGGAAAGTCCGGTAAAAGCAAGTATAAACGACTGATTTTATCTGCAAAAGAAGCCAAGGACAAAATCAAACTCTATCGTTTGGTAGAAATTCAAAGAGAGCAACAAAAATTGATTTAGGCTTATATTTCTTATGAATCTTCCTCCTTATATCTACGGAAGGAGATTGTAAAAGTGGATCCTTTATTTGGTTCACTTTGAACATCAATAATTGCATCGTGTTCCTCAAGGATGTTTTTGACGGAACTTAATCCAATTCCAACCCCCGAAGGTTTGCTTGTATAGAAGGCGTCAAAAAGTTTTGAAACCTGATCTGATGTAAACCCACAGCCGTTATCGGAAATGCTTAAAACAACCTCTTCTCGTTTTTCCTCCACCTTAAGTGTCAATATACCTTCCAGCGGTTTCATGGCTTCTCCGGCATTGACAATAAGATTGAGAATAGCTATTTTTAATTTGTCTTCATCAGCCAAGATGAAATGTTCTGGTCTGTAATTTTTAATAACCTTAATTCCCGTTAAATAAATCCGATCAGCCGCCTGTACCATGGTTTTTTCCAAGACTTCGGAAAGATTGGTTTTTTTCAGCGCCACATGTTGATAATTGGTTGAAGTCAGAAGTTCGTTTACCAAATTATTCAGTGCTTTTGCGCTTCGTTTTATGATGCTGAGGTAATTCTCCGCTTGAGCTGTATTTTCCTCTTTTAATTTCTTCCTTAATACATCTGTGGCCATTCCAATACTGGCCAGAGGGTTTCTTAATTCGTGCGCAAGAGTTCGAGCTACTTCTCCTTTAATCGACAATTTTTCTGCGTCGATCAATGCATTTTGAATTTTCTTTTGTTCTGTTATGTCCTGAAGAAACAACATATATTCACAGACACTCAAATCTTTGTTTCTTTGAAAAACTTTTCCCCTGATATTGAACCAATACCAAGAGTTTTTAATGTTAAGCTGGAATTCAATCGCAAGCACATCATCATCAGGGGCGCTTAATAAGTTTTTATGGAATTCCAAAGCCTTTCTTCGTTCCCGCGGATGAATAACTGCCAATAATTCCCGTACGTGAGGTTGCCAATCTTGATCTGATTTTCCGAAGAAATCTGCCAAACTTCTATTGGAATAATGTAAAACCCCTTTATTCAGATTTAAAATTAAAATCAAATCAGGGGAAGCTTTCGCCATAGATCGTTTAAACAACAATGAATCTTTCAGCTTTTGTTCCTCTTCTTTTCTTTCGGTGATATCCTCAAAAGAGAAAATCATCAAGTTTTTTTGGGGAGTCGCGTTCACCCGATACCATCTTGATGTGCCAGTTCGTTCGCTTGTCATTTCCCACTCTAAAAGTTTTCCTTCTTCATGGGCTTCAATCAATTTTTTAAGCATTCCGATTTCAACTGCGTAAGGTGAAGCTTCGGAAAAGTATTGACCTAAAAGCGGCCCCGCATTATAAGTGTCGACTATACGTTTATTGACCTGAATAATTTTGAAATCCTTGATTTTCTTTTTTTCATCTCGAACAGGCTCGAAAACGGCTGTTGCTGCCGTAGATTCATCAAAAACTGTTTGAAGTAAATCTTTGCTTCGCTGAAGTTGTTGGGTACGTTTAAAAATACGTTTCTCTAAATCTTCATTGATTCTTTTGATTTTTTCTTCTTCCTCTTTTTGTTTTGTGATGTTCCGAAAAAGAATAGCTACTTGCTTATGGGTTCCGATTCGAAAAGCATATAAATCAAACCAATATTTTACGCGATCTTCAGCTTCTTTTTGAAAACGCTTTGCAGTGCCGGTATTAGCGATTTCTCCATAAATCTCAAACCAGGTTTTATCATGTCCCGGATCTATTTCCAACATAGTTTTATTCAAGGAATGGGAACCTACGTGGGTCTTAAAAGCGGGGTTGGTTTCTACGAAAAAATAATCAATCACTTTAAATTCTTTATTGAAAAGCAAGTCGATAATGCAAAATGCTTCGTCCATGGCTGCAACCAAAGTAGCATACTTGTCGGTGCTTTCTTGTAAAACTTCAGCAATATCCAACTGTTCCTGTGAAAATTTTTTAGCAAAAAACGGAGCCTCTTTAACGGCAGTTGCTTTAAAGAATATTTGTTCGTTGGTTTCGGAATTATTGAAGTTATAGGGTCTTATTTGAAAATTAAATACAATGGGTTTCCCTTGAACCAAGATTCTAGCTCTTGTATTTATTTCACTCTCGCTTCCTTTTATTAGAGAATCGATATTCGTTTTGATTCCGTGAAAATCTTCTGGATGGATTATTTTTTTCAGAAATGAAAGAGAATCCTCAAACCATGATGCGTTACCTTCAAGATTAAAAACGTCCTTACAATTGTCGTTAAAAAGTTTTAAAGAACCACTTGAATTATCAACAACAAAAAGTATTTCTTGTTGCTGCTTCGCAGATTCTTTCCAAGCCTCTATTTTAGTAGGGAAATCAACAACATCTTCCCCATACAACATACTATTTTTCTTCATAGCAAGGCAAAAAGTAAATTAGCAATAGTGCTAAATAAGCATTAAAAATACTAAAACTTTATTAAAAAGAAAATTTCGAAAACAAAAACGTAATCATTTTCCTATAAAAAGTTTATCGCTTTTTTTGCTTCTCTGCTTGCTCCATCATTTCTTGCATTTTCTTAGCAAATTTTCCTTGTTTTTTCGGCTTCTTTTTATTCTCCTGAATTTTCGCGTGAACTTTTTCTTCGTCGATAATCGCATATTTAATAACCAACATAATTCCTATGGTAATTAAATTTGAAGTAAAATAGTATAAAGAAAGTCCGCTGGCGTAATTGTTAAAGAAAAATAACATCATCACGGGCGATAAGTACAAAAGAAACTTCATGTTAGGCATACCTGGCTGTTGTGTATTTGCCATGGACTGACCAGTTGTCATCATCATGTAAAAGAACATGGTAATGGAAGCTAATATTGGAAATAAACTAACGTGTTCGCCATAAAAAGGGATATAAAAAGGCAATTCGGCTATAACGTCATAACTCGATAAATCGTTGGCCCATAAAAATCCTTTCTGTCTAAGCTGGAAAGCACTTGGGAAGAAGGTAAACAATGCATAAAACACGGGGATTTGTAATAAAGCAGGAAGACAACCGCTCATGGGGCTTGCGCCTGCCTTGCTGTACAGCTTCATGGTTTCTTGCTGTTTCTTTAATGGATTGTCTTTGTATTTCTCGTTGAGCTCATTAATCTCTGGTCTCAAAATCTTCATTTTTGCCTGAGACAAATAAGATTTATAACTCACTGGTGATAGGACGATCCTAACAACAACCGTTAGCACAATAATGGCAATTCCATAAGGAAGAAAACCACTTAAGAAATTAAAAAATGGAATGAAGACATATTGATTGATCCATCCAAAAATTCCCCAGCCCAAGGGTACAACTTCATCTAAATTTCGATCATAATTGTTCAATATTTTATAGTCGGTTGGTCCGTAGTACCAATTCATGTTGTAATTCAATTCACCACCTTTCAATTCCAAAGGAACTACCGAGGCAAATGATTTCATGTAAACGGTATCTATTTCTTCATCTTCAACCAAGTTTTTGGATACAAATTTTGCAGTTTCAAAAGGCTGATCAGTTAATAGTATAGAGGAGAAGAAATGTTGTTTATACGCAATGTAAGACACATCGGCCGCCTCATCATCAGTTTCTTCTTGTTGACCCAAATAATCATCATCACCACCTTCGTATTCAAAAATAAGTTCGGTATACCGATTTTCATATGAAATACTTTTTTCATGACGGTAAGCCGTCAGTTCCCAATTTAATGGAATTGTTTTTCCATTTTTTAGAACCTGCGATAAACCTTTCGAGCGAATACTGAAATCCAACATGTACTCATTAGGTTTCAATGTGTACAAATACTCGAGATATTCGTTTTCCGAAACCTTCAATTTCATGGAAAGCATTGTATTTTCCCCGTTCTCGGTTAAGGTTGGTTCAAAATAAAGATCTTGGGTTTCCAGGGTACGGCCATCGGTGGTTGAAAGCGTTAAATTGAATTCTGCATTGCCATCCTTGATCAAATAAACAGGAATAGAATCGTATGTTTTGAACTTTAAAAGTTTTGCTTCGGAAAGATAACCACCTTTGTTAGCAACCGTCAGTTCCAATAATTCATTGGAAATCGTGGTTTCGCCTTCTTGAGCCGAAGTCAATGTGGCCGAATAACCGAAAGCACCCAAATTGCGTTGTGCTTCTGCAACTGCTACTGAATCGTTTGGCGTTTCAGGAGTAAATGGTTTTGTAGCTTTTACTTCTTGAGTTTCGCTGTCAGATTTTACTACTTCTTCTGTATTGTTTTCTTGCTCTTTTAATGTTTCCTGACTGTTGTTGTACAGCATCCACAGCAAAATTGCGCCGATTAATAAAAATCCGATTAAAGATTTAACATCAAATTTCTTTTCTTCCATTATTCAAGTTTACTTCCGCTTTGTACTAAATTCCACAAAGCTTTTCAATATTATTTATTTTTTCGTTTTAGAAAATTCTTTTGCAGCTTTTACAAATGCTACAAACAAAGGATGGGGATTGGCAACCGTACTCTTATATTCGGGATGGTATTGGACACCCACAAACCAAGGATGGTTTTCGACTTCTATGATCTCAACAAGATTCGTTTCAGGGTTGATACCCGTACTTTTCATTCCGGCGGATTCGAGTCTTTCTTTATACTTGTTATTGTATTCAAACCGGTGTCGGTGTCTTTCCTCTATTTCTTCAGATTGATAAACTTCTTTGGCAGTTGAACCGTCGGCCAATTCACATTTCCAAGAACCCAATCTCATGGTACCGCCCATTTGCGTAATATTTTTTTGGGCTTCCATAAGGTCTATTACCGGATTTTCCGTGTATGGATCCATTTCCGTGGAATTTGCATTTTTCAAATTCAAAACATTACGTGCAAATTCAATTACGGCCATTTGCATTCCCAGACAAATTCCGAAGAAAGGCATTTTATTTTCCCGTGCATATTGTACCGCTTCAATTTTACCTTCAATTCCGCGTTCCCCAAAACCTGGTGCGACCAATATTCCGTCTAAATGGGAAACTGTATTTTGAATGGTTTCGTCATTGATGTGTTCAGAATGAATACTCTCAATAACAACCTTTATCTTGTTTTCTGCACCTGCATGGATAAACGCTTCCAGAATCGATTTGTATGAATCCTGAAGTTCCACATACTTTCCGATCAAACCAATTTTCACAACGTGTTCCGGGTTTTTGTGTCGGTCAAGAAATGCATTCCAGTGTGTTAAGTCTGGTTTGGTTTCCGCGGAAAGATTTAATTTTTTAAGCGTGATTACATCCAAGCCTTCTTTCAACATCAAATTGGGAACATCATAAATAGTTGATGCATCAATGGATTCAATGACGGCTTCTTGTTTTACGTTGCAAAAAAGAGCCAGTTTTTGCTTTAATTCCTCACTTAAATGATGTTCTGTTCTACAAACCAAAATATCAGCGGTGATTCCACTTTCCATCAAGGTTTTAATGCTGTGCTGAGTCGGTTTGGTTTTTAATTCCCCCGCAGCTGTCAAATAAGGGATCAACGTTAAATGGATGACAATAGCGTTGTAATCACCAAGTTCCCAGCGCATTTGCCTTACTGCTTCAATATAGGGAAGCGATTCAATATCACCAACGGTACCACCAATTTCGGTAATTACAATATCATAATCCCCGCTATTGCCCAACATCTGGACACGCTCTTTTATTTCATTTGTGATATGCGGAATAACTTGAACGGTTTTTCCCAAAAATTCACCACGACGTTCCTTTTCAATTACACTTTGGTAAATTCTACCCGTTGTCACGTTATTCGCCTGTGAAGTTTTTACGTTTAAAAAACGTTCGTAATGCCCCAAATCCAGATCGGTTTCTGCTCCATCATCTGTTACATAGCATTCTCCGTGTTCATAAGGATTCATGGTGCCCGGATCTACATTGATATAAGGGTCCAATTTCTGAATTGTGGTTTTATAACCACGCGCTTGTAGCAATTTTGCCAAAGATGCCGCGATAATACCTTTTCCCAAAGAAGAAGATACACCGCCGGTAACAAAAATATACTTGGTTTCGGCCATTGTTTGTGCGTTTTTTCAGGGCGCTAAATTACAAAGAAGAATAGAAAAAGCAGCCAAAAATTAACTTTATGTTTTATGCTGTAAAAACAGCGATTGATGCTTTCCGAATTGATTCTGACTATACAATTCACAGGTTTAAAAATTTAAAAGCTAATTTTGCATTTCGAAAAATTTTATGCAGTACGAATATCAAATACAGGTCACGCCCGAAACATCCGCAAATGAACAGGCATTATTCCACGCTGTGTCACGACATAGCAGTATTCCTTTTACTGAAATTAAACACGTTGAAGTACTTAAAAGATCAATCGATGCACGACAGAAAGCGGTAAAATTCAATCTGAAAGTCCGTGTTTATGTAAACGAGTTTTTTGAAAATGAAAAAGTCGAAATTCCCGATTTTCCCAATGTATCAAGTGCGGAAGAAATTCACATCATTGGTGCGGGTCCTGCTGGATTGTTCGCTGCGTTGAAGTGTATTGAACTCGGCGTAAAACCCGTGATTATTGAACGAGGAAAAGATGTGCGCAGCAGAAGACGCGATCTCAAAGCATTGAACATCGAGCATATTGTAAACCCAGATTCCAACTACTGTTTTGGAGAAGGTGGCGCGGGAACTTATAGTGATGGAAAATTATATACGCGTTCCAAGAAAAGGGGAGATGTTGACCGAATTTTAAAACTGCTGGTTGCTTTTGGCGCGACAAAGGAAATTATGGTTGATGCGCACCCGCACATTGGAACCAATAAACTTCCAGCAATTATTGCCGATATTCGTGAGAAAATTCTGGAATGTGGTGGCGAAATCCATTTTGAAACCCGCGTTACCGATTTTATCATCAAGAACAATGAAATCCGTGAAATCAAGACTATAAAAGGAGACGTTTTCAAAACCAAAAAAGTCATTCTTGCCACCGGACATTCGGCGCGTGATATTTTCGAACTTTTACATTCCAAAAAAATTCATATTGAAGCCAAGCCTTTTGCGCTTGGAGTCCGAGTAGAACATCCGCAGGCTTTGATTGATAAAATTCAGTATAAATGTGACGATCGTGGAGAATTTTTACCGCCGTCGCCTTATAGTATCGTGAAACAAATTGACGGCCGCGGAATGTATTCTTTCTGTATGTGTCCCGGCGGAATTATTGCTCCCTGCGCTACGAGTCCTGGGGAAATTGTAACCAACGGTTGGTCACCCAGTAAAAGGGATCAACCCACGGCAAACTCAGGAATTGTGGTCGAATTGAGATTGTCTGATTTTTCTGCTTTTGGAAATTCTCCTTTGGCAGCAATGCACTTTCAGCAATCCATTGAGCAAAAAGCGTGGCTGGAAGGTGGAAAAACCCAAACGGCTCCTGCGCAACGGCTTGTCGATTTTACAGAAGGGAAAATATCTTCTTCTTTGCCAGAAACTTCTTATAAACCCGGAATCACTTCCGTTGATTTGAAATCGGTTTTTCCCGAATTCATTCATCAAACACTTCAAAAAGGATTTTTGGAATTTGGAAAAACAATGCGTGGTTATCTTACCAACGAAGCGGTTGTTCACGCACCAGAATCTCGTACTTCTTCTCCCGTACGCATTCCGCGTAACCCGGAAACATTGGAACACGTGCAAATTAAAGGCTTTTATCCTTGCGGCGAAGGTGCCGGTTATGCTGGCGGAATCGTTTCCGCAGCAATTGACGGCGAGAAATGTGCAGAAAAATGCGCGGCTGCTTTAAAAGGTTAAAAAAAATATAATTCAAAGAAGCCTTCAGCCGACTTTAATTAACTTCAAGATTCTTCATTTTTTAAATCGAAAAAAGGAAAAATGGCAATCATAGGTTCGTTAATTAAAGGTGTTATCGATTTATCCGGTTCTTTGTCGGGTGAAAAAAATCCGATAAAAACTCAGGAAAATCAGCTGCGGAATTTGTTGGACAGGGCAAGAAATACGGCTTTTGGCAAACATTATAATTTCGAAGAAATTCTGGCTTCAGATGATGTGATGAAAAGCTTTAGCGAGACCGTTCCTTTTTTTGATTACAATAAAATCAATTCAGAATGGTGGTATAAAATGCACGAAGGTGAAGATGACGTGACTTGGCCGGGGAAACCACCTTATTTTGCGCGAAGTTCTGGAACCACTGGAAAAAGCAGCAAGAGAATTCCTGTTACCGACGAAATGATTGAATCTATCAGACAAACCGGGCTCAAACAAGTTGCTTCGTTAAAGAATTATGATCTGCCTTCAGATTTTTTCGAGAAGGAAATTATGATGCTGGGAAGTTCCACTTTTTTAAATCAGAAAAAGGATCATCAAGAAGGGGAAATCAGCGGAATCAGTGCGAGCCAGATTCCGTTTTGGTTTCGGAATTTTTATAAACCCGGAAAAGAAATTGCACAAATAGAAGATTGGGACGAACGGGTTTTGGCCATTGCAAAAGAAGCGCCAAATTGGGACATAGGAGCGCTGACGGGCATTCCGTCTTGGATAGAATTGATGATGAAAAAAGTTATTGAATATCACAATCTTAAAAACATTCATGAGATTTGGCCCAACCTTCGCGTTTTTTCCTCTGGCGGAGTTGCTTTTGAAACTTATGAAAAAAGCTTCAATGAATTACTCGCACATCCAATAACCATCATCGACACTTATTTGGCTTCCGAAGGATTTCTCGCGTTTCAATCAAGACCGGAAACCACGGCGATGAAACTGGTTTTGGATAACGGAATTTACTTCGAATTTGTTCCTTTCAAACAGAAATATATCAACGAAGATGGTTCTTTAAAACAAGATTCGCCAATTGTTTCCATGGCCGAAGTGAAAGCAGATGAGGATTATGTATTGGTGATCAGTACAGTTTCCGGTGCTTGGCGTTATATTATTGGTGATACCATAAAATTTACCGATGTGGAACGCAAAGAAATTAAGATTACGGGTCGCACAAAATTTTTCATGAATGTTTTAGGGGAACAACTTTCGGTGAATAAAATGACCGATGCGGTGAGGGATTTGGAAGATCAATTCAATATCACGATCCCGGAATTTACTATTTCTGCTATTAAAAAACCAGACGGATTTTATCACAAATGGTATTTGGGTGTGGAAGGAGAAGCAGATGATCAATCGCTTGCCGCTGCACTTGACGCGTTTTTGAAACAATATCGTTCCTTTAGATCTGCACGGGGAAAAGCGTTGAAAGGAGTTGAGGTGGTATCTATCCCACCAAATGTTTTTTACGAATGGAGCGGGATGAACAAGAAAAAAGGCGGCCAGGTAAAAATGGAAAAGATGATGCAGCAAGAGAAATTTGAAGAATGGGAAAAATTTGTTGAAAGTCAGGTACAAAAATCCTAATCGTCGTCTTCATTTTTTTCCTCGTGTATTTCCTCTACAATTTCCATGATTTCTTCTGGCGATAGATACCATTTCTTGATCCGGTTTTTATATTTTTCGGAAAAATTGGCGTTGTTCAGAATGAAATTTTTAGTCGCAACAATATAATCGGCCATTCCTGCATTTACCGCATAAGTGTCCGCTGTACGTTCTGCTCCTTTTATATATCTTCCACTCGTTAAGTATCTAATTCCGAACCAAATTAGACCAAAACCGGATCTGTTAGTGTAATCCATAACATGTCCCAATTCATGACCAATCCAACCGGTAAGAACGTCTTTAGGAACTTCCAGAATATCGAAATCCTTATTTTCTATTTTGAGGTGCGGACTGATGAAAACATAATAAGTCCGTTTTTTTTTGCATTTAAAAAGGAGATGCAGGAAATTCGGTTGCGCCTGCATAAACGATTTTTTAATATCTTCCTTGAACCTGAATTCAATATTGACATCTTCAAGTTCTGGGTAAAAAGAAAGTGCCAATTTCACTTCTTTTTCAATCGATTTCGGAATTATTTTA
>DASSWB010000036.1:0-18458 GCA_035705495.1 Salinimicrobium sp. | reverse complement strand
ATACGTCCTTTAGTTTTAATATTTCCAGTTGTTGGTGCTGTAACACGAGAGAGTATTTTCAACAAAGTCGATTTTCCCGCACCATTCTTACCTATAATCCCTAAAACCTCACCTTGCTTCACTTCAAAATTAATATCCCGCAATGCCCAAACATACTCTTCACTCACTTTTGCACTTCTATCATTTGCAGCACCAATTTTTAAGTAAGGGTCTTCTTTACCACGAATTGTATGCCACCATCGGTTCAAATCATGGCTTAAAGTGCCCGTTCCTACCGTTCCCAGTCGGTATTGTTTGGAGATGTTTTCAGCTTTTAATATAGTCATTAGTCGTTAGTCGTTAGTCTTTAGTCGTTAGTCTTTAGCCATTGGAATCTTAGTTTATGTATTGACTATTGACTACCGACTACGGGCTTTTTTAAATACTTTTGCAAGCTGCCAATCATTTTTGCTAATTCTGATAAACTTTTTCTATTTTCAAAATCCTGCTCTTTTTCTATATAATTTCTTCTTTTTGCTATACTGGAACAAACTACACATTCCTTAACCGAATCTGCCGCTATCTGCAAAAACCGGTTAAATTGTGCGTTTGTATCACCTGCTCCTTCAGCAATGTTTAATGCTATGGAGACAGCTGCTCTCTTAAACTGCGATGCCAAATTATAAATTTCCGTTTTTGGAAAACTTTCTGTTACCATATAAGCTCGATCAACAAAATCTAATGATTTCTGGTAAACTTGCAATTCTTCAAATCTAAAATGTGGATTGTCATTGTTCATAACTTTCATTATTGGTCGTTGTTCATTTAGTTGCCGGATTTTAATTCTTCTATTGTTCTTAGTTTATAATTTATGCTATCGTCAACCAGATTCACTACCGTCTAACAACTACAGACTATTTACTTTTTCAATTTTCCGCTTTTTTAACCTTTTCACTTTACTTTAAACCGTATCAATAAAATTCTTTTCCGTCCTATTAAAAATCACCAATCCAATTAAAAACATACCAACTGAAATTAAAAAAGTATATCCAAAACTCATCCAAGAAAAACTTCCTGTGTCCAAGATCATATATCTAAATCCTTCGATGATGTAAGTCAGCGGATTGTATTCTACCAGCCAAGCGTAATTTCCCAATTCTTTGGACGCTTCGGCCACTGGATATGGCACGGCCGAAATATAAATCAACAAACTTGTGGCAAAACCCACCAATACCGTTAAATCTCGATATTTAGTAGTAAATGCAGAAATGATCATGCCCAAACCAAGACCCATTGTAGCCATCATGAATATATAAACAGGAAATAAAAATAAATTTGAGTTTGGATGAATGTCATATCCCGCAAAAACCGAATAATAAATATAAAATCCAATTAAAATCAATAGTTGGATTCCTAATTTCATTAAATTCGAAATTGTAATGGAAAGTGGCATAATTATCCTAGGAAAATAAACCTTACCAAATAAACTTGCATTTCCCCTAAAAGTATTTGAAGTTCCTGTAAGACATTGACTGAAATAATTCCATGCCGTAATTCCCGTAAGATTAAACAAAAACGGTGGAATTCCTCCCGTTGGAATGCTCGCAATGTTATTAAAAACCAATGTGAAAATAACGGAAGTGAACAATGGCTGAATGAAATACCACAAGGGTCCCAAAATGGTTTGTTTGTACAGGGTGGTGATATCACGCTTCACAAACAAGATCAACAAATCCCGGTATCTCCATATTTCCTTGAAATTTAAATCGACCAACTTATGTTTGGGAGAAATTTCATATAACCACTCATCCTGTAATTCCTGCTTGATCATGGGCTATTTTTTGAATTTAAAAAACCGCTTAAAAAATGGCTGCTTTTCTTCTTCATGATAACCATTGCTGTAATTACCATAACCATATCCGTAGCCATATCCTTGTCCGTAGCCGCCATACTTGGCCTTTTGCTCAAAGAAGTTCAAGACAAAACTGATGTTCTTTATTTCCCCTTTTTTGTACTTGTCATTAACCACGTTCAACATGCCGCGCTTGGTATAGCCTTGACGAACAACATAAATGGAAGCATCGGCATATTTTACCAAAGTAAGCGCATCGGCAACCAAACCTACTGGTGGTGTATCCAAAACAATATAATCGTACTTCTCCCTCAATTCAGCTATTAATTCGTCGGTTCTTTCATGCATCAACAATTCAGATGGGTTTGGCGGAATGGGTCCTGCAGTGATTACATCCAAAAAAGGGATCCGTGTTTCCTGAACAATTTCATCGACACTTTTATCGCCAATCAAATAATTGGAAATACCGATTTCATTACTCAGTAAGAAATCATCAAATATTTTGGGTTTTCTTAAATCGAAACCAATCAAGACCGTCTTCTTCTCGCTCAACGCCAACACGGTTGCCAAGTTCATGGAGCAGAAAGTTTTTCCTTCACCACTTACTGAAGAAGTAATCAAAATAGTTTTTGTGCCTTCTATTCCGAGTTTTTTATAAATAAATTGCAAGCTGGTTCTAATTCCACGAAAAGCTTCTGAAATCGCTGATTTCGGCCTATCGAAAACCACAAGATTGCTCTGGCTTTTGCTTTTGCCCACAACTCCTAGAATAGGAATGGGCGATAATTTTTCTACTTCCTGAACCGAATTGACATTGTTATCAATAAACACGACCACAAAGACGATGATCAATGGGAACATACTTCCCACCAACAATGCCATGATATAATTCAGCCGCGTATTCGGTCCTATTTGTCCGCCCCCAGTATCTTTGGCCCTATCAATTACCATCACGTCGCTCACATTGGCGGCCTTCACCAATTCGGCTTCGCTTCTTTTGGCAAGGAACATGTTGTAAATTTCTTCACTGATGTTATACCTTCTTTCAATTTTGAGCAAATCCTGCTGTTCCTGCGGAAGCTTTTGAATTTCTGCTTCAAGATTCGCGATTGAAGTATTGACAGTTTGAAGTTCCCTGCCGAGAAGTTCTTTGGAAGAATTAATGTTTTCCAGTAAGACTCTTTTTACTGCGGTAATCCTCCGGTCAATATCTGCAAAAACAGGTGCATCTTCTTTAAAGGTATATTCATAATTTCCCCGCTGCTGGGCGAGTTGTATGATCTCCCCAACTCCAGTACCAATACTTCCTTCCGTGATTCCCGCCACTGAAGGTGCAGGAAGATTGTCGTAATCTTTTCTACTTTGAAGGTAATCTTCGAGTGTATTGTAATAGCTGATTTGCTGTTCCAAATTCTGCTTCCGAAGATCTAAAGCAGTAATTTTCTCAGACAACTGCGTGCTTTCCGAAGTTATATCGATAATTGAATTCTGAACCCGAAAATCATTCAGTTCGGTTTCCACATTTTTCAATTCCTGTGATTTAACCGATAAACTGCTATCAATAAACCGAATCGTTTTTGTCGCAAACAAATTTTTCCGACGCAGCATATTTTCGCTTAAAACCTCAACGGAAGCATTTAAATAATCAACCATTCGGCTTTTGTTATGTCCGTTCAAGGAAAGTTGAATCACAGAAGAACCTTGAGATTCCGGTTGCACGTTGATATTTTTATACTGCGCAACAATGCCATCAAAATTTTGGAAAGCAACAAAAAAAGTCGCTCCAGGAGCTGCAATTATTTCCGTTGCTTCAACAGTGGCATTGAAAAATGGAAGATGAATTTTATCTCCAAGTGCATATCCCCTTTCAAACGGGCCTGGTTTGACCGACATGGACTCTTGTTCTCGTGTTGTATAATTGATCAACTGTATGTTGTCACTGGAAAAATTAGCAGAAATCTTAAAATTTACAGAATCGAGAAAGGTGATTTGAAACGCAGTGTTTAAAGCTTGGAATTTCGTTGTATCCGCAATGACTTTAAATGGCGTTTCACCATACGCATCCACCAATTGATACTCACCTTGTTTTTCGTAAGAAATATAATATTGTAATCGTTCTACAACTTCTTCGTTATGTGAACGGGAGCGCAAAGCAATAATGGCAGTATTGACTTTGTCCGTGGTTCCTCCCCAATTGAAGGTCAAGCTTGTATTTGAAGTGAAAAAGGGATTTTGATCGTCTTTGATTGAGATTAAATTGCTCATTCCATAAATGGGCAGCTTCCTTACATTAATGTAGTAAGCAACACCAAAAGCAATAATTAAACTCAACAGGAACAACTTCCAATAACTGAGTATTCGAAAAATAAACCCTTTGAAATCAAAGTTTTGTCCTAATTCCCCTATCTCAAATTCCTCTTTCTCCATTACAGTCGGGTGAATAGTAATACCACTGTTGCCAGTGATGTGAATACGGTTAAAACAGTGGTAAAAGTTTGTATTCCAGAGGTTCCCAATCCCAAGGATTTCTGTGGAAGTGGATTCACCAGAATCAAATCATTGGGCTGGATATAATAGTAGGGCGAATTGGTAGCGTCAATCGTGGTTAAATCAATATGATGTTTCTGTTGTCCCGTCGGGTACTGCCTCACAATAACCACATCCTGCCGATCACCAAATTCTTCAATATCACCCGCATTGGCAACAGCTTCCATGATTGAAACTTGTTCTTTGTAAATCACTTGGCTACCTGGACTTCCTATTTCGCCCATGATAGTATAACGTATGCCCGCAAGTTTTACGGTTACAAAAATATTGGCTTCTTCCTTATAATAATTCTCTAAAAGTTCTTGTTCTATACGCTCCCTTACCTCATCAACTGTATAACCCAACACATTTATTTCCCCCAAATGCGGAATTCTGATATTCCCATGATTATCAACTGCAAAACCATCGTAATACATTCTTTCCTCCCCGGTGGCACTGGCGTTGTCCTCTCCAATAGGATTAAACATACCCACCAACTCTTGGTCCATCGCTTTTACCCTAATGCTTATTAAATCGTTGATTTGAAGCCTATATGGTTTCTGCATTCTTTCCAACAGCATTGTAGCCTCTTCCCCGGTTGTTTTATCTTGAAGATATTTTACTTTTTTAGTAGAAACACAGGAAGATAAACAGGTTAGTATTAGAAAAATTATTAAAAAAAATTTTATTTTCATAAGAGGTCGATGCATGAAAGTCGCAAATATATGTTTTAAAAGTTGAAAAGTTAAAAACTTCTTAAATTTTAAAAAGTTAAAATGTTGAACTATAGGGAATTTTTGTTTTTCGTATTCGAGTTTTTTAATAATGGAAAAAAATATTTAATAGATTTCGACCTCTTCATTATATAACGATTTAATAATTCCGTCGGCAAGACCGATTTTGGGAACATGGATTTTTCGGGCACGACTCCATTTCATGGCCGACAAATAAATCTTGGTTGCCGGAATAATAACATCTGCCCTATCCTGATTTAAATTCAATTCTGTAATCCTTTCTTCATAAGTAAAGGAATTCAATAGCTGATAATATGAACTCAAGTACAGATAAGTAAGTGGTTTGCCCACGGATTTGCCACTGCTTTTAAAAATATTGTTGATGTTTCCCCCAGATCCAATCAAATCAATTCTGCTATAATCTTTGGTTTTTTCTTTTACCCATTCTTCCACTTCTTCCCAAACTTCTTCATCAACCTGTTTGTTGAGTAATCGTACGGTTCCGAGTTTAAAAGATTTTGAAGTCACGGTTTTTCCTTCTGAAAAAAGTGTAAATTCAGTACTACCACCTCCTACATCAACATATAAATAGGTTTTATCATTTTGAATGAGCGCATGCAAATCGGTTGCGGCAATAATAGCGGCTTCATCTTTCCCGTCTATAATATCGATTCGCAAACCTGTTTCGTCAAAAACCAGGTCACATATTTCCTGTCCGTTTCTCGCTTCTCGCATAGCTGAAGTCGCGCAGGCTTTAAAACGTTCAATTTTATGTGAGCGCATCAACAATCGAAAAGCTTGCATCGTATCGATCAATCTTTTTTTATTTTCTTCGGAAATTTCCTGATTTAAAAAAACATCGGCACCCAGACGAATGGGCACACGAACCAAAGAGCTTTTTTTGAATATAGGTTCTTTTCCTTCTTGTTCCGTAATGGTCATGATCAGCAATCTAACCGCATTGGACCCAATATCTATACCTGCGTATTTTTTAATGTCAATCACTTATTCAATTTTTTTTGATAATAATCATATAGTTCAAACTGTGAGCGTAAAGGCGGATTATCATCTTTTTTATACGCATTGTCTTGTTTCAATGAAAAAACACGTGCTTTTACATTGTCGCGCCAACAAATATCAAAAGTTTCCATGATTTCATTTTTGATGGCCTCGTCATAAATGGGAACCGAAACTTCTACTCTATTGTCCATGTTTCTGGACATCCAATCGGCAGAAGAAATATAAATCCGCGGAGTTCCTCCATTCTCAAAAATATAGACCCGTGGATGTTCTAGGTATTTATCTACAATACTGATCGCTTCAATATTTTCACTCATTCCGACTACGCCTGGAATCAGACAACAAATTCCCCTAACGATCAGCTGAACTTTCACGCCACCACGGCTGGCTTCGTATAACTTATCAATTAATGGATAATCTGTTAAACTATTCAATTTCAACCTGATTCCCGCTGGTTTTCCTGCCTGTACATTTTCAATTTCCCTGGTAATCAGTTTCATTAAAGCAGTCCGTGTATAATGCGGTGAAACCAGTAGGTGTTTATAACGGCTGACTTTATAATTGGTTTCAAAAAAATCAAAAACCTTATTGACCTCTTTTAAAATTTCATCATCGGCCGTAAACAAGGTGAGATCTGTGTAAACTTTGGCTGTGGATTCATTCAGGTTTCCTGTTGATATCAAACCGTATTTTTTTAACCTTCCCTCTTCCTCTCTTTCAATAACACACATTTTGCAGTGGACTTTTAATCCCGGAACACCGAAAATCAAATTCACTCCTTCTTGTTGCATCTGCTTTGCATAACGAATATTTGCTTCTTCATCAAACCTTGCCTGCAACTCGATCTCGACTGTGACTTTCTTACCGTTTTTCACTGCATTGATCAGAGAACTAGCGATGTGGGAAATCTTGGCCAATCTGTAAATTGTGATCTTAATGGTTTTCACCTTCGGATCCAAAGCGGCTTCCCTCAAAAATTTCACGGTGTACTGAAATGCTTGATAAGGAGCATAAAGTAGAAAATCCTTTTTTGCGATTTCCCTGAGCAGCGAAGCCTGTAAAATGAGTCCGGGGATTGGTAATGGCGCATTTACTTTGTAATACAATTCCTCACTTCCCAGATTTGGGAAGTCCATATAATCCCTTCGGTTATGGTAGCGACCTCCCGGAATCACGCTATCGGTTGCATCAATTCCCATTTTGTTCATCAGATAACCCAATGTATCTTCCCCAATATTCATGTCATAAACGAAACGCACCGGATCTCCTTGGATCCTTTCCTTTACACTGCTCGAAATTTTCTCAATGAAACTCTTGCTCAAATCGCTTTCAATATCAAGTTCCGCATCGCGGGTAATTTTGATCATGTGCGCGGTAATACTTTCATATTTGAAAATATTAAAAATGCTGTGAAGGTTAAACCTGATTAAATCATCCAAAAGAATAACATACTGCTTATCGCCTTCCTTCGGCAAAACCACAAAACGCTCTATACTTCTAGGGATTTCTATTAAAATGTATTTCTTTTCCTTGATCGTTCTATTGGAAATTCCTTTCTTCGGACTTTCCTGTTTCATAACCATTTTTACCGCGAGGTACGCAGCACTGTCTTTCAGCAATGGCAATTCGGCTAAATCGTTCAGGATAATGGTTACGAGCGCCGGACTCACTTTTGAAAGATAAAAATTCTTTACAAATTGCGCTTGGGATTTTGAAACCTGTTCTTCATTGATGATAAAAATATTATGATCACGCAACCTGGTCTGAATTTGATCCAAAATCTGAAGACTTCTCGATTGATGCTCTATAACAATCTCAGTGATTTCTTCCAATAATTTACTCGCTTTGATTCCGCCCAAAACGCTTTTTCCGCCTTTTCCGGCTAAATCTATGCGTTTTATGGTGGCGTAACGGACTTTAAAAAACTCATCGAGATTGTTGGAGAAAATTCCTAAAAAACGCAAACGCTCTATTAAAGGCGTGGTTTCATCCGCAGCTTCCTGCAAAACCCTGGCATTAAACTGCAACCAACTTAGCTCGCGGTTTACATATTGATTATGATGCATATTATTTTAAATTCTTTGGAAAAACGTTCAATACGGTTTTTCCGTTTTTAATTGCGTCCCAATGATCTGTTTCAAAATCAATGACCACCAAACCTGTTGTTGGGATATTTTCGAAGTATTGATCTCCCACTCTATTGGCAACATTGGTAAGACCTGGATTATGACCAAAAACAAATAATCGATTTACCGCGTCATCACAACTTTTGATCACCTTCAATAATTCCGAACCTTCAAATGTATACAGCTCGTCTTTCACTTCAAAATAATCATCTGGAAGCATAAAATGTTTTTTGAAAATCTTGGCCGTTTCCGAAGCCCTTACTGCGGGACTCACCCAAAAAAGCGCGGGGCTCGTATAAAAATCTTCGTAGAAATTGGTCACCAGTTCGGCATCCGAGTAACCACGCTTTTTAAGCGGTCTTTGATCATCTGGCAAATCGTGTTTCCAGGAAGACTTACCATGCCGTACCAATACCAGTCTTTTCATAATCATGGTGCCAATCGGTTTATCTGCCAATTATCTTCGATTAATTTATAGCGAATCCGGTCGTGAAGCCTGTTCTTTCTTCCTTGCCAAAATTCGTATTCGGATGGTGAAATATTGTATCCGCCCCAATAGTTTGGCTTCGGAATTTCCTTTCCCTCATATTCAACTTCCAGTTTCTGAAGATGCTTATCAAGTTCTTCCCGAGAAGAAATTTCACTGCTCTGGTTCGAAGCATGAGCGCCCAATTGGCTTCCTCGCGGCCGACTTTGAAAATAGAATTCCGATTCTTCTTCCGAAACCTTTTCGGCAATTCCTTTTATGATGATTTGCCGTTCCAATGCAGGCCAAAAAAACGAAAGACAAACATGCGGATTTTTTTCCATTGCCTGTCCTTTTTCGGAATTGTAATTTGTAAAAAACACAAAACCGTTCAAATCGAATTGCTTCAACAAAACGACACGTGATTTTGGGAAACCGTCTTTCCCAATCGTGGAGAGCGTCATTGCATTCACCTCATCAACTTTCAGGGATTGTTCCGCTTCTTTAAACCAAGTTTCAAAAAGGCTTAGAGGATGTTCAGAAATTTCCTGCTCTCCCAGTTTAAACTTCTCGTAGGATTTTCTATAATGATGCAGTTGTTTTTTCACACAATAAAATTAACTGCAATTTACATTTAAAATAGCTAGGTTAAAAATTGAGATAAACAGATTTTTTGGAATCGAAAATGAATGACATCGACATCCATAATTTTTGCAAAACAGGAAATCAATTTACATTTTAAATATTTCCTAAAGCCACTATAAAATATTACCAATTCGGTAACTTTTCGTACATTTGTATTAGAGTATTAACAATGTGAGGGTAATTGCAAAAAAAACTTTACGGGATTTCTGGGAAAAACATGCTGACTGCGAAGAACAATTAAAGTCTTGGTATCGTGAAACCGAGAAATCCAACTGGAATAATTTTAATGAATTAAAAAGGGAATATCCCAGTGCAAGTATTTTAATGGACAATCGAATCGTTTACAATATCAAAGGAAATAATTATCGACTCATTGTAAAATTCAACTTTGATTACCAAATATGCTGGATAAGATTTATTGGCACTCACGCGGAATACGACAAAATAGACGCAAACAAAATCTGATCATGAAAATTGCACCAATTAAAAACGAAAAGGATTATCAGAAAGCACTTGAACGACTTGAGATGATTTTTGATTCCAAAAAAGGAACTGAAGAAGGAGATGAATTGGAAATCCTTTCTATTTTGATAGACCGGTATGAAAATGAAAATTTTCCAATCAATATGCCCGATCCTATTGAAGCCATTAAATTTAGAATGGAGCAAATGGGAATGAAGCAAAAGGATTTGGCGGAGGTAATGGGATATAAAAGCAGGGTAAGTGAAATATTAAACAAGAAACGTAAACTGACTTTGGAAATGATCAGAAAATTAAACACGACGCTTCAAATTCCGACAGAAGTTTTAATTCAAGATTATTAAATGAACTACCTCGATGCAACCATACGAGGTATCAAAATTTCAAAAAATACAAATTCCAAATTCCAAAAGGAAAAATGACGCAAGCATAGGAGAGGATAATTCCCAAAAACACCAATCCCAAATTCCCAAAAAAGAAAAAATGATCCAAATAAACTAGGTGCCAAATTTCAGAAAAATACAAATCTCAAATCACCATTGTCAGGTAAAATTTTCGAAGACATCAAAAAGAGTTGTGGAGATAAGGATTTGAACCAATTGTTATTTTTCAGGTTCGACTTTCGAAATTTTTTCGATTCTGATTTTTTTCCAAAAGGCAACTTAAATATTTTTATGACCATCAATTAGTTAAGATCAAATCTCTTCCCTTTTTTCTTGCAGTGTAACGGTCTTTGGTCTTTAACCGGACAGTAAGGATTTTTAAAACTCAAAAACCTTCCCGTCATCCGCAAGCTCAACACGGTCAAATATTTCCTGAGCTTCGGATTTAAACAGGGAAAAATCATCATATCTCGTTGAAAAATGACCTAATATCAAGGTTTGCACGCCCGCAAGGGACGCTATTTCTGCTGCCTGTTTTGCAGTTGAATGTTTGGTAGGCCCTGCCAAGTTTTTATTCTTTTCCAAAAAAGTCGATTCGTGATAAAGAACCGTAGTTTTTTCAATGTACGCTGCAATTTTGGGATCAAAAGCGGTGTCACTGCAAAACGCGTAGCTTTTGGGAGGTTCTGGATCTGAAGTTAATTTTTCATTTGGAACAATTTCCCCTTCTTCAGTTACAGCATCCTTTCCTTTTTTGATGCTTCGGTAGTACGCAACATCAATATTGTAATTTAAAACTTCATTCATCAGCAACTTTCGGTCACCGGGTTTTTCCAAAAACAAAAACCCATTTGTGTAGATTCTGTGATTTAGCGGAATTGTTTTTACAATGACTTTTTCATCTTCAAAAATCACTTGCTGTTCCTTACTTTCAAGTTCGTGAAAATACAACGGATATGCTGTCCAGGAATTGGAAAGCTTTATTTGAAGTAAAATGATTTCCTTGATTCCCTTGGGGCCGTGAACATGAAGTTCTGTTTGTCTCCCCAAAAGGTTAAACGAAGAAATCAACCCGATCAAACCAAAAAAATGATCGCCGTGGAGATGTGAAATGAAAATATTTTTTATTCTGGAAAATTTGATTTTTCGCCTACGCAATTGCACCTGTGTTCCTTCCGCACAATCAATTAAAAAAACGTGATTTTGAATCTCCAGAACTTGGGAAGTCGGATTGGTAAAAGCTCTGGGGGTGGCGGCGTAACAGCCTAAAATTGTAAGTTTCATCCTAAAATCCCAAATCCCGTTCTATCTCCTCCATCTGGATGATATCTTCAGCTTCCTGAAGTGTGGGAACAACAACAAGTTCCTCGGGAACGTGATCTATATTGATCGTATCATTGGCAATCACAAAGGATTTTTTCGCTTTCCTGTGCCGATTGGAAATTTCAAGAAACATTAAAAGTTCTTCCAATGAAAGTGTCCCGTATTTTAAAATGTCAATAACGAGATGATGACCTTTATATTGGTCATGCACATCATTTAGAAACTTCACGAATCCTTTAAACTCATTTTTTTCATCTTCTAAAATCAGGTAGAAATCTTTTTCGGTTACTTTCATTTCTTTTTGGTCTTTGGTCAATAGCCTTTGGTTCCTTCGTCTAATTTTATTGTTTGATTTTGGAAGCCAATAAATAAATCACTGCCATTCTAATTGCCACGCCGTTTTCAACCTGTTCCAGAATCACCGATTGTTTGGAATCCGCTACATCGCTGGTTATTTCCACGCCCCGATTAATAGGCCCGGGATGCATGATTACAATTTCTTTTTTTATGGAATCCAACAACTTTCTGTTCACGCCATATTGCTGAACATATTCGCGCGTACTCGGAAAATAACTGATTTCCATTCGTTCATTTTGCACGCGAAGCATATATGCCACATCGCACCATTCCAAGGCTTTTTTCAAATTCGTTTCAACGCCAACCCCGAGGCTTTCGATATATTTTGGTATCAGTGTTTTGGGTCCGCAGACTTTTACTTCCGCACCTTGTTTTTGAAGTGCGAAAATATTGGAAAGTGCCACGCGACTGTGTAAAATATCCCCAACAATTACGACTTTTTTTCCTTCCACACTTCCCAAGCGTTGCCTGATTGAATAGGAATCCAACAATGCTTGTGTTGGATGTTCGTGAGCACCGTCACCCGCATTGATAATACTGGCGTTTACGTGTTTCGAGAGCAAAACCCCCGCTCCCGCATTTGGATGCCGCATTACAACCATATCGACTTTCATCGAAAGGATATTGTTCACCGTATCTATGAGTGTTTCTCCCTTTTTAACCGATGACGAAGCAGCAGAAAAATTGATAATATCCGCACTCAATCGTTTTTCGGCAAGTTCAAAGGAAAGTCGCGTTCGTGTACTGTTTTCAAAAAATAGATTCGCAATGGTGATGTCACGCAAGGAAGGAACTTTTTTGATGGGCCGATTGATGACTTCCTTGAATTGATCGGCGGTTTCAAAAATGAGTTCTATATCTTCAGGAGTGAGATATTTTATTCCCAATAAATGTTTTACACTTAATTCGCTCATTCTATTTATTTACGAGATATACAGCGTCTTCGCCATGATTCTCCTTCCAGTTCACAATTACTTTTTCTTCATCAATCGCATCAACACTTCTTCCGTTGTAATCGGGTTGAATTGGCAAATGCCGACTGAATCTTCGGTCTATCAAGGTCAGTAATTCCACTTTTTTCGGTCGACCGAAGGATTGGATTGCCGTTAATGCCGCCCTGATACTTCTACCCGTAAAAAGCACGTCGTCTATAAAAACAACCTGTTTGTCCTCAACCACAAAATCAATTTTTGTTTTATTGGCTTCCAAGGGTTTTTCATTTCTTCGGAAGTCGTCCCGGTAAAAAGTAATATCCAATTGACCGGATAAAATATTCTTGATTTGATATTCCTTTTCCAGAATTTCCAAAATCCGATTGGCAAGAAAAACCCCTCGCGGCTGAATTCCGATAATTACCGAATTGGAAAAGTCTGTATGATTTTCAATTAATTGACAAGCCAAACGTTGAAGAATGATGTTTACTTCTTTTGAATTGAGTAAAACTTTTTGGCTCATATATTTTTTATTGTGAAGCAAAAATACATTTATTTTTCATTTTGCCAGTCCAGTAAACTTTGAAGCTTTTCAAAAATGAATGCAATTTTTCAAATCTGAAAAACGATTTCAATCCATTCGCTCCAAGATTGCCTTGTTGATCTCTTTCACCAATTTGGGTCCTTCATAAATAAAACCCGTATAAATCTGAACCAAACTTGCTCCTGCATCGAGTTTTTCAAGTGCGTCTTCAGCAGAATTTATTCCGCCGACACCAATAATGGGAAAAGCTTTTCCACTTTTTTCAGATAAAAAACGAATGACTTCCGTAGAACGTTTTGTAAGTGGTTTCCCGCTTAAACCACCCATTTCATTTTTGTTTTCCGAATGCAAACCTTCACGGGAAATTGTAGTATTTGTAGCAATCACGCCAGCGATTCCAGTGGTTTTCACAATTTCAATAATGTCCAAAAGTTGCTCATCGGACAAATCGGGTGCAATTTTTAATAAAATGGGCTTTGGTTTGTCTTTTGTCAGATTTAATTGCTGTAAAGAATTCAGCAAATCGGTCAGTGGTTCTTTGTCCTGTAACTCCCGTAAATTGGGTGTGTTGGGGGAACTTACATTGACCACAAAATAATCAACATACTCAAAAAGAGCTTTGAAACAAATTTTATAATCATTTACCGCTTCGTCATTGGGAGTGGTTTTGTTTTTACCAATGTTTCCGCCAATTAGAACACCGGTATTTTTTTTCAATCTTAAAACCGCGGCTTCTACTCCGCCGTTATTGAAACCCATCCGATTTATAATTGCCTGATCTTCTTTTAATCTGAATAAACGCTGCTTCGGATTTCCGGATTGTGGTTTTGGCGTTAAAGTACCAATTTCAATAAAACCAAATCCGAAGTTGTCCAATTCATTGAAAAGCTTTGCATCCTTGTCGAAACCAGCCGCCAATCCAACAGGATTTTTAAATTTCAATCCGAATACTTCGCGTTCCAATCGTTTATCGCTCACTTGATATTTACTTTTTGCAATGGAAGTAAATCCGGGAAGCTTACACAATATTTGAAGTGCATCAAAGGTAAAATGGTGCACTTTTTCAGGATCGAATTTGAAAAGTAAAGGCTGTATGACCGACTTGTACATTGGTATTTGGTTTGTACAAAAATACATAATTCGGTAGGGATTCAACAATGTAAAAGAAAAACAAAAAGGAAAAATGTTCAGCTACTTATTTTTCTTTTCAGGATTTTGACGGGTATGAAACACAGCGTACACATTACCTTTTCTTTAATAACTTCATATATAATCAAAAATGGAAAACGTTTTATAAATGCTTCCCGATATGGTTTTCTATTTTGTGGAAAATGTTCGGGATTGGCAGTAATCCTTTCCAAATAAATATCTAAGTGTTCCAAAAATGTTTCACCCAATCCTGCGTTTGCCTTTCGTAAAAAAGATACGCATTGATAATTTCCAGATTAGCTTCCTCTGTAATTTCTAAAGTATTGACCATTATCGGGCAGCTCTTCTAGCATTTTGTTTTATTTCTTCCATGTTATAAGATTTACCTTCGCCTTTTAAATATGACTCCCTACGTCTATCTAAAATAGCATAATCTTCTTCGCTTAACGTAGGTTCTTCTTCGCTTTGATAACTTTCAGCCAATGCTTTCATCATTTTTAATAGTCTTTCATCTGCTGAAGCAACATAGGATTTCACAGTATTCCTTAAATCAAGAGTAGCCATAACATTTTTATTTAATGTAAAGGTACAAATTTGGTTCCATAGGATTTTTAAAAGAGAAAAATTAACCTCCCACATCTTTTGATGAAGCTGAAATTTCCTTGTACTTTTGAACTTAAAATTTTTCCGACCATGAAGCAAGATATCATCAACAGGTTTTTAAGTTACGTAACCATCGATACGGAGAGCGATCCACATTCCGAAACAACTCCAAGCACAGAGAAACAATGGGACTTGGCAAGAAAACTTGCTGAAGAATTGAAGGAAATGGGCGCGGAAGACGTTTCTATTGACGACAACGCTTATGTGATGGCAAGCATTCCATCAAATGTTGAACATAACGTTCCTGTGATTGGATTTGTTTCGCATTTTGACACTTCACCCGATTTCACGGGCGCGAATGTTAAACCGCAGATTTGGGAAAATTATGATGGAAAGGATATTTTGCTCAACAAAGAACAAAACATCGTTCTTTCACCAGACTATTTTGAGGATTTACTGTTATATAAAGGTCAGACACTGATTACTACCGACGGTACAACTTTGCTTGGTGCAGATGACAAAGCAGGAATTACCGAAATAATGACCGCCGCAAAATATTTATTGGAACACCCTGAAATCAAACACGGAAAAATTAGGATTGGTTTTACCCCAGACGAAGAAATAGGTCGTGGCGCCCATAAATTTGATGTTGAAAAATTTGGTGCGGAATGGGCCTACACAATGGATGGGAGCCAAGTAGGTGAACTCGAATTTGAGAATTTCAATGCCGCCAGTGCCGATGTTACCGTAAAAGGAAAAATTGTGCATCCGGGTTATGCGAAGGATAAAATGGTGAACAGCATGTATATTGCAACCGATTTCATTCAATCTTTGCCACGCTTGGAAACTCCCGAACATACAGATGAACGTGAGGGATTTTTTCATCTTACGGAAATCCAAGGCAGTGTTGACGAAACGAAATTACATTATATCATCAGGGATCACGACAGGGAACATTTTGAAGCCCGCAAGGAAATGATGAAAGATCTGGTGCACGAAATTAATTCACAGTACGAAAAAGAAGTAATTTTTATTGAAATAAAAGATCAATATTTCAACATGCGAGAAAAGGTGGAACCTGTAATGCATATTGTTGATATTGCCGAAGAAGCAATGAAAAAATTGAACATAAAACCATTGATAAAACCAATTCGCGGTGGTACTGATGGTTCCCAGCTTTCATTTATGGGATTGCCATGTCCAAACATTTTTGCTGGCGGACATAATTTTCACGGAAGATATGAATATGTTCCGGTCGAAAGTATGGAAAAAGCGGTGGACGTGATTGTGAAAATCGCTGAATTGACCAGTGAGAAATACAGAAAATAGATACGAGACCGCTTCGCTATTAGACCGGAGACCTAAGACTAAAGATTAAATGTTTTTAAAAAGCCTCTCCTTATTGAATTATAAAAATTTGGAATCTGCTTCTTTTGATTTCGAGGAGAAAATCAATTGTTTGGTGGGAAACAATGGAGTTGGCAAAACAAACATTCTTGATAGTATTTATCACTTGTCCTTCGGAAAGAGTTATTTTAATCCGGTGACTTCCCAGAATATTAATCACGATACGGATTTTTTTGTGATTGAAGGCACGTTTTTAAAAAATGAAAAAACCGAACAGGTTGTTGTCAGTGCCAAAAAAGCACAGAAAAAAGTCATAAAACGCAACAATAAAGCTTACGAGAAATTCAGTGACCACATTGGATTTATTCCCACGGTCATTATTTCTCCGGCCGATCGGGATTTGATTGTTGAAGGCAGCGATACGAGAAGAAAATTTGTTGATGGGGTTATTTCCCAAAGCGATCAGGTTTACCTCACGAATTTGCTGAATTACACCAAAACTTTATCTCAGCGGAATTCACTTTTAAAATATTTTGCGGCGAACAGAACATTCGACAAAGACACGCTGGAGGTTTATAATGAACAGCTTCAGGAGTTTGGAAATCATATTTTTGAAAAACGAAAAAAGTTTCTAACTGAATTTGTTCCAATTTTCAAAAAGCGTTACGAAAGCATCAGCGGTGGAAAAGAAGCAATTGATTTACAGTACAGCAGTCAATTGTTTGAAGCCGATTTATCCGATCTTTTTCGGGAGAATTTGCAAAAAGACTTGGCATTACAATATACTTCCGCGGGAATCCATAAAGACGATTTGAATTTTGAAATTGAAGGGCATCCTATCAAAAAATTCGGTTCTCAAGGTCAGCAGAAATCATTTTTGGTCGCTTTAAAACTGGCACAATTCGATTTTATAAAGAAAATAAGTCAGGTGAACCCTATTTTACTTTTAGACGATATTTTTGACAAATTGGATGAAAATCGTGTAGGCCAAATCATTGAACTGGTTTCAAAAAATGAATTGGGACAGATTTTTTTAAGTGACACGCACGCCGATAGGACGGAAAATGTGGTGAAGCAAAGCAATCAACCGTATAAAATTTTTAGATTATGAAAAAGTTGTTGTTATTAATTACAATTTGCCTCGCTTTTGGTTGTCAGAAAAACAATCCGCAGGAACAATTGAAAAACATTAATGGTTATTGGGAAATTTCTGAAGTTGAAGCTTCGGGTAAACTTGTAAAAAAGTACGGTTTCAATTCCGCAGTCGATTTTTTTGAAATCGAAGAAAATGAAGGAATCAGGAAAAAACTTCAACCTCAGCTCAATGGAAGTTATATCGCGAACAATTCCGAAGAAAAAGTAACTGCAAAAATTGAAAATGACAGTTTAAGGCTCTATTACGACACCGGATTCGACCAATGGAAGGAAACTGTTTTAAAAGCAGATGAAACGGAACTGGTGCTAAAAAACCAATACGATAAAATATTTTATTATCACAAATTTACAGGCTATTTGGATCATGAAAAAATGGAATGATACGAAACGCAGCAATGAGCACATGAGTATTAGCGAGGTGCTGAAATCTTTTGTGGAAACCAATAATCTGGAAAAAGGTTTGGACAAAATAAAGGTTGAAGATGTTTGGAATACCCAAATGGGACCTGCGATTGCAAAATACACGACCGCTTTGAAATTCGAAAAAAACACACTTTTTGTGCAATTGAGTTCTTCGGTTTTGCGGGAAGAATTAAGTTACGGAAAAGAAAAAATCATCAAAATGCTGAACGAGGAATTGGAAACCGACCTGATACAAAAACTTGTTTTAAGATAACTTTTCAATTTTTGAAACTCTTAAAAGCCTATATCAAGTTCCTTTGGAGATCAACCAATCAACATGGCGTTCATTCTCCTTTTGTTTTCGATTTGGTCACCAAATGTTTTTACACGAGAAAAAAACATCCTTCATTTTTAATTATAAAAAATTACAGGCGC
>DASSWB010000035.1:0-18989 GCA_035705495.1 Salinimicrobium sp. | reverse complement strand
AGGCCAACAAAAACGGATAGGATATGCATCTATCCAAAAGACATTCAACTCCTAACCGGACGCACTGAGCGTTTCGGCAGAAGCCTCTTAGCCAAAATCCGCCAACATTTGGACAAACAACCTCATCAATTCGTCACTATTCGGGAATTTGCCGAATATACTGGCCTGGAAGAAGAAGAAATTGAAGCCCGTATTTTTTAACGAATTTCATAGCATTTATCGGCTTTTGTTCCATTTTAAAATCGTATCTTTATAGTCAAATTGAGACTAAAAATCACTATTTAATTACATCTCCAATGGTAGGTATTTAACCACCTCTCAATCTTTGAAATACTGAAACCCCCACCATTACTAAGAACCAAGTTGCAGGTTTGAATCCTGCCGGGGTCACTTTTTTATAATACAAAATCCTTAAAATCAATGTTTTAAGGATTTTGTTTTTTTAGTTGTACCGCCTTTTGTGCCGCCCTTTGTTTTCATTATGGAATCTCATTAAAGAGTATTGGTAGGATAATATCCACCATTATTTGGGTCAAGTATCAAATTGATTTCTTCCGGTTTTAGTTGACTAAATATTTTTTGCAATTCCTGCCTGTCTTTTCCATTGTTGCGAGCTATTATTATCGCTTCCCGTATTTCAAGGGGTATGGTCAACAAATGTCGCCAATGGATTTTGGAAATTAGCTTTTTTACGTTCTTTTTATTGTCAACAGATTTGTTTTTCAATGGTTTAATCGCGGCGGTTACAGTGTTTTCAACCGTGGCGGTTGTGGTGGGTTTAATCGCCGCGTTTTTCGGATTTTCTTTTTTGAACAACCGCCAATCCAGTTTTATAAGGTAGTCGGCGAGGTCGTATCCTTTGGTTTTGTCATTGTTGGGTGCTAATTTTTCCAACAAATCGGAAATTATAAATTTTGTGCCGGGCAAATGCTTTTCAAGTTCTTTGGCTTTGTCGCTCCATAACTCAAAGGCTTTGCCGTCTTTTGATAAATCAGGGTACAAAAAAACATCCCTGCCTTTCAAAGCCTTGCACTTGTCAAAATTCAAACTACTTAAATTGTAAACCGCTGTCCATATTTGAGTGTTTACATTTTCATTTGGAAAACCAAAATACAATGTTCCATAAATGGCTGTTTTTGGGGCTTCCACCAATGCGACCGGATTAAGCAGGTATTTATCCAAAAGGTGCGCCCCAAATAAACAAGAAACACGTTTTTCTTGCTTTAGATAGGTTTCCAGCCATTTCGGTGATGGTTTGTTTTTACGAGTGTGATGTTTTTCAATGATTGAATGCAAAAAGTCCGTTCCTGTGGTGTGGTTTGCTTGGTTAAATTGCTTGACCTGTATTGTTCTTACATTTCCTTTTTTGTCGATAAAAGGAAAGGAAGCTGCCCCGGTTCTATAACCGTGGGAAACTGTACCCAATCGGTAAAGGGAAATCACTTTTTCCACATCCGAAGGTTCTAACGGAAAAGGAACATGGCTCAAAAGGTTTTGGATAAATACATTTTTATCGTAATTGCCCAATGTTCGTTTGAACGTTTCAAAATCAAAATAAACAGGCTTTGGTTGTGGTTTTAGTTTTGATCGGGCGGGAAAATATTTTTGTTTTGGAACAGTAATTTGAGTACTTCCGGAAATCCCGTTTTCCTGCTCTCTCATCGCTTTTGCATATCCCAATTTATATGGGTCGCTCCATTTCCCGCATTTATCTGCATTATCGCATTTACCATATTGTTCTGGTAAAACTTCACCGGTTTCAATATTAATGTATCGCTGCCAATGTTTCTTTGCCCCACAATATGGGCAATCTAATTTTGGTACTTTGTTTGAAGCTAATATATATTGGTATCGGTTCATAAAAAAATAGTTATAAAAAGTAATATATTTATTACCTTTGTATTTATGAAATACAATGAGCTTTTTAAACTTCTTAAAAAGGACGGTTGGTTTGAAGTTAGGCAAAAGGGTAGCCACATTACAATGCGGCATCCAACAAAACCCGAACAGCTGACCGTGCCAAACCATTCGGGAAAAGAGGTAAAAAAAGGCTTGTTGAGCGCCATACTGAAACAGGCAAAAATTAAAACCACAAAGCGATGAAAAAGCCAAATATTGATATAACAGTAACCAAAGAAGATACCGGATATAGTGCAAATATGGTAGTAAGGGATAATTTTATTGCAACCGAAGCCGAAACTTTTGAAGACCTCAAAGAAAATGTTTTGGAGGCTGTAAACCTTGCTTTTGAAGACAAGGGATTTGTTTATACCATTGATGAAATCAAATTTAAATACGACCTTGAAAGTTTCTTTGACTTCTATAAGGTAATCAATGCAAAGGCGCTTTCCGAGCGTATCGGAATGAACCAAAGCCTTTTGGCGCAATACATCAAAGGCATTAAAAAACCCTCTGCGCCACAAACCAAACGTATTTTGCAAGGTGTTCAACAAATAGGGAGGGAACTTTCCGAAGTTCGGTTTTTGCTTTGATATGTTTTGGTGTTCGTTTTTTAAAATTATTGTTCGGCATGTAGTATTTATTACTCGTACCTCTCGTACCGTTCGTACTGGGTACGAGTTGTACGAGAGGTACGAATTGTTATTTATCAAACTATACATTTTCAGAATGTTTTTTAAGCCACTTTCTTACTGCTCCTTCCGACACCCCAAATTGTTGAGCTATTTGAACATTTGAAACCCCTTGTTTTTTCATTTCCAACGCTTCCAACTTCCTTTGTTCTCGATCTTGGTCATTATATTGTTTTAAATGCTCTCGCTCGCTTCCGAAATCCATAAAATCAAATTCCAAAAAGTTATGGGGTTTTGAAATTTGACAAGTACATACGTTTTCAGTATCGTAAATAATTTCCGTGTTTCGAGCTTTTATTTGTTTCAGGTAACGGACATTCTTGTCGTGGCTATTTTCGCCAATGGCAAATGAGCTATCGCAAAAATTGATTAGCATTTTGCTTCCTTGTAGATCGTTCCGGGTAATGGGTTTGGATAAATCCCTTTTCGGGGTGTGGGCAAGTGCCAATATCGAAAGTCCGTATTTGCTTTTCAAGGCTTTCAAATGTTTCATAAGGGGCAAAGCATCTTTAGCCTTCTCCGTTTCGTTTTTTAGGTAGGTAAGGTTGTCGATTATTAGGATTTTCGCCCCGGTTTCCGTTATGCTTTGTTCCAATGACCGGTTAAGAAAATTTTCAAAACTTTCCTTTTCGGGTATTTCCGCATCCGGGTCTATTTCAACCCTTATAAAGTTGCTATCCCAAACATAGTGCTGTTCAAATTCTGCGGAATAGCGGTTTTCAAATTGCTTTTCCGAAAGTTCAAAATCAAAATATAATACCACTTGCCTTTCCGCTTCAAAGCGAAAACCTTTGATAAATTCGCCCTTGCTTATGCTGTTCCCAATCTGAACGGCTAAAATGGACTTTCCCAAATTGGTGTCTGCGAACAAAATACATAGTTCGTTTTCAAACCATAGTTCACCAAATAGCATTTTTGGTATCGGTCGGGTTTTGGCTTGTTCAATCCATTGGTTTGCTGTTTTCACTTTGAAAAGTCCTTTGTTTTCCCTCTTTTTTTCCAATTCCCGGCGCAATCTTTCGGGTTCGTTAATCAGCATTTCGGGATTGTCAAGACTATCGAATACGGGATTTAATTTCTTTGCTTCCATCGCCTAAAACATTAATTGGTTAGACTTTGGAACACATCGGAATTTCCGATTGAAAAAACATCCAACCGTGGCAGTTTCTTTTGCGGTTGCTTTTGCGGTTGGTGTCGTAGTTTTTTTATCGTTTTATAAAAAGTAAACGAATATAAATAACTGTTTTCTAGCGATTTAATATGAAGTGATTGTGGTTTAATGAGGTTTCCAACCGTGACGATTGGATTTTCAAGCGTTTTTGTAACCGCCGCCATTGGCAGCAAGGCTTTTTTGTTTATTTTTGTGTTCATAACAATATATTTTTAAGGTATTTCTGACCAAATACCTATGATTGAAAAATAAAACCCAAGTGTAACGGCAAAGTTACTCTTGGGTTTTTTCGTTTGATTGTAAAAGGGAACGCTCGATCTCTGAAAGTTTAAATCGCACGCGATTTCCCATTTTGTACGGGTGCAAAATTCCTTTTTTGCTCCAATCGTGTATGGTTACCAAAGAAACGCCCAACAGTTCAGAGACTTCCTTTCGGGTGATCCATTGATTGGGTTCTTTTGGGGTGAAGTTTTTGGAAAAACGTTCCAATTGTTTTTGAACGCCGGAAAGGATTTCCCTTTTGTATTCTTCCGGGTCAACGTTGTGAAGTTGTGTTATATTCTTTTTCATAATTAAACTTGTTTTAATTTAACTATGCAAAGATTTGGTTTGCTTAACTTGTTTTACGTGTCAAGTTCAACACAAATACAACAAAATCACAGGGAGCCCCCGTTATAAAAGACTTTCAATTGAATGAATTTGTTTAATTATTTTTGTTAGATTATTTAGTTTTTCGTTTTCTCCTCTATTACTAGACGTAAAGGATTCAATTCTCAACATATCCATGTTATATTTTGATTTTAGAAACCGGAAATAATCCTGCGGGATTGTTTTTTTTAGAAAATATTCTTCATCACAAAATAATTCATAATACTTCGATAATAATGTTTTGGTGATGAGATAGTTTGTTTTTTGATATTCCTTGATTGTCTCAGTGAAAAGCAAATAGGTCCATTTGGTTTTAAAAAGAAATGGATATTCGTTTGAGGGAATAGCGGTACTGGATTTTTCACTTACGGAAAATTCCTCTAACTCTCTCAATTTTGCTTTGTAGAATTTATTCTGCATCAATATGTTTAAACAATCCGCCAATGGAATATATTCGCCCGTAGCTATATCGGAAAATTTTTTTAGTTTTTCCCTTCTAAAATTGCTTTCAAAATTTTTCTTGTTCCTTGAAAATAAACTTTCAAAAATCCGATCGGTCGTTTTTATATCGAACATTTCATTGTGAAAATTTTCAACCGAAAAACAATGTGAAAACCAATTTTTTAAATAGTGGTTTCTAATATTTTTCAGTTGCTTCACTAAATATTTTTTTTTGTACTTTATATTATGGGTAAACCCTAGATGTTTTTCCATTTCTTTATCCAACTTCAAAATATAATTCTCTATGTGGAGCTCAAAAAGTTCATTTTTATAGCACTCATAAAATAATGATCTATGCCCGTTATAAAGTTTGGTTTGATTTTCTAAGGAAGAAATTATGTCATGATTTGTCCTAAATTGTTTTATGCCATCGGTAAAATGTTTGTTCAATTCGAGATAATTCATATTTATATTATTTATTTTTTTGCAAGGGAAAGTTAGGAGCAATAAAAATAAGCAAAGTTGACGATCTAAAAACCGATAAATAGTTGAGTTTCCATAAAACAATCGTAGCGGTTGGTGTGCGGCGCTTACAAATGTTATTGCTACGGTTGCATTTATGGTTTGCGCGGCGGTTATATTCGCGGTTGTTCCGCGGTTGCCCTTGCGGTTAATTCTTAATACAATCAGCTTCAAATTACTGTAAATCAGCGACTTTATGTTTAATAAAGAAAACAACCGCGGCGGTTGGTGCGCGGCGGCATGATTGTAGCGGGTAAGAAATTTACTTTTATTCCATAAGGCTTTATAGAGTTGGTTTTCTCATCGAAGTTTTTCCATTTGAAGGTTTTCCCGTTTTATGACAAAATTTTTCAGGAAAATCTACATTTCCATATTCATTCCAAATTTTCCATGGGAACCGGTAGCATAATTAATCTTTTCTTATTTTTTTCATTTTCATCTTCAAAATATATTTCAGACCGTGAACGTGTTACTCCTAAAATCGCTTTTTTGAAATTTACATTTTTAATTTTTTTGTCTTTCAATTATCGGTATTGCAGAATTATTAATACTGGTCGATATGCCATAAACTAAATAGATTCCGAAAAGTCCAAATAAAATTGATTGAGTTATCTGTCCGTTTTTATATCCGTCAAGTGCGAAATAAAAAAGTCCAATTGAAATTATTCCGTAAATGATTATAATTCTCGAAATATTATTTCCAACGGTTACTTTAGCAACATTTCCAATTATTCCCCTCCCGTGTCAAAATAATCTTATCTGGAAGAATTTGACAAAAACCTGTCTTTGTTTTAAATATCTTTTCGTTATCCATTCTCGTTTTTTACAATACCAGCTAACGGTTCGCAGCTAAGAAACGTGGAGCTTTTCGAAGCTTTGGCAGTCAGTTTACGACAAATAAAAAACCAAGCTTGCGGTAACCACCATCTGCCACATGTTTTCTTAGGTGCTGTTATAGGCTGCCTTTTCTTTACTGTTCCTTTTTCAATTTTTTAATTATATCGTCAAACGTAATGGTGACCCAATCCTTTTTCCATTCTGTTCTAAAAAGAATATCTTTTGAATCAGGTTTCTCTGTCAAATCTTTTATTCTCACGATTGTCGGAATAGGAATACTGTCACCAATTATTAATGCTTCTTGTCTTTCTAGAACAGGAAGTGTATCAGTAATTGCACTTACACTATCTGGCAAAAGACGCTTCACGTATTGCTGATCACTTGGATTTGTTAATCGCATAGCAACAAAATTGTTGCATTGAGAAAATATTGTTTCGGAAATTTCGGATGGCCGTTGACTCACTATCATCAGTGACAAGCCATATTTTCTTCCCTCCTTTGCAATTCTTTCTATAGATTTTTTTACAGAGTGGTATTTTGCTCCCTCACTTTTGGGAATATAATTATGCGCTTCCTCCAATACCAAAAGGAATGGTGCTTCGTCTGTTCCAGATTTTACAGTTTTGTAATAGAAACAGAAATCAAATACCAAACGGCTTATTAATGAAACAACAATACTTAATATTTCAAATGGAATTCCACTTAAATCAATGATGGTAATATTGTCATTTCCACCCTCATTGTATCCAAGATACTGTTTTAAGATTGTTGGGAAGTCTTCTGTTTGATACTCTTCCGTTTCTGATTTTTTTGGTTTAAGTAGAAACGCTAACCTATCATCATTGATCTTTGACCCTAGACGCAACACAAATCTATCGAACTCACCATTGAATGGGCCATTTGACGCCTTAGTTGCCGCTGCTTGTGAAGTAACAACAAAAGTCTTTACTTCCTCAAAGTAGTAATCGCATCTATCATCAACCAATGTCCCATCAGAAAACTTTGGTTTTCCGTTTTCATCATTTGCTTTACCAACTACTTCATTGTTTAAGTTAGTGATGAAGTTTAAAACTTCTTTCAAACTAAAGTATAATGGCGAGTCATAAGAAGGGTTTGTAACAGAAGGATTGTGTTTCTTTTTGTTTTGAATAACAGCATAACGAAATTGAGAAATTTGATTGTGAGAGTTGTTTTCATTGCTTTCAATGAACATCTCTTCTAGTTCTTCTGAATTCATTAGCCAATAAGGAAGTACCAAATTGCTTACATCAAGCTTTTTAGATTTTGGGAACGCGGTTTTGTATTCACCGTGTAAGTCAAAGAGCAAAATGTGAGTATTGTTTAATACCCCCCTGTCATTTTGATTTCTAGTCGGGTGAATTCCTTCTTGAAGAATTCTTGCAACGGTTCCAGACTTACCGGAACCGGTTGATCCCACAACAGCTATGTGCTTACTAAAGAATTTGTCTCCGTCTACTGCAATTTGAACACTCGGCTTTTGAGCCAGATTTGAGAAACAAAATTTCTTTTCATCCTCTACAGATTCGTAAATGCCTTTAAGAATTTGATCATCCGCAATTGAAACATTACTTGGTGGAATGGCAATTTGTTGACCGCCTCTTTTGAAATTTCCTTCTTCGTCCAAAAAGCCAATTGGTTGTGCGTCTAAAATGAAAGATGGTATGGTGGATTCTACTGTGCCAGGGGTAGTTGTCTCCTTTATTTTAAAACTCTCAACTAAGGCTATTATTGAAGTGTTGGAATCATCCGAAATTCTCAGGTAACTGCCAATTGTAAAATCGTTGGCATCTTGTTTGAATTGGTCTGCATCTAAAACCTCTATCTGAATCAGGTCGGGAGCTACCGTTAGAATTCTAAAAACATCTGTAGTTTCTGTTGTCATAATTTACGAGGCTATTAGTTTATTAATGTCTTTTAGGTTTTCACAATATTTCAAGTCAAGATATTGTCCTCTTGTAAATGTACTTGGAAAATCTTCTCTAGAGAAGTTGAGTAAAACACTAGGCTTTTGAATAGTTGAAATATTGTTTAGCAAACACTCTCTTGAAATCAGCCTAATTGAATAAGATGATTTCAATATTTTCGTTCCGCTTTGGTTTGTGTTTATTATCGGTTCTTTATTGAAATGATGACTTGAAAAACTTATATCTTCATATCCATCATTGAAAGATATATCGCTATTAATTAGTTCTTGTTTTATACCAATCAAGGTATCTGGATCACAATCTAGTGCGATAGAAATCGGCTTTGCATCGCGCAACGCCGAATTCAGTTTGTAATATTTCAAAACCAAATTTTCAATTAAAATTTGAATTGGTAACTCAGAATTGTCAGTTGTTAAAATATCCTTTCCAATGACAATGGTTTTGTGTCTATTAGGCTGTAAAGCTCTTGTAGTTTTTAATTCCTTAGCTATTAGATTCAGATATTCTTTTTTTGAATGTAACCTAATAAACCATTCATTGAATAATTTTTTACTACAATCTATTCCTGAAATAAATTCTGATTTAGCAAGGACTCTTTGAGAAGTGTTTCGCTTAATAGCTTTGTCTATTACTATTCTTAAAGCATTGTTGTAATACAATGTATCAGCTTCATAGTCGGAGCAATTAAATTTATTTTTTAGCTTTTCAACAACTTCGCTTTGCTGTGTATTGAATTCCTTTCCAAAAACTAATTTGAATTGATTGAGGAAACCTGAGAGTTGCGCATCTATTATATCATTGTCGATGTGATAGCACTTTGGAACTTTTTTCTCTGTGTATGTTAAAATGTCCTTGAGTTTTCCAATGTCAATTGATGGCTCATTTCCCGGGTTTTCATTTTCAAAATGTGCATATAAAACATAATTGTAGTCATTTGGAGTAGAGAGATTCACGAAATGATCAAGCATTAATGTAATAGGCTCTCTAACCGCTGAGTTAGTGAATCGTGGTTTTGATAAATACTTGCATTGAATTGCAGTGTTTTCAGTTGCCGTTTTTATGTCTATATCTTCAATTCCCTCAACCGTTATTGAATCGGTATCTGCTTTCAATTCTAGCAATTTCAATATCGAAGTATCAAATTGATAATAGTAACCCTTAATTGTTGCATCTGCTGCCCGTGTTGTCATGTCGTCTGTGTTTGTTTAAGTTGCCTATACGTTCCGCGGCTATGCGCAGTAGCGGGTTTTGAAACCGAATTTTTCAACTTAGCACGGACGATAAATATATGCAAAAACTTTCGATTTAGTATTTAACCGTTATTGCGCATAGCCGCTGTTGTGTGTCGTACTTTCTTTTCAGTCTGTCGTTGGGAAAGCCATACTCTTTGCCAAGTTTGGATTGTGCGGTTGGTGGAGCGTCTTGGCAATGTGTATGGCTTTAAGCGTTGGCTTTTTCGAAATATTTTTTTCCACAACGAAACGTTTACCAATAAAAAGAAAAAGTATTTAGGTTTTTGTTTTAACCTTCAATGCAATCCAATGCCAAATCAATCCGATAATAATCAACGCAATCCCACATAGCCAAATATGCGGTTCAATCCAAAAAGCAAGGAACAAACACCCTGCTAATCCTAAAACAGGAATCCAACGGGGGTAAAGCCTTAAATCTGCGGGCATTAAAAGAGCCGATAAATTGGTAATGGCATAATAGATCAACACGGTAAATGCGCTAAACGACCAGGTAAAGACCACGTCTCCGCTCAGCACAAGCAATCCGATAATCAGACCTGTTGCCCACACAGCATTTCTTGGGCTTTGTGTCCGCGAATTTACCTTGGACAGTTTTTCGGGCAGGTCTTTTCGGCGGGCCATACTCAACATTACGCGCGACAGGCCCAGTATCAAATTAAGCAAAACTCCCAACATAGCCGTTATTGCGGCAACAGTAATGACCGGCCCGATAACCGGCACGGACAGTGCTTGTGCCACCGCCATCAAGGGAGCTACTTCTCCTTCCACAGTTTGGCCAAAAGCCCCGGCTCCAATAATTTGAAGGGCTGTCAGGGATACTGCAAGATATAGGACAACAATCAATATCATTGCTATGATTATGGCTCGTGGTATTGTTTTCCGGGGTTCATCCACCTCTTCTCCCAAAGTGGCAATGCGACCGTAGCCTGTATAGGCAACAAACATCAGGGCCGCGGCATATAAAATTGCTGATCCAGACGTGTTTGTTATTGCTTCTTCAATAGGCTGAAAAGGAATGCCATTTACAAAAAAACCGACAACAACAAGAACGCCAAGCCCGACCAGCGTGACAGATACAATAATCTTATTTGCCAGATTGCTACGGCTGATCCCTCCCGATACCAAATAGGTTACAAGGAGCAGCAACAACAGCCCAAATACCAAAATCAAACCTTTTCTGGAATCCACGTCAAAAGCATAGAAAAGATAGCCGATACAGCCTAACACAGCCGTTGCCGCTGAAGCTGATTTGGCTATAAGGAACATCCAACCTGCTGTAAAACCAAAATAGGAGTTGAGGAACCGGTTTCCGTATTCATAAGTACCTCCGCTAACGGGATGGGCGGCCGCAAGTTGCGCACTACTTAATCCATTTAAGGCTGCAAGTACGGCAGCAATGACAATGGCGATAACGACACCGTTGCCTGCTACTTGTGTAGCGATGGCAATACTCACAAAGATACCCGTTCCGATAATGGAACCAAGTCCCATAAGCACAGCGCCGGGGGTTTTCAAGTGTCTTTTGAGTTCGTTTTTCATCCGCAAATTATTTTTTGGAGATTTTCCTGTCTATCGACCATTGGCCTCCACCCCTAATGAGCAGGAACAAAGTGCCTAGCCACATTGCAAAATCGGTGCGTATTTCGTGCATCATTGACCAGAATCCATATGAATTAAGTTCTCGAAGTACAAATGGACCGAAACTTTCACCAAAAAGAATAGGAATTTTGGTGACAACAATGGCCACGGTCATATTGATGAGCATTGCTAGAGCCGCACAGCGCGTCAAAAAACCCAATAAGAGCAACGCACCGCACACTATTTCAAAAGCACCAACAAAATTTCCAAAGAATTCGGGGTTTGGGAACCCCATTTTTTCAAATCGTCCTCCGCCCCGAATAGTCGGATATAAAAATTTTTGAATGCCTTCCGAAAGGAAAACGATACCTATCATCAGGCGAATGATGATTGTGGTTTTCGAATGGTCTGTATGTAGGATTTTTTCAAACATAGTTCATTTACTTTGTGCTTTATTTTCTCAAAAATGTAAAATTATGCAACAAAATATTGAAATAATGGTCTATTCGAAAATAGTGCGGTATTTAAAATAGTGCGGTATTTAATGATATTCATTACGAAATTCTATTGGGGTTTTTTCTACGTGTCGTTTAAAATATTTGGAAAAATGGGAATTGTCCTTAAAATGGAGTGTGGATGAAATTTCGGCTACCGTAAAATCCGTGTAGAGTAAAAGTCTTTTTGCTTCATTTATGATGTGTTCTGAAAGTATTTCGGTTACCGATTGTTTTGTTTCTTTTCTACAAATCGCATTTAGGTTTTGCGGAGTAGTGTTTAATAATTTGGCATAATAATTTACCTTATTTTTTAGTTCGCTTCCTTTGCTCAAAAGGTCAATGAATTTTTGAAAAATAGTGTTGTTCCCGTTTTTTTGAAAATTAGGTGTAGCCGATTCAAGAAGTTTTGCCAAAAGTGCTTTTAATAGGCCGTCTATTATCAACCGATTTGAGGTTTTCTTTTCTTGATATTCTTCTAGTAAAAGATTGAAAATGTCAATTGCAGTATTGTTTTCTGGGAAAAGGCAAGTTTGTTCACTCAATTCTGAAATTAGTCGTTTAATGTCCTTATCTAAGCTATTGTCGATATAAGATTTTTTGATGATGAATACAAAACCTTCGGGTTCTGTTTTGATGTCCCAAAAATGAACCTGCTCTTTTCGGATAATGAAGATTACAGGCGGTTTTATTCTATATTCCTTTGTGTCAATGGTGTGCCAACCGTTTCCTTTGGTCAGATAAATTATTTCAAAATAGTTGTTGTGTTTGTGTGGGGATGTCCTTCTAATGTGTTGTCTGAACGGCGCAATTTTTAGTCCTTCGGTCTGTCTGGTTTTGTCTTTTATTTCGAGTTCCGTTTTCATTTATTGTATTTTCCTTTCGCGCGTTGGCAAAAAACAGCTCTTTTGGTTTTTTCAGTCGTTGGCTTTTGCGTGGGCAAAAACCAAATGTGCTGTTTGTGCGGCTGGTCTTTTCAATCGAAGCCGTATCGTTGTTTAAGCTTGCAGAGAACGTCTCGGCTATGAGTATTTGCGTGGTTTAGCGTTAAACTTAGTAAGTACACACTAAACTAAAAATCCTCGCGGATTTTCAGAAGTAGACGAAAACAAGCAATTACTTATAGCCATTGTTAGCAAAAGTTTTTATTCGATGTTTAATTCGTATCTCACCTTTAACTGTTTAATACATCCAGAACATTTTCCACACGCTAAATTAGAAATATGACAAGAATGAGCCATTGTAATTAGTTCTTTGGGAACATTATAATGTTCTACTAATTCGTGGCTATAATATTCTAGAGTTGGACAAATCACCTTAATTTCTCCTTCTTGATATAACAATAAATTATTAATTAGCTCATAGAAGTTTTTGGTGCCATCCTTATGAAAATCATCTGATTTGACGGATGCCAAATATATTTCTTTAATATTATCTTTAACTGACTGCATTGATGCAAGAGTTATCAAGAGTTGATTACGAAATGGCCACCATTCATTAGATGGAGAAATATTTTCACTACTTGAATTCGCTAATGAACCAGAGCCTAAATGTTTGCAGTCAGCTTTTATTATCTTATGTCTAATGTTCAATTTATCACAAATATAATTTGACACGTATATTTCTCGCGCTGCTACAGTTTGACCATAATCGATAGTATAAGCTATTTCTGGTCTAATGCCATATGTTAAACAAATTGAATCAACACCACCAGATAGTAAAACTGCTTTTTTCATAAACTCCAAATAGTTTGATATAACGCTGTCGTTAAATTACTATATGTTGTAAAATTACCTGGCTTCAACATTAATAGCTTTTTTTCATCACAAGTTCGGTGGTATCCTATTATTGTTTTACCATTAGCCATGGAAAAACCTGATTCTATAAGTGTTCCAGAATCTAAATTGTCTAAAATGACGAAAATTACGTCAGAACTTTTAATACCCTCAATATCTTTTTTTGCAATTGTTATTGCTTCACCTAATCCAATATCGTGAAAAGGTGAAAAAATTTTCACTCCAAACGAGAGTAAGACGTCGCGAATTTTATCAACTAAAATTAATTCAGACAACGCAAAAAATGGAGACGCTAAATAGACTTGTTTTTCATAAAGATTTTTTCCTTTAAACTCTTGGTATTCAAATTTAAAATTATTTGTACAATCGATATATGCTTTTTTATCGCAATAGACGGCTGTAGATTTTGATGCCAATAATGCAGATTCTTCCAAGGAGAGATTTTTACACATCCAATAATATCCAAAACTTGCAGTAAATATATCTCCAGAACCTATTTTATATACATTATCAGTTATATAGCAAGGTATAATGTGTTTATCAGACTTGGTATATAGTGTTGCGCCATATGGACCATTTTTAATGATAAATGCTTTAACATTTTCTACTTCAAAAAAGTATTCTTTGATGTCTTCTATGTCTTGGCTTGATGATATAGAATGAGCTTCATTGCGGTTTATTATATATACTAATTCTTGCGCTTTACCTAACTCACTAAATCTTTTAGGTTTTATTGAGGTTTGAGGATCGTAAACGACTCTTTTGCATTCAATTTCGTACTCGAATTCGAGCATTCCAAATGCAATTAAATCATCACCTACAAATTTCCAATTTTTCCTTTTCTTTATATTTAGAAGGCTCGGGAAAATTGAAGGTTCATCTAATGCGAAACTATATTGAAATGTTATTAGTTCATCGTAGGGATGGCAATCGAATTTTAAATTTGGATAAACCTTTTGATTTTCCTTAAGAAATTTTACTACTTCAGTATTACCGTTCGTTACAAAATTTACTGAACTTTTATTTTCAAGCAGAAATTTAGCACCTCTAAAACCTGAACCAAAAACCTCCATTGAGACATCATCAAAATTAATTTCCCGATATGTACCTCCAATTACATTTATCATAATTATATGCTTGCAATTTTAACCGTACAAGTTGGTGTGTTTATTCTTTGAATTTCGGCTTGGTATTCTGCTCCGTTTTCCATACAATCAATTATATCTGGAGTATTAATGTGTAATATTGCTCCTAGTATTTCACCATCACCGTCTTCCAAAAGAACTTCACCATTTTTACCTATCACTACTTCCAAAACAGTTCCAACAGTATGTTTCGCTAAAACTGTTAAATTTATTGATGAAACATTAGTTACTATACTGCTTGTTTCACAATCAAATTCATTTCGTTGTGGTGGTATATAACCACCTCCTCCAGATCCACCCATATATTTATATTTTTAGTTGTTTTTATTTCTTTTTTCTTGTGTCCAATTCACGTTTAATCTCCTTCAAACTTTTCAAAATTTCATCATATGTTATAAGTTCAATATTTTTAAAACTATGTCGCTGTAATTGAAAGTCTTGATGTCTCGATTTCTTTTTTGTTATTGGATCTAATTTCCCAATAATCAATTTAGCCTTTGGTTTTGTAGTGAGAAGATTTATATCTTTTTGTCTTATTCCATATTTCTCGAAAATTTTTCTTTTAACAAGCTTTTCAACCTCAGAGTGATTTCGTTCAAAGCACAATAAATATTTCTCTAATTGCGTACAAGCTTTTGTGCAGTTGTGAACCAAATAGTAATTGTTTCTATCCTTTTTTGATGATATTATTGGAGAGCTTGGGGTCTTTAATTCAATTAATTCAACATTGTTATATATGTCAACCACAATGAAGTCTACTGGTCTTTTGTCAGCTTCAATGTCAAGGGCATTAAATATTGTATCAACTTCTCTAATTACATATTTATAACTTGGATTAATGATGCTAAAGTTTTCTTCAAAGAACTGTTGCCACATAGACTCATCACTTGAGAATTCCTTAAAATACCTTTCGTATTCGCTAATGATATAATCTAGCTTATAAGTATCTGTTTCTTTAAATAACTCAACTTTTGATTCAATTACTTCATAATATTGGTCATAAAGTTGAAACAAAAGATTTTTTACTTCTTTATCAGTTAGGTCATTTAATACCTGTTTGAAGATTAGGTTCTTGAAGTCTCTAGAAACAATTTCTCTACTTTTCTTTTGCTCAATTTCAATGTCGGGAACTTTTTGCTGTAGATATTTTATTATTTCAACTTTAGAATTATCGGAACTTAGCTTTTTTTCTGTCTGAAAAAGACCGTGCATATAGTTGTAGTCCTTCTCGCTTATAGTTAAAAAGCGACTATCTCGATATTTTCTTATGGTTGTTTCAGAATCTTTTGTGTAGTCAATGTTCAATTCTTTGAGATTAGAAATACTTTCAGCTATTTCTTGAATGATATCACCAAAGCCTTTGTAGAATGCACCTGTGTTTGAATAAGTTCCCTTAACCCTTGATAAAGATGTTGTTCCAATAATTTTAAAATGAGGTAAAGGGAAATTAGTGGGAGTATAAACAAGTATTGATTTATTATTCTTATCAATTTTACAATTCAGCCGTTCGCCACTGACTTTGTTTGTAGATGAATTCTTTTCATATTTTTGAGCCTTTCGCAGTCCTTTTTCGTCAACATTAAAAGATTTTGAGTAGACATTAACTGAGTCACCCTTTTTTACTTTTCTTACATATTGAGCTGGTTTTGGCATTGTTGATTTTTTAAATAATTACTAACTCATAAAATCTGTAATTTTATTACACATATCTATTTACAACCTGGATAAACGAAAGTTCTGCTTAAACTTGCAATGTTAAAATTTTTCTTAAAGGTATAAAATTTTCTTAAAATAACATTTTCGATTATTTTGTATGCAGATGTTTTTCTAAAAAACGAATGACTTTTATTTTCACCACCAAATCATTAGGAAAAATAAGACAACGCGACGGTTGTAGTGCCGCGGTTGCATTTATGGTTTGCGCGGCGGTTATACTCGCGGTTGTTCTGCGGTTGCCCTTGCGGTTAATTCTTAATACAATCAACTTCAAATCCCTGCAAATCAGCGATTTTATGTTTAAGAAAGAAAACAACCGCGGCGGTTGGTGCGCGGCGATTTGTTTGACGCTGCCGTCCTGTTTTTTTTTTTGGTGTTTTTTAAGTTTTGGTTTTCAAAATTTATTTTAAAAGCGATTGTTTTAGTTGTGTGGCAATTGGAGCCACACAAATAAAACGACCGTTTTTTTTATGGATTAGATGGATTATTAATAAACTACTATTTGGAATGTTGGGCACACGAACCGCGACGGTTACATTCAACTAAAACCCCTATTTTTGGGAAAACATTCATAAACCATCCAAGCGCATTATGTAAAATCTACAAACCGAACTGGCTGAATTGCTTAAAAACTGAAATTTTCACGACTTGTAATATAGCCTAAAAAAGGGGTAATTTTTAAATCAGTAAAACCATAGTGTAAAACCAAGTTATATTTATATTTTTAACATTTAATAAAATACCGCACCAATAGAATGTCAGAAGACCACAAAAAACAACTGGAACAACAACTCTGGAATATTGCGAATACCCTTAGGGGCAAAATGAATGCCGATGAATTTCGAGATTATATCCTTGGCTTTATTTTCTACAAATACTTGGCCGAAAAAATGGAAATATACGCCAATACCATTCTAAAGCCCGATGGCATCACCTATACGGAAATTGATGAAAAAACAGAAAATGGAAAAGCATATTTGGAAGCCATAAAAGAAGAAGCCTTAATAAAGTTGGGTTATTTTCTGAAACCCTCTGAATTGTTCAGTGCGGTTGCCAAAAGGGGAAACCACAAAGAGGTAAGCTTGGAAGAAGTTGCAATGGCAGCAGACCCCAACGAAGATTATCAAACTAAGAGCAATTTTATCCTGGAAGATTTGCAAGCCATCCTTAATAATGTGCAAAACTCTACAATGGGCACAGATAGCGAGGAAGATTTCGACAATCTTTTTGAAGATTTGGACTTAAACTCTACCAAGTTGGGTAAAAACCCTTCTGCGCGCAATGAAATTATAGCAAAGGTTTTAGGGCATCTCAATAAAATAGATTTTAAATTGGAACAAACCGAGTTGGATGTCCTCGGGGATGCATACGAATACCTCATCGCAAAATTTGCCAGCGGGGCGGGAAAAAAAGCGGGTGAATTTTATACCCCGCAAGAAATAAGCATCGTCTTGGCCAAACTGGTTACTACCGGCAAAACAAAACTAAAATCGGTTTACGACCCTACTTGCGGGAGTGGTTCTTTGTTGTTGCGGGTGGCCAAAGAAGTAAACGAAGTAAATAATTTTTACGGGCAGGAACTCAACCGTACCACCTATAACCTGGCCCGGATGAATATGATTTTGCACGGGGTGCATTATCGAAAGTTCGATATTAAGCAAGAAGACACCTTGGAACACCCACAGCATATCGAAGAACGTTTTGAAGCCATCGTCGCCAATCCGCCATTTTCTGCAAAGTGGAGCGCCAACCAACTCTTTATGAGCGATGACCGGTTTAGTCAATACGGGAAACTAGCACCTAAAAGTAAAGCAGATTATGCCTTTGTACAACACATGGTGCATCATTTGGCCGAAAATGGACAAATGGCGGTAGTGTTGCCTCATGGCGTATTGTTTAGAGGAGGTGCCGAGGGACATATAAGAGAATATCTGATTAAGGAAAAGAACTATTTGGATGCTGTAATTGGGTTACCTGCAAATATCTTTTATGGCACGGGAATCCCTACTTGTATTTTAGTATTTAAAAAATGCAGGGAAAATCCAGATGATGTTTTGTTTATTGATGGCAGTGAACATTATGAAAAGATAAAAACCCAAAACGTACTGCGTCAAGAAAATATTGATAAAATCATTGATACTTATAGAGCGCGTAAAAGCGAGGATAAATATAGTTATGTCGCCCCACTTTCTGAAATTGAAGAAAACAACTTTAATCTTAACATACCTCGTTATGTAGATACTTTTGAAGAAGAACAACCTGTTGATATCGATGCAGTGATGACGGAAATAAAAAGTCTTGAAGCCCAACGAATGGAATTGGATAAGGAAATAGCTGGGTATTTTGAGGAATTGGGACTAAGTTTTTAATTTTTTTGAATCTCTAAAATCCTTAATGCTTATAGCAGAGAAATTTATTTTATACAATGACACAAAAAAGTAAAAAAAGTCTTAACGTCCCCAATTTGAGATTTCCGGGGTTTGAGGGGGAATGGGAAATTGTTCAGCTTGGAAAAATAGGGGTAATTGTCAGTGGGTTGACTTACAGCCCAAAAGATATACACAATGATGGTGTCTTAGTCTTGCGTTCTTCTAATGTAAAAGAAGGACGCCTGATTTTTGATGATAATGTTTATGTTAAAACGAAGGATTTCAACCCTGTCATAGAAAACGATATTTTGATATGTGTAAGAAATGGAAGTAAAAGGTTGATCGGCAAAAACACTATTATATCAAAAGAAAACAAAGGATTTGCATTTGGTGCTTTTATGAGTGTTTACAGAAGCAAAAATAATCGCTTTATATACCAATGGTTTAAAACTGAAAAATATAAAAAAGAAGTATATAAAAAT
>DASSWB010000034.1:0-40278 GCA_035705495.1 Salinimicrobium sp. | reverse complement strand
AGGAGGAATCTCTGGTGTGATTAAATCCTGCTCCCAATTCACAGATTCTTCACTCCGCGAAAAACTTCGTTCTGAATGACAGAATTCAACAATCTGATGGCAGAAATATTTTCCCTGAAGAATGATCTTTTACGGCACCAGTGACAGATTGTAGTACGTTGACTTCATTTCTGAGTTTTAAAACTCCGAGGAAACCAAAGATGATGGCTTCTTTATAATTAATGATTTCTTCGGAAGGGATTAGAATTTCAGATTTTGTTTTTTCTATAATTTTTTGAATCAAAAAAGTATTGAAAGCACCGCCACCGGTGATTAAGACTTTTGATTCTGGTTTGTTGTCCAAAACTTTTACAATTTGATCAGCAATATGAACGGAATACGTGTGTAAAAGTGAAGGAATATCATTTTCGTACTTTTTTAAGATTGGAAAAACCACGCTATACACCCACTCAATTCCCAATGATTTTGGTGGGTTTTGTTCATAAAATGGAAGTGAATTTAATGCTTCCGACAGTTCGGGAATTAATTTTCCTGAAGCGGCAATTTTTCCACCATCGTCAAATGGAGATCCCATTTTTTGGGAATAAAAATTCAGCACCGTGTTGACGGCACAAATATCAAAAGCTCTTCTTTCTGAATTGATTTTGGTTGAAATATTTGCGAATCCGCCGAGATTGAGACAGAAATTGTAATCGGAAAAAAGCAGTTCGTCCCCAATCGGGACCAATGGCGCTCCTTGTCCGCCGAGCTCGACATCTTGAACGCGAAAATCGCAAACAACCGTTTCTTGGGTTAAAGTTGCGAGTTCAGGGAGGTTTCCAATTTGTAAAGTCAGTTCGTTTTCCGGTTCGTGTTTAATGGTGTGGCCGTGGCTGCAAACTGCATCGAGCCCGGCGCAATCTATGGGATGCATTTTTTTGAATTGAAAAATGACTTCTGAAAGATAGGTTGTATAGCTTCGGTTAAATTCCGAAAGCTGAAAATCATCAAGGGAAATGGCGCTGCTTAATTTGCGCACCCAAGTTGAGGAATACGGGATCAATTCCGAAGAAAGAATTTTAAAATTCCATATATCGGTAAGTCGGAATTCTATGACAGCGAGGTCGATTCCGTCAAGGGATGTGCCGGACATAACGCCGAGAACTCTATAATTCCATTTTTTCATTTAAATTGTTTTCAGATCAATTCCTTTTTATATAATGATTTACTTGAGAAAAATTTCGATTTATTCTGAACTCGCTTTCAATATCTTAGGCAAAAAGCAAAATTCATTTAGCTCAAACAGTACAAAATTTTTACGACACTTTCTCTTCAAATTTTACGATTCACTTCCGTAGGCCACAAAAAAATCTAAAAAACGATATTTTTAAACTTCACACAACCAACTGTAGATTCGGAAATCCGAACTGTAAACATTTTTATCCTCAGCATTTTTTCATTTTATAAAAATAATGAATCTTAATTGATAAATATTTCCCAAAAAGTTATCTTTGGGCGCCCAAAAGGGTTTTTATCACAAATTCAAGATAATCAGTACAATATGGATTTTAAGTTAACAGAAGAACATATAATGATTCGTGATGCGGCAAGAGATTTCGCGAAAAACGAACTGCTTCCTGGCGTAATTGAAAGAGATGAGAAGCAACATTTCCCAAAAGAATATATAAGAAAAATGGGGGAATTGGGATTTTTGGGCATGATGGCTTCCCCTGAATATGGCGGTGGCGGTATGGATACCATTTCCTACGTTCTGGCGATGGAGGAAATTTCCAAAATTGACGCTTCAGCGTCTGTAATCATGTCCGTAAACAACTCGTTGGTGTGCTGGGGGCTTGACAATTACGGAACTACCGAGCAAAAAGAAAAATATTTATCAAAACTCACCACGGGTGAAGCCTTGGGTGCCTTTTGTTTGAGCGAACCGGAAGCAGGAAGTGATGCGACTTCGCAAAAAACTACTGCGATAGACAAAGGTGATCACTACGTTTTAAACGGCACAAAAAACTGGATCACCAATGGAAATTCGGCCGATTTTTATTTGGTTATTGCGCAAACCCACCGTGAGAAAAAACACAAGGGCATCAATGCGTTTATTGTTGAAAAAGGATGGGAAGGTTTTGAGATTGGTCCAAAAGAACAAAAATTGGGAATTCGTGGAAGTGACACGCATTCTTTAATCTTCAACGATGTAAAAGTTCCAAAGGAAAATAGGATTGGTGAAGATGGCTTCGGATTTAAATTTGCCATGAAAACATTGTCTGGAGGTAGAATAGGAATTGCTTCGCAGGCTTTGGGAATTGCAAGTGGCGCTTATGAACTGGCGCGGGATTATTCCAAAGTCAGAAAAGCTTTTGGCACCGAAATTTGCAACCATCAAGCGATTGCTTTTAAATTGGCAGATATGCTGACATCAATCGAAGCGGCCAGAATGTTGGTGATGAAAGCGGCGTGGGACAAAGACAATGGCAACAATTACGATTTGAGTGGTGCGATGGCGAAATTATACGCTTCACAAACCGCGATGGATGTTTCGGTAGAAGCCGTTCAGGTTCATGGCGGAAACGGTTACGTGAAAGAATACCATGTGGAGCGCTTGATGCGTGATGCAAAAATTACCCAGATCTACGAGGGAACTTCTGAAATTCAGAAGATTGTGATTTCGAGAAGTTTGTTAAGGGACTAGGTATTATATACTGTATCAATGTATAGCGTATAATGTAAAAAAGCAACAGTTGTAAAATTGTTGCTTTTTTCTTTTATAAAAACTAAAAAGAACAAGAAGAGAGAATTTATTTTAAAATGAAAAAGTTTTAGTTTTTAATTAAAAATATTCTCAACCGCGTTAATCGTTTTATTGAGAGAGTCAATTCGGGAAGTGGCTTTTTGAACCAAAGAATCAGCTCGTTGAATTGTATTTCGGGTTTTTGGTATTAAAGAATCTACTCTTTTAACCTGTTCGCTCACTAAAGAGTCCAATTTTTCGGCTCGTTTGCTTACACCGTTTAATTCTTCTTCAGCTCGTTTATTGATCTCATCAAATTTATTTCCTGCCTTTTCCCCTAATTCACAAGAAGTTAATAAAGCAGTGATTATTAGGCTGGTTATAAGTATTTTAATTGATTTCATCCCGTATTTTAAAGTAAATATAAATTTTTTCAAAAGTAAGGCTTTATCAAGGATTTCCACGTCATTCTGGGATCAAGAAAGGTTAATGTTTTCACGAAATTTCCAAAAAGAAAAAACCACCTTAAAAAAGGTGGTTTTGGTTTTAGTAGCGGGAACTGGACTCGAACCAGTGTCCGCCGCGGCGGATATGAGCTCACATTATATCCAATCGGAAAGATTTTGTTTTACCCATTCCCTACCGGCTCCCGATTTTAAAAATTTTTCACGCTTCATTGCTTCCGACCTCGTTTCACAAAATTCCACATAGATAACCCGCCAAGGCCGGTAATTCTTAGCCCAACCTTTTTTTCCCAAATAATTATGATCCGTAAACCTCGCAATAAGATTACTTGTCTGACCATAGTAGAGTTTATCGTGTTTTTCGGAAAAAAGAATATATACAACGAAGTCTTCCATCTTGAAAACGAAAAAGCCAGCATCTCTGCTGGCTTGCTTAGTAGCGGGAACTGGACTCGAACCAGTGACCTTCGGGTTATGAGCCCGACGAGCTACCTACTGCTCTATCCCGCGCTATTGGATTGCAAAGATACAACAGATTATTTCTTGTACAAATAAATTATTGCTTTTTTAAAACTAAATTTTCCGCTGAACATATCTCGGTTGATGATAATACTAAATGCCCATGAATTCTATTCCAAAGCTTCTACTTCTGCGTGGAGAGATTCCCATTTCCTCATGTTTTTTTCAAGCTCTTGTTTTTTCTTCTGGTAATTCGTGAAAAAATCTTTTTTATTCATTGTCTCTTCATAATTCAGCGCAAGTTCGGAATCCATTTCTTTTATTTCTTTTTCAAGTTTATTGATTTGCGATTCAACATTGCTTATTTTATTATTCAAAGACTTCAGCTTTTTCTGGTTTTCAAAAGAAAGATTTGGTTTAGAAGTCACTGGTTCCGACTTCTTCTTGACATCTTTTTTCTCAATACTCCGCATATTGTCGACATTTCTCTCCTCTAAATAGAAATCAATATCGCCTAAATATTCTTTGATTTTTTTGTTTTTGAATTCATAAACGGTAGACGTCAGGTTTTGCAGAAAATCCCTATCGTGTGAAACCAAAATTAGTGTTCCTTCGAAATCCTTTAATGCTTCCTTTAGGATATTTTTCGATTTTATATCCAAGTGGTTCGTGGGCTCATCCATCACCAAAACGTTAAACGGCTGAAGCAATAATTTGCACAAGGCCAACCTATTTCTTTCACCACCGGAAAGCACCTTCACCTTTTTGTCAACTTCGTCACCACGGAATAAAAACGCCCCAAGCATATCACGAACACGACTCCTCGTTTTTTCATTCGCAGCATCAATCATAGTGTCCAAAATTGTTTTTTCACCGTCCAAATATTCCGCTTGATTTTGGGCAAAATATCCTATTTCAACATTATGACCCAATTTCATTTCTCCCTCATACGGGATTTCATCGACAATAATCTTTGCCAAAGTCGTTTTTCCTTGTCCGTTTTGTCCAACAAACGCGATTTTACTGCCTCTTTCGATTAAAAGATTTATATCCTCTAAAATTTCAACCTTTCCGTAGGATTTAGAAATGGAATTCGCTTCTATCACCACCTTTCCCGGTTGCTTCGAAACCGGAAATTTGATATTCATAACCGCATTATCATCTTCATCGACTTCAATTCGGTTTATTTTATCCAATTTTTTTATCAGAGACTGAGCCATCGAAGCTTTACTCGCCTTGGCACGAAATTTTTCTATAAGTTTCTCCGTTTGTTCTATTTGTTTCTCCTGATTTTTTTGCGATGCCAATTGCTGTTCCCTCAACTCCTTTCTCAGTTCCAGATATTGAGAATACGGTTTTTTAAAATCGTAAATCTGCCCCAACGAAATTTCGATGGTTCTATTGGTTACGTTATCCAGAAACATTTTATCATGGGAAACGATCATAACACAACCCGGATAGCTTTTTAAAAACGATTCAAGCCAAATTATCGATTCAATATCCAAGTGGTTTGTAGGCTCATCGAGTAGTAAAATATCGTTGTTCTGAAGCAAAAGTTTCGCAAGTTCGATACGCATTCTCCACCCACCGGAAAAAGTATCGGTAAGACTGTTGAATTTTTCCCTTGGAAATCCGAGACCCTGTAAGATCTTTTCCGTTTCCCCTTGATAATTATACCCACCAATAACTTCATAATGATGGGTTTTTTCACTTAAATCCTCTATTAACTGGGAATAAGAATCACTTTCATAGTCGGTTCTAGAAGCTAATTGTTCATTAATATAATCAATCTCCGCTTCCAATTTTTTGATTTCCACAAAGGCTTGCTGAGCTTCTTGCACCACCGTACGGCCCTGAACAAAATCAATATCCTGCTTTAAAAATCCTACAGAAAGTTCTTTGTCTTTCGCAATTTGACCCGTATCCGGCTCTTGTTCCCCCGAGAGAATTTTCAGCATTGTAGATTTTCCGGCTCCATTTTTACCTATCAATCCCACACGATCACCGGCACCTAACCTAAAAGTGATTTCTTCAAACAAATACTCACCTCCAAATGAGATAGATAAATTATGTATATTCAGCATTCCTTTTCTTTAAATTGAGTGCAAAGATGCTTATTTTTGCACAAGATTAAAAAGACTCTCATGAATTTATTTAAATATCTGAAAGGCAGTAAATTATATAGCATCTTTACTGGCACTTGTCCTGTTTGTCAAGAGGAGAGCATGTACCTCGAGGATAACCCATATAAAATTACCCAAATCTTCGAAATGCACGAGCGTTGTTCACATTGCCACACAAAATATAAAATTGAACCTTCGTTCTTTTTTGGCGCCATGTATGTGAGTTATGCAGTCGGTATTGCATTTGCAGTTCCGGCCTTTTTTATCAGTTTCTTTTTATTCGACCTGCATTTACTTTGGTGTTTTGCCGTAATCGTGCTTACGCTTATGGTTTTTATGCCCTTCATCATAAGAATTTCCCGGAATATCTGGATCAATTTCTTTTTGAATTATAAGCCGCGCTAAGTATTAAACTAAATCCGAAGAGAATCTTTCAATGTTGATTTCTGGATCTAACGGTTTTTTTTCTTCCATGAAATCCAATAAATCTTTGGCCAAGGATGGTGCCATACTGATTCCTCGACTACCAAAACCATTGCATATATATAAATTTTTGTGCGATGGATGTCTTCCCAACAAAGGTTTTCTATCAATAGTAGCGGGTCTGATAGCGGCTTCCTGATCTATGATCTCAAAATCGCATGAAAGAAGTTCTTTAACTTGTTTTTCCAGAATTTCCCTGATTTCCGTTGTGGGTGAGGAAGTATAATCGCCATGCCTGTATGTAGCTCCAATTTTATAGGTATCATTACCTAGGGGAATAATAAAAACCGAAGATTTGACGACGACATCCAACTTCAGATTGGGAGCTTGTATGATAATATATTCTCCTTTATTTCCAATTAAAGGCAAGTTGTTGAAAAAGGGGTTCGATTTCATGCCGAAACCTTCACAAAAAACGATTGACTTCGCTTTAATCCCGTTATATTGAACAAAGTTGGAATCAATCTTCAATTTAGAGTGATCGAATTTTTCAGTTAGAAAAAGATCCAAGTTGGAAAGCATTTTTTTGTATTGAAAAATCAGATCGTTTGTTTGCAGAATTGCAGTATTATTGATTTTTCCGAAGCAATAATCGGCTTTTATATGTGGATTGATTTCTTTTACGAGATTCGGATCCAAAAGATTTTGAAGTTCTGTCTTATCCGAGGCCAAAAACCAATTGTTCTGTTCTTCAATGGAAGAAAAGCGACGGTATACCTCTATTTTTTTTAAAAATGAAAAGTCCAACTCCTTCTGTATTTCCTCGTAAAAAGGAATTGCATAATTCAAATGATTTTTCACTTCCCAGGCAAGGGTGAATCGCTTAAGGTTTACCGGATTGATAATACCGCCGGCAACGGTGGAAGCTTGTTGGGAGTTATCTTCATAAACAAGGAATGTTTTTTTTCTTTTGCGGAATTCTTGCGCGATGGAAATACCGCCCAAACCCAACCCAACTAAAATGTAATCGATCATTTTTCCCAAATTAAAAAACGCCTATGTTTCCATAGGCGTTTTAGTAAAGTTATCACAGAATTAATAATTCCACATATCCTGTTCAAAATCCCTTATTTGTTCTTTGATTCGTTGAGACTCAAAGAGTTGCATTAAAGAATTGTTCTGGATATAATCATCAACTTGTCTGTCTCCCTGAACATTATCCTCTTGATAAATCGTTCCATCAAATCGTCTGGAATTCAAAAGATGATCAAAAGAAAAAGATTCAGAAGTATTCTCATTATTGAAGGCTTTGGCATCATGTAACACATCCCTTGCCCCTGGAAACCATACCCAGAACAGTTCCACAAGTTGTGGTTCTGCATCATCAATAAAGTTTACATCGGGTGCAACTGGAGCAATACCCAATAATCGGTATTTAAGTTCTCCTTGACGTGTATCGAAATACCAGAGTCCCCTAACGCGGTACTCCATAATATCAGCAGAAGAAATATCTCTTCTGTCAATATACTGAGCCTCCACCTGCCCTGTAGCGTTAAATTGTTCAATCCCTAAATTGGTGGTATCTACTCTCGATAATGCTGCACTAATATCTTCTAATGTACGCTCTTCCCTGAAATAGGAATCTGCATAAATGGTTTCTATATTCCCATTTTTAATATTAGTCATTAGCACATCATAAAGAGATCGTCTGTTGCTACCAATATTATTGGTATCTACAGGGTAATAGTAAGGGAAATTCACCCTTTCATCCAAGTCGATTACCTCCCAAGTAGTTTTTGACCACAGAATATCCCGTTCATCCACATAACCATAAGGTAATGGTTCATCATTGTCATTTGCGATTTGTGCGTCTGTTTTTTGTCCAATTTCACTTGGCGATGATACGTTCAGGATATTAACCTGAGCAAAAGCCGAAGCGGAAATGAAAAATCCACAGAATACAATAAAAAGACGCTTCCAGTTCATAATTATGTATTATTAATTAGTAAGTTCAATAAACACTGGGGAAATCTGTTTCAATTTATATCCTGAATTCCCTACCAATTGTGCATTGATATCAAATATTTGTACAGTTTCACCACGAGCTGCCCTTCTCAACGCTGCTTTAGCTTGACCATCCAATTTACTTCCGTTTACCTGAATAGTTGGTTGACCTTGTACTTTAAATTTAAATCCTGTTACTCTTAGGTTCAAATCAAAATCAAAATCAGGAAGTGTTGCACCAATATCCGAAATTTCCAATGCATTTCTTTGCATGCTGATAGCACCTGATTCCCCTCTCACAGTTCCTACTGGAGCAGGAATATCTTTTATTCTAAATGTCTGGCTAGAAGGATAAGATTCTTCACCAATTGTACCAACAACTTTGATTGTAACCTCTCTTGCCTGAAGTGTGGTAACATTCATCGTGTATTTTCCTGCACCAGATTTTGAAAGTCCTGGGGCAGATACATTAATATTATTGTCAGGTACCCCTGGCATGGAAACCGTGATAGGATTCGCAACACCACGATACAACACATTCATTTTATCAGCCGAAATCACTGCCGAATTTGGTTTCGGAATAACCGAAAAAGTCTGTTCAACAGGAACCGGTATCGGCTCTCCATCCTGATCGAAGAACAAGGTTCCTTTGATCACGTGTTCACCAGCATTACCTGCAGGTACACTAAGGACAACTTTTCCACCGTCATAACTAAAATCTTCGTTTAAGACTAATTTTCTTCCGTCCAGTGTCAATTCCGCATCACTAGGTTTTGTAGTTTCATCTGTCCTACCCAAAACAATAGCTCCATTAAATTCCTCACCAGCGTAATATGCCGATTTAGGAGTTTGTAGTAAAGTTCCATAGTTGCTCATTGAAACCTCCGCAGTTAACTGACCCGACAGTAATGAAGATAAAACTTCATTTTCCGTAGCTTTGATATCAGCTTGCATCTGAGTAAGATTTGTAATAGACGCAATTAATGGAAAGCCTTCATAACGATAGCTCAACCATGATTTTTTAGCACCTTCAACAACAACTTCCTCGGTTTTAAATCTCTTATTCACGTCATTTGCAATCTCCTGATTACCTTCCATAATTTGAATAACTCCAACTCTGAATTTTTCAATTTTATCAAGAAACTCTTGTCCTTCAGGACTGATTTTTCCACCTCTAAAGAAAAGTTCATCCAAATCATTGGACTTATCCATTTCTTCATAAGCTGTTGGATCAGCATCTTTCAGTAATTGGCTTTTAAGATTAGAAATGTGAGAATCAAGCTCTTCAGCTAATTTAGCTACAGCCTGAGCTTTCGCACTTTCCTCTTCATATTTTTCAGGTTGATCTTTTGCTTTTGTAGAAAGATCAGCTAAAAAAGCATTGTTTCTTTGTTCTGCAGTTTGGTTTGATTCCACCAAACTTTCATTCATTAATCCAAAAGCTGTAAGTACTTCCTTTGACATGTTTAATGCCAACATCGCAATGAAAACCAAGTACATCAGGTTAATCATCTTTTGTCTTGGGGTTTGTTTTCCGCCTGCCATTGTTTAATTAGTTTTTAAATTTTAAAATAAATATAGTTTAAGAAAAAACTAATTAACGATTCGCATTCATAGCTGAAAGCATACCACCATAAACTCCGTTTAAGGAAGAAAGGTTATTTGTTAAAGAAGCCATTTGTTCTTTTAATCTGCCTGCATTTTCAGCAACTGCTTCGTTGATTTCAGTTTGACGACTTGCAGATTCCAATTGCACTTTGTATAAATTGTTCAAGCTTTCCATTTGAGTTGCCGCAAGGGAAATTTCCTCACTATATCTTTTTTGAGAATCCATTGCATCCGCAGTAGGAGCAATATTTCTGGCAGCACCTTCAAAATTCCTGATGCTATCACCTAAACTAGCCATAAGCTCAGAGTCAATTTTAGCTTCTTTCAACATCACATCCAGTTTTTGTGAAAGCAAACCTTCCGCTTCTTCATTATTCTCTCTTACTTCTTTTCTATTTGGCTCTCCACCAGCCAATTCAGGATAAACACGTGACCAGTCTAATTCTTCATCAACAGGTTCAAAGGCCGAGATTGTAAATACGAGTGCCTCAGTAACCAGACCTGCAATAAGCATTGCATTTCCACCAGGCCAGTGCATAATTTTAAATAAAGCTCCAAGGATTACAACTGCTGCACCTAGACCGTACACCATGTTCATTATCTTCTTTCCTTTTTTTGAATTTGCCATAATAAATAGTTTTTGTTCGTTTGTTTGTTAAAAAATTGGTTATAAATTATAAGTAAAATTATGAGGCCTTATTTTATTGCGGAGGCTGATTTAATACAACATCAGTCCCTAAATAATCTTGAACAGTCCTGAAGCCGATATAACTTCGTGCCGAATCAGCATACTCGTAGTCTCTAGTACCCAATTGCAGGAAGTAGGAAACATCTTTCCAAGAGCCACCTCTAACAACTTTTCGTTGATTTGTTCTGTCATTTACATTTGGGTTCATCGAAGACATATATTCGTATGAACCGGGATCGTAAGAAGAATCTACCCATTCAGACACGTTACCCGACATGTTGTAAAGGTTGTAATCGTTAGGAGCGTAGGATTCTGCTTCAACTGTGTATAAAGCCTGATCCGCAGCATAATCACCTCTTAAAGGTTTGAAATTCGCCAAGAAACAACCGCGGTCATTTTTGGCATAAGGACCACCCCAAGGATAATCAGCAGATTCCAATCCGCCTCTTGCGGCATATTCCCATTCGGCTTCAGTTGGAAGTCTGTATGAATTCACAAAATGATCTCCTTTACTTTTTCGATAAGCATTGTGGTAAAGCGTTCTCCACGCTGTAAATGCTTTGGCTTGTTTCCAAGTAACACCCACTACAGGATAATCACCATAAGCTTCATGCCAAAAATAATCATTGTGCATGGGCTCATTATATGAATAGTTAAAATCTTTGATCCAAACAGTAGTATCTGGATAAATCTCAACCGCTTCCCTTACAACAAAATCTGATCGTTTTACATTACCTTTTGCCCTTGCAGCAGCTTGAATATCCATCCATGTATATTGAAAAACCAATTTTCTAACATCTATAGTCCGTTGACCATTATAAGATTCTTCAATTGGCAAATACATCGTATCCATCACCTCCGTGTAAAATTCATCTGGGTATTCATCAGTTTCCCAAATTAAATCTATATCATGATTTAATTGACGACCTTCATAACCGCTTTGTCCACCACCATAATTATCGAGCATATATTGTTGGTACGGGGTTAAATTAGCTGGATCTGCATCCATAAAAGCAAATTCACCAATTCCGCCGCTTCCAGGAGTTTCTCCCAGTTCATCAGCAAGAATCGCCAAACGGGTTCTGATTATTGAATCCCTTACCCATTCCACAAATTGTCGGTATTCCGAATTTGTGATTTCTGTTTCATCCATATAAAAAGAACGAACAGTAACTGTTTTTGGAGGTGCATCCTTACGGGCAGCAATATCTTCGCCAGCTTTTCCCATAATGAAAGATCCACCGGGAATAAGCGTCATCCCGAATGGTTTCTCTGGATGCCATCTCTTCCCCTTCGCACCCACTAGTTGACCTCTATCTCCCCTTCCACAACTATATAGTAATGCCAAAATAGCAATCAGCGAAAAAACTTTTTTCATAACTTCAATTAAAGGTTAAGTCGTAATTTAATTTTTAAAGGCGGTAAACCTATATCAATTTTTTTTTAAAAACAATTTTTTCTTCTAAAAAACCTTGTTTTTATTTAATTTATTTCTTCACAAAATCTCATTTTTCCTCTTGGCCTTGAACCATCTTTCAGGAATAATTTGATTACATGCATGCAGATAATCATCTTCAGTGCAGGGTAATAACGTATTTCTTTTCAGTTTATTATCTAAATTTTCTATATACGGAATTTCAATCCACCACCTTCCGCTATTCGGACTCTTATAAAAAGTGAGAATTTCCTCCTCAACAGGAACATTATATTTTATAAACTCTTTTTTTGCAGAAATCGTATATTCATTTTTACGGAAATTTACACCTTCAATAAAATACCAGATAATTTGTGCGATTAACATGGGGTATGTTGGCTCCATGTTAAATTGCTGATATTCATAAATTCCAATAGAACTTACCTTATCACTAATCCCTGCATATCTTGCAAGTGCGCAGATTTCCCTACCATTAAATCCGTTAGCCGACATAGGATAGGCTGAATTGGATATGGCACCCAAATCAATCCCCACTAAATTGGCATTTCTCAATACGGGTTCAACCGCTGTGATGTTTGTTGTTACTTCACCTAACCTAAACGAATCGAAATACAGCTTATCCATTAAATCGATTTCATCTTGGGAATTGTAATAAGTCTGAAACCCGATATTTGAGCAATTAAACAGATTATAGGGTTCGGTCACCACTATTTTTCCCAAATAAGATTTATTGGAAATAGGTTGTTCCGCATCTCCTAAATCAAATTGATGATCAATATTGACCAAATTCACCATTTGATCCAAATTATCATAAGCTCTATACTGCGCATAAATCAAATCTTGGCTTCCTCCTATTATTACAGGTATTATATTCAGTTTGATCAATTCTGAAACGATGTGCTGAAGCGCATAATAAGTATCTTCAACAGTATCTCCTTGTTTTAAATCGCCCAAATCGGCTATGGACAGATCCCAATTACCTGGAAAAAGTTTATAGAGATGTTTTCTTATTTCAAAAAAATCAAAGTGATGTGCTGTAGGCTGCACCGCCAATCGTGCTTCCAAAACCCCAACAACCGCAATTTTTATCCCATCCAATTCCGGAGCACCCAGTTTTTGTGTATGCACTTTCATATTGCTTCCAATTGATTGATGATGTCCTGTTTTAAGGTCGTCAATCAGTTTATCGTCCACCGGGGAAAGAAATTCAAAATTCAGCATTTATTTCTTTTTTGCAGTTTTCTTTGTGGTTTTTTTAGTTGCTTTCTTTGCCGGCTTTTTTTTGGGAGCATTTTTATCGATTATCGCTTTTACTTCATCTAAAGTCAGTTTTGCGGCATCAACGGTTTTTGGCAATTCAATCTTTGTTTTACCTTTTATGATATTAGAACGTCCCCATCGTGCTTTCTCCACTCTAATTCCTTCCTTCTCCCAGTCGTGAATTACCTTCTCCCTTTCCTTCTTTAATTTGTCCTCTATAAGTTCTTCAATATCGTCTGGTGAAAGATTGTCAAAATTGTACTTCTTATTCACATTGATAAAAAGATCGTTCCATTTTAAGAAGGGCCCAAATCTTCCTACTCCTTTTTGAACAGGCTTATTTTCATATTCATAAATGGGTGCATCCGCTTTTTCTTTTGCTTCAATCAATTCCAGGGCGCGTTCCATATCAACCTTCAGAGGATCTTCGCCTTTGCTCAATGAAACATATTTATCGGCATATTTCACATAAGGACCAAATCGGCCATTGTTTACTTCTACAGGCGCTCCTTTATATTCACCAATTTCCTTTGGAAGTTGGAATAAAGCCATTGCCTCCTCAAAGGTGATCGTTTCCAAATTCTGATCTGGCGTTAATCCCGCGAATTGTGGTTTTTCTTCATCTTCAACCGAACCAATTTGAACCATAGCACCATATTTTCCCAATCTCACGCTTACGGGCTTGCCGGTTTTTGGATCTTTACCCAAAATTCTTTCTCCAACTTCCCGCTCGGCATTTTCCGCTACATCTTTTACCTGTGGGTGAAACTGCTGATAAAAATTACGCATCATCTTTGTCCATTCCTGCAATCCGTCCGCAATGTCATCAAAGTCCTCTTCGACTTTTGCGGTGAAATTGTAATCTAGGATATTTGAAAAATGGGTGACCAAAAAATCATTAACAACCATTCCTACATCAGTTGGAACCAGTTTCCCTTTATCGCTCCCCACCATTTCAGAAAGATTTTCTTCTTTAATCTTATTGTTTTCAAGCACAAATTGAACATATTTCCTTTCTGTTCCTTCCACGCTTCCTTTTTCTACATAATTTCTGTTCTGAATCGTTGAAATTGTAGGGGCGTATGTTGAAGGACGACCAATACCCAGTTCTTCCAGTTTTTTAACCAGGGAAGCTTCCGTATATCTATACGGCGGACGCGTAAATCTTTCTGTTGCAGAAATATAATTCTTTTCAAGTTTCTCATTTATTTTCATTGCCGGAAGCATTCCTTCCTGCTCTTCATCCTCCTCATCCTTTCCTTCCAAGTACACTTTCAAGAATCCGTCAAATTTTAAAACCTCTCCATTTGCCGTGAAATGTTTGTCATGTTTATCGGCTTCTATTTTTACGTTGGTTCTCTCCAATTCGGCTTCACTCATTTGCGAAGCGATGGCGCGTTTCCAAATCAATTCATATAACCTTTGCTGATCGTGATCGGCTTGAACTTTATGAACGGCAAAATTGGTAGGTCTAATTGCTTCGTGAGCTTCTTGCGCTCCTTTGCTCTTTCCTTTGAATTGTCTTGTTTTACTATACTTTTCTCCGTAAGCAGATAAAATTTCTTGTTTCGCGCCTTTTCTTGCATCTTCGGAAAGGTTTACGCTATCGGTTCTCATATAGGTTATGAAACCGGCTTCGTATAGTCGTTGCGCCATTGTCATTGTTTTGCTTACTGAAAAATATAATTTTCTGGAAGCTTCCTGCTGCAATGTTGAAGTTGTAAAAGGTGGTGCAGGCGACTTCTTCGCTGGTTTTGTCGCTAAATCCGCAACTTTGAAATTAGCCCCTATATTTTCTTCCAAAAATTTTCGTGCGTCTTCTTTTGTCTCGAAGCTTTTTGGAAGCTTCGCTTTAAATGATTTTCCTTCAACAGTAGAAAATTCAGCATCAATCCTAAAAGAAGCTTCAGCATTAAAATTCTGAATTTCCCTTTCTCTTTCAACAATCAATCTAACCGAAACCGATTGCACACGACCGGCAGATAAACCGCCTTTTACTTTTCGCCATAATACAGGTGAGAGTTCGTATCCTACCAACCTATCCAACACCCTTCTTGCCTGTTGTGCATTGACAAGATTGTAATCTATATCCCGCGGATTTTCAATTGCCCGCTGAATGGCAGATTTGGTTATTTCATGAAAAACAATTCGTTTTGTTTTGTTTTTATCCAATTTTAATTCTTCAGCCAAATGCCAAGCGATAGCTTCCCCCTCACGGTCTTCATCACTTGCCAACCACACAATTTCTGCACTTTTCGCCAGCGCTTTTAATTTACTGACAACATCTTTTTTGTCTTTTGAAACTATATATTTCGGCGTAAAATCTCCATCTACGTCAACTCCTAACTCTTTCGTTGGTAAATCGGCTATATGACCAAAACTGGAAGCTACCTTATAATCTTTTCCGAGAAAACCTTCAATTGTTTTTGCTTTTGCCGGTGACTCCACAATCACTAAATTCTTCGCCATAAATTTCCTTTTTAAAAAGGCAAAAGTATGTGATTTTTTTAATATCAATTTTCAAGGCTCTAAATTTATGACCGACTTAACAAGCTTTGAACCGTAAGAACCTGTTCATTTATTCGATTTTTCATTTCTGAAAAATTCTCGTTTTTTATCATTTTTACTTCGGAAAACATCGGTTTCGAAATTAAAAATTCTTGCCTCATGTCACTTTGTCAGAATATTAAGAAAGCTTATATTTGCAGGCTAAAATACCCCGCTTTAATTGATTATGGAGAAGATAATAGACGAACAAAAACAAGGAACCGCATTGGTTTTGGAACCACAGATAAAAAATGAACGCAAGCTGTTTATAGAGAGTTACGGTTGCCAGATGAATTTTAGCGACAGTGAAGTGGTGGCTTCCATTCTTGCTCAGGACGGTTTCAACACAACCCAAAAACTTGAAGAAGCAGATTTAGTCCTCATCAATACCTGTTCTATTCGGGATAAAGCAGAACAAACCGTAAGAAAACGGCTTGAAAAATATAATGCCGTAAAAAGAATAAACCCTAAAATGAAAGTCGGTGTTTTAGGTTGCATGGCAGAACGTTTAAAAAGTAAATTTTTAGAAGAAGAAAAAATAGTTGATTTGGTTGTTGGTCCGGATGCTTACAAAGATTTGCCAAACCTTATCAATGAAGTTGAAGAAGGAAGAAATGCAGTGAATGTCATTCTTTCCAAAGACGAAACTTATGGTGATATTTCCCCCGTGCGTTTGCAGAGCAATGGAGTTTCGGCTTATGTATCAATTACCCGTGGTTGTGACAATATGTGTACTTTTTGTGTGGTGCCTTTTACCCGCGGACGCGAACGCAGTCGTGATCCTCAAAGTATTTTGGGAGAAGTGAGTGATCTTGCTTCAAAAGGCTACAAAGAAATTACGCTTTTGGGACAAAATGTAGATAGTTATTTATGGTATGGCGGTGGACTCAAAAAAGACTTTTCAAAAGCTTCGGAAATGCAAAAAGCAACCGCTATCAATTTTGCTGGTTTGTTGCAAATGGTAGCTGAAGCACAACCGAAAATGCGGGTTCGGTTTTCAACTTCAAATCCGCAGGACATGGAAGAAGATGTTTTGCAGACAATTGCAAAATATCCAAATATTTGTAATCATATCCATTTACCGGTTCAAAGTGGCAGCACGCGGATTCTAAAAGAAATGAACCGCCAACACACGCGCGAAGAATATTTTGAGTTGATCGATAAAATCCGAAACATTATTCCGGATTGCGCAATTTCACAAGATATAATCACTGGATTTCCGACTGAAACCGAAGAAGATCACCAAGACACAATGTCTTTAATGGAATATGTGAAATACGATTTTGGCTATATGTTTTCATATTCTGAAAGACCTGGAACCTTGGCAGAAAGAAAACTGGAGGATGACGTGCCCGAAGAAATTAAACAAAGAAGATTGGCTGAAATCGTGGCGCTTCAAAGAGTCCACAGTGCTTTTAGGACGGAGGAATTTCTTGGCAAAACGGTGGAAGTACTTATAGAGAAATCTTCAAAAAAATCGGATGCACATTGGAGCGGTCGAATTTCTCAAAATACAGTCTGCGTTTTCCCGAAAGGAGATTATAAAGTCGGTGATTTTGTAAATGTAAAAATCAGTGACTGCACGAGTGCAACATTAATTGGGGAAGCGATTGGTTACAGCGAAAATAATTAGTTAACTAAACAATTTATCCGGGAATCATATCCAATGGAATCTATACAAGCAATAAAACAACGATTCGGAATTATAGGGAACGATCCCAAGATGAACCGGTCCATAGAAAAAGCAATCCAAGTGGCACCTACGGATATTTCCGTTTTGGTCACTGGTGAAAGCGGGGTTGGAAAAGAAAACATTCCGCGGATTATTCATTCACTTTCACATAGAAAACACGCAAAATATATTGCTGTAAACTGTGGTGCAATCCCCGAGGGAACCATAGATAGCGAACTTTTCGGACATGAAAAAGGTTCTTTTACGGGTGCAACACAAACCAGGAGCGGTTATTTTGAAGTTGCTGACGGCGGCACAATTTTTCTTGATGAAGTTGGAGAACTCCCATTAACCACACAGGTTAGATTGCTTCGGATTTTGGAAAACGGCGAATTTATAAAAGTCGGTTCTTCTAAAGTTCAAAAAACCAATGTTAGGATTGTTGCAGCCACAAATGTCAATATTTTTGATGCTATTGAAAAAAATAAATTTCGTGAAGATTTGTATTACCGTTTAAGTACAGTAGAAATTTATTTGCCACCACTTAGGGAGCGAAAAGAAGATATTCATTTGTTGTTCAGAAAATTCGCTTCGGATTTTGCACTTAAATATAAAATGCCAACTATTCGTTTGGATGATGAAGCTGCAGAAGTCCTTCAAAAATATCGCTGGAGCGGAAACATTCGGCAACTCAGAAATGCCGCGGAACAGATTTCGGTTTTAGAACAAAGCCGGGTGATTACCGCAAAAACCCTTCTTGCCTATTTGCCAGAAGCGATGAGTAATTTGCCCGCGGTGATTTCGGAACAAAAAAAAGAAAGCGATTTCAGCAATGAACGGGAAATCCTGTACAAGGTTCTTTTCGACATGAAAAATGACTTGAACGATCTCAAGAAACTGACTTTGGAATTAATGCAAAATGGCAACAATCAAAAAGTGCAGAAAGACAATGAGAGTCTAATCCAAAAAATTTATGGCGTAGATGACGAGGAGGAAATTACTTCCGAAGATATAGATGAAAAAGAGGAGATAAATATGGAAGTTTTGGGAATTGAGCAAAACAATAGTTTCCCGAAAAAAGAAGATAAGTATGCCTTTGCACAGGATGTGGAAGAAGAGGAAACCCTGTCACTTCAGGACAAAGAACTTGAATTCATAAAAAAATCGCTGGAGCGCCATCAAGGAAAAAGAAAAGCAGCGGCAGAAGAATTGGGTATCAGTGAACGAACGCTTTACCGAAAAATAAAACAATATAATTTATAAGTAAATACCGACTATTAAACCACGGTCTTTTTTAAAATGAAAAAAACTCTCTTACTCTTATTATTATCGTTGTTTTTCAATTCCTGCGGATTTTATTCCTTTACGGGAGCAGACACAGGAAATGCCAGAACTTTTCAGGTAAATTATTTCCAAAATGATGCCGCCATCGTTGAACCGGGAATCGCACGGACATTCACTCTAGAACTTCAGGATGTGATTCAGAGTCAGACAAATTTGGGTTTAACAAATTCTGGTGGCGATTTAATTTACGAAGGAGAAATTGTAGAGTATTACATTTCTCCAATGACAGCCACCGCAAACAATACTGCGGCACAAAACCGACTTACGATAACTGTGAACGTTAGATTTTACAATACATTAAACGAGGAGAAAGATTTTGAGCAACGGTTCAGCTTTTATGATGATTACCCCGCAAATGCACAATTATCGGGTAGCCAACTGGATACTTCCCTCGAAAATATTTTCTCACGAATAACCCAAGATATTTTTAATGAATCTTTGGCCGACTGGTAATAATGACAGTAAACGAATTAACATATTTACTACAAAAACCATCTTCCATAACGCTGGAACAAACCAATCAGTTGGAAACAATTTTGGAAGAGTTTCCTTATTTTCAAGCGGCAAGGACCATTCGTTTAAAAGGACTTAAAGACAACAATAGTTTTTTATATAACAACGAACTAAAAAAATCAGCAGCACATACAATAGATCGAAGCATGCTTTTTGATTTTATTACTTCTGCGGAATTTTCTCAGAATGAAATTTCAAATCAGATTAAAAAACACGGTCATTATCTTAATAATATAACCGTTTTTGAAGCTGAGGAAGTTATTGGAAAAAGGGAAATCAATTTTGATGATGCCGTAAAAATGGGAGTCAAAGATGCAGAACAAGTCTTTGATCCGAATTTATTTGAACTTCCCAAAACAGAAAATAAAACAACGGTTTCAAAAGAAACCATAACGGAAAAAGAAAAAGCAGAAAAGAAATTAGGATTAGGTGACCCGATTCCGTTTGATCAAAATGAAGAACATTCTTTTGCAGAATGGTTGCGATTGGCGCAAACAAAACCAATTAAAAGAACAGAAGACGAAAAGAAGCAAATCCCAAATGCCGGCAAAACCAGAAAATTTGAATTAATAGACGATTTCATTTCTAAAAGTCCGCGAATTACGCCTTCCAAATCCACTTCAAAAATCAATCTTGCAAAAGAAGGTATAGCACCTCCCGAGGCCTTGATGACAGAGACCCTGGCGCGGGTTTATCTGGAGCAAAAAAATTACAAAAAAGCGATTCAGGCATATAAAATTTTAATTTTGAAAAATCCCGAAAAAAGTGGTTTCTTTGCAGACCAAATTCGGGCAATAAAGAAATTACAGGATATTAATTAGAATATAATGAGCACTACGTTTACAATTTTTTTAGTTTTAATAATCATCGTAGCATTCCTACTGGTGGTAGTAATAATGGTTCAAAATCCAAAAGGTGGCGGACTATCTTCTTCTTTTGGAGGTGGAGGAACATCTCAATTGGGAGGTGTACAAAAAACAACAGATTTTTTGGATAAGAGTACTTGGACATTGGCCACACTGCTTTTGGTTCTTATTCTACTTTCCAATATTACAATCATGGATGGACAAGGAACTGGAGAGTCTCGTGTTTTAGACACTGAAACCACCACTCAACCAGTTATACCTGCAACACCGGCTACTGATCCTGCCAACTAAAAAGTTTTTTAGAAAACAAAAAAATGCCAGCTTATGACAAGCTGGCATTTTTTGTTGGTATATGTCAGCTAAAAAGCAATGGCATAATTTTAGGAAGATACAGGATACATAAAATTTAATTAACTAAACTTAAATAACAATTACAATGGCATTAAACATTAAACCTCTAGCAGACAGAGTGCTTGTAGAGCCTATTGCAGCTGAAACCCAAACAGCATCCGGTATTTTTATTCCAGAAACAGCAAAGGAAAAACCACAAAAAGGAAAAGTGGTAGCGGTAGGCGCTGGAAAAAAAGATCATGAAATGACCGTAAAGGTTGGAGACATGGTTTTATATGGCAAGTATTCCGGTACAGAGTTAAAACTGGACGGAAACGACTACTTAATGATGCGCGAAGATGATATTCTTGGTATCATTTAATTCCTTTAAAAGTTTATAAAATTAATGTTTAAATCTTCCGGGATTTTTCGGAATTAAAAAATTCAAATTAAAATGGCAAAAGACATAAAATTCGACATCGAAGCAAGAGATGGCATCAAACGCGGTGTAGATGCATTGGCGAACGCAGTAAAAGTTACTTTGGGACCAAAAGGTCGTAACGTTATTATCAGTAAATCTTTCGGTGCTCCAACAGTTACCAAAGATGGTGTTACTGTAGCAAAAGAAATAGAACTTGAAGACGCTTTAGAAAACATGGGAGCTCAAATGGTTAAGGAAGTTGCTTCCAAAACCAATGATCTTGCCGGTGACGGTACTACAACGGCAACCGTTCTTGCACAAGCAATTGTAAAGGAAGGTTTGAAAAACGTTGCCGCAGGTGCAAATCCGATGGATTTAAAACGCGGAATTGATAAAGCTGTTGAAGCGATCACCAAAGACCTTGAAAGACAAACCCAAGAAGTTGGAGATTCATCAGAAAAAATTAAACAAGTTGCTTCCATTTCAGCAAACAATGACAGCCATATTGGGGAATTGATTGCTGAAGCATTTGGAAAAGTAGGAAAAGAAGGTGTAATCACTGTTGAAGAAGCAAAAGGAACAGATACTTATGTAGATGTTGTTGAAGGGATGCAATTTGACAGAGGATATCTTTCTCCATACTTTGTGACCAACAGCGAAAAAATGACTGCAGATCTTGAAGATCCGTACATTTTGCTTTATGACAAGAAAATTTCTTCAATGAAAGATTTGTTACCGGTTTTGGAACCAGTAGCACAATCGGGAAAACCACTTTTAATTATTGCTGAAGATGTTGACGGTGAAGCTTTGGCTACATTGGTAGTGAACAAACTTCGTGGTTCTTTAAAAATTGCAGCTGTAAAAGCACCTGGATTTGGAGACCGAAGAAAAGCAATGTTGGAAGATATTGCAATCTTAACAGGCGGAACCGTGATTTCTGAGGAAACAGGATTCAGCTTGGAAAATGCAACTTTGGAACATTTAGGTACTGCCGAAAAAGTAGCTATCGACAAAGACAATACTACAATCGTTAATGGTTCCGGCGGAAATGACATGATAAAAAATCGTGTAAACCAAGTTAAAGCACAAATAGAATCAACCACATCAGATTACGACAAAGAAAAGTTGCAAGAGCGTTTGGCTAAATTGGCTGGCGGTGTAGCTGTTCTTTATGTTGGTGCTGCCAGTGAAGTTGAAATGAAAGAAAAGAAAGATCGTGTAGATGATGCACTTCATGCAACCAGAGCCGCTGTAGAAGAAGGTATTGTTGCCGGTGGTGGTGTTGCGCTTGTAAGGGCAAAAACGGTTCTTTCAAACTTGGAATCGGTTAATGCTGATGAAGCAACAGGAATTCAAATTGTTAACCGCGCCATCGAATCTCCACTTAGAACAATTGTTGAAAACGCAGGTGGCGAAGGCTCTGTAGTAATCAACAAAGTTTTGGAAGGTGAGAAAAACTACGGGTACGATGCAAAATCGGACACTTATGTAGATATGCTTGAAGCAGGTATTATTGATCCTAAAAAAGTAACGAGGGTTGCGCTTGAGAATGCAGCTTCTGTTGCAGGAATGATCTTGACTACCGAGTGTGCTTTAATTGATATTAAAGAAGAAAACGGTGGCGGTATGCCAGCCGGAATGGGCGGTGGTATGCCAGGAATGATGTAAGTCTATGTGGATGCTAGACATTAGATGCTTGACTAATAGATGCTAGACATAAGACTAAAATCTAGACCCACTTCAGTAAAATGGAGTGGGTTTTTTAATTTAAAAAGTTGTGGTTTGTAAACCAACTTCAATTTCAGGACGAAGTTGTTTTAACCCTAAGATCTTAAATATTACTTTCAAAAATCTAAATAAGAAACTTCATGTGTAGCAGCTTCTGAATTCACAAAACCCTTTAGGATTTCTGGATTTTTGTTGGTTAGAAAAATGCAAGATCCTCTATTTTCTTCCGAAAGAATATTGTTGTCTTTTAAAAGATTTTTGGTTTGCTTAGCCACAGCCTCTCCAGAATCAATAATTGTGACGTGTGGAGGCAATAGTTTTTTTATTACTGGAATTATATAAGGATAATGACTGCACCCCAGTACCAGAAAATCAATATTGTTCTCTATAAAAGGTGTCAAAAGATTCTTCAACAACAGCTCCATTTCTTGCGAATCTTTCTGACCGCTTTCAATCAATTCGACCAAACCGGTTCCTACAACTTCAGTTATCTCAGTTCCTTTGGAATGAAGCTCTGCAGTGGAATAAAAAAGTTCACTTGATAGTGTGCCTTTTGTAGCCAGTATCCCTATTTTTTTAGATCTGGATTTTAGGGCGGCAGGTTTTATGGCAGGTTCTATCCCCACAAAAGGAATACGATATTTCTGTCTTAAATCCTCTATGGCATTGGTTGTGGCGGTATTGCACGCAACCACAATAATTTTACAATCTAGAGCGAGAAGTTTTTCAACATTTTTGGTGCTTAAAGCAACAATTTCATCTCTTGGTTTCTCACCATAGGGTGCATTTTTACTATCTGCCAAATAAATGGTTTTTTCATTTGGTAAAAGGTGATGTATTTCCCTCCAGATAGAAGTACCGCCAACACCTGAATCAAAAATTCCAATAGGTTTATTGCTGCTCATAGGTACAAAAATAAAAACTGCGCCCGAAGCGGACGCAGTTTTATAAAATTTTTAATTTAAAAAAAAGATTAGATACCCAAATCTTTCTTTACATCTGGCATTAAATCATATCCATCTGCCATGATAACTCCTGTTCCGGTTGTAGAATCCAATACATATTGAAAACCTTTGGCTCTCGCAACTTTTTGAACAGAGACACGTGCCTTTTCATAAATAGGCTTCAATAATTCCATCTCTTTCTTCTGAAGATCCTTTAATGCATTTTGACGGTATTCAGCAATCGTTCTTTCTGTTGTTTGCAATTCGCTTGCACGTTTTGCATTTTCTTCTTCTGTTTTTGTCTCTGCTTCACTCTGATACCTTTTCATTGTGTTTGAAGCTTCTGTAAGCATCGTTTTAATTTCAGCATCATAAGTATTCTGCAATTTTTCCAACTGACTCATAGCCGCTTTGTAATCTGGCATTGATTCAATCAATTCTTGTGAAGCAATGTGTGCTATTTTAGTCTGTGCATTTGTAAAAGTTGTTGCTCCTAAAGTTAAAGCTACCGCTATAAGTAATGTTTTAAATTGTTTCATTTTCTATTGATATTTAAATTTAATTAATTGGAATTTACTTGTTTCGAAATTTTTAAATCGTTTAATCTTTATTTTGATTCCTCGCTTCGGCAATTGAATCCTTTTTTCTCTGTCGTTCCTCTAAAATTCTTGCCCTTCTTTCTTCAAAGGCGGCTTGTTTTGCATTTCTTATCGAGTCCCGCACCCTTTTACGTTCTTCAACCAACGCCTCTCTTTCTCTTCTTTTAGATTCTATTGCGGCCTCTCTTTCACTTACAGCCGCATCTTCTTCCACACTTTTGTTTTCGTCGAGCAGCAATTCTTCTTTTTCTTCTTTGGAAGTTACTTGTTGGCGATTTGAAGCTCTCGTGATACTTCTCAAAACTTGATCACTAATATTGTGTCTTTCTGCTGAATACAGCATTACCACATCAGCGGATTTATCGAAAACAAAATCATAATCCCTGTTTTTCACAATTTCTTGAACCGCATTAAAAACTTGATCCTGCACGGGTTGTACCAGTTGTCGTTTTTGCGTCATTAAATCTCCAGATGGTCCAAATCTTTGCTGTTTTAATGCAATAATCTGTTCCTCTTCAAATTTAATTTCTTCTTCCCTTTCTTCAATTAACTCCTGAGTTAGTAAAGGTCTTTCATTCTCAAGATTTCTTTTCATGTCTTCCACTTTGGTAAGCATCAATTCTATTTCCGCTTTCCATTTCTGTACCTTTCCTTCTAACTGAGATGAAGCTTGTCTGTATTCAGGTACGTTTTCCAGAATATAATCCATATCAATATATCCAATACGAATTGATTTCTGCGCATGTGAATAAAAACATACTGAAAGTGCTAAGGTGAAAAAAATAATCTTTATTCTCATAACTTTCGGTTTATTAGAAAATATCGTGCCAATTTTTAAAACTGTTGACCGATGATAAAATGCGTTTCCCAACCATTAGGTTCTGTTTCCCCAGGAACTGGATCTAATCCGTAACCGAAATCAATTCCCAATAATCCAAATTGAGGCATGAATATTCTCAAACCTAAACCAGCAGACCGATTCAATAAAAATGGATTAAAACTCCTGAAATTATCATAAGAGGCTCCAGCTTCAAAAAATGTTTGCACATAAATAGACGCAGCTGGATTCAAAGTAATGGGATACCTTAATTCTAACGAATATTTATTATAGATTGTTGCCCCATCATCATTTGTGGCATTACTTAATGGTCCTCTGTCCAAAGGAATCAAGGATTGATTAGGATAACCTCGTAATTGTATTGTCTCCCTTCCATCCATGCTATATGTACCCAAACCATCGCCTCCCAAATAAAAACGTTCAAAAGGAGGAATCCCTCGATCATTGTTATAAGCGCCCAAGAAACCAAATTCCGTATGTGTTCTCAGGATGAACTTTCCTACCGTTTTTGTGTACCAAGTACCACTGAATTTAATTTTATAAAATTCCAACCACTTGAATTTCTCTTGATCGATTTTAGCTTGATCTGGAACCGGATCTTCGCCTGCCCCTAAAACATTTCCTTGTGCATTCACCAATTCTCCATCCTCGTTCTGAAGTTGATATTCTGGCAAGTTTCCTAGGTTATCATAATCAACACCATTGAACAAGGAATACGGAGGTGTCAATTTTGCTGAAACAGTAAAAACTGAACCGCCAGTTGGGAAAACAGGATTGATATAGGTATTATCCCTTGTAAGACCAATTGTGTAGGTGAAATTATTTGCATATCCATTACCAAAGGTAAAGAGTCCTGTATAATAATTTTGAAGATCATAACGCTGGAAACCTACAGATTGAGATAGAATAAATGAATCATCCGGAACTGTTAATCTTTTTGCCAAGCCCACTGAAACTCCAGTAATTGAGAATCGTCTACTCCTATCAGTATCTCTTGAATATGGGTCAAAATGATATCTTTCCGTATGCGAAAATGAGGTTGAAAGACTTCGTGGCTTCTTACCTCCTAACCATGGCTCGGTAAAGGAGAAGCTATAGGTTTGGTAGTAAGAACTCGCTTGTGCCCTCAATGCCAATTGTTGTCCGTCACCCATCGGTAATGGTCTGTAGGCGTCTTTGTTAAAAATATTTCTTAAGGAGAAATTATTAAATGAAAGACCCAAGGTTCCTACGAATCCACCACCACCATATCCACCTTGCAACTGAATTTGGCTCGCTCCTTTTTCCACCACGGAATATTCAACATCGACGGTTCCATTCACAGGATTCGGATTTTTTATTTGCGGATTTAACTGTTCAGGATCAAAGAATCCCATTCGGCCAAGTTCCCTAAGTGATCTTACAATTTTTTCTTTACTGTATTTTTCTCCGGGTTTGGTATATAATTCTCTGTAAATAACATGATCGTTTGTTTTATCATTACCGGTAACAGTGATATGATCAAAATAAGCAATTTTTCCTTCCCTGATTCTTATCTCGAAATCAATCGTATCATTATACACCTTAACCTCAACAGGATCGACCGATGAAAATAAGTAACCATTGTTTTGATACAAATTCGTTAAATCCTCAGCGTCTGGATTTTCTTGATTTGCGATTTGTTTTTCCAAAAGAACACCGTTGTAAACATCTCCTTTTTGAATTCCTAAAACCCGAGCGAGTTGTTGATCGGAATAGATTGAATTCCCAAGGAAAGTGATATTCCCAAAATAATATTTGTCTCCTTCTTCCACTTCAATATTCAAGACAATATTTTTTTCTCCTTTTTTAATAATAGTATCAGAAGTGATACGTGCATCGCGATATCCTTTTTCCTTGTATTCTTTTATCAGGTTTTCTTTATCAGTTTTATAGGAATCAGGAATAAATTTTGACTTTTTCCAAAAACGGAAAAAGCGTTTCTCTTTGGTATCCTTCATCGACCTTTTTAATTTTGCATCGGTCAAAGCAGAATTACCTTCAATATTAATTTCATCTATTTTAACACGTTCCCCTGTATCGACCCTTACAACCATATCTACTTGATTGGTAGGGATCGTATCTTGGACTTCAATCGTATTGATAACAACCTTGGTATTTAAATAACCATCTTTTTTATACTTATTTTCTATATAGTTTTTTGTAGTGGTAATTAAATTTTCAGTAACCTTTGCTCCCTTGGTCAGTTTATTTTCTTTGATCAATTCTTCCTTTTTGGACTTTTTCTTGATCCCAGTAATTTTCACGTCCCGTAGTTCCGGAACTTCCTGGATTTTTAATTCCAAAAAAACCGTATTGCCTTCAATTTTGGTAACATAAAGACCGATGTCGCTAAAAAGTTCGAGGTCCCACAATTTTTTGATGACCTTACTGACCTTATCTCCCGGAAGAAATATTTCTTCGCCTTTTTTTAAGCCTGTAAAAGCGATCACGGTTTGTTTATTATAAGTTGTAGTACCGGTAACCTCTATACCTCCAATTGTATATTTTTTACTATCCAATCTCGGCAAATCTTGAGCATACGTACTGAAATTATAAAAAAGGCAAAAAAACAGAAATATGATAAATTTTGTTTTTGTTATTGCACTAACTAAGTTGTTCACTTGTTTTTCCAAATCTTCGTTCTCTATTTTGATAATTAAAAATGGCCTCATAAAGATCTTCTTTTTTGAAATCCGGCCATAAAATATCGGTAAAATACAATTCGGCATATGCTATTTGCCACAATAAAAAATTACTGATACGTTGTTCTCCACTTGTTCTTATAAGCAGATCTACTTCTGTTAAATTTTGGGTGTAAAGATGCTCATTTATGAATGATTCATCAATATCTTCAGGAGAAATTATTCCTTTTTTTATTTTTTCTCCAATTTGCTTCATGGCACTTACCAGTTCTTCACGTGAACCATAACTCAAGGCAAGTGTCAAAATCATTCGGTCATTGTTTTTGGTTTTGTCAATCACTTCCATCAATTCCTTATAAACCTTTTTTGGCAAACGCTCCAATACACCAATAGCATTCAATCTGATATTGTTCTCCTGCAACGTCTTAATTTCTTTCTTTAAAGAGGAAACCAGAAGTTTCATAAGCGTATCCACTTCCATTTTTGGTCGATTCCAATTTTCAGTGGAAAAAGCAAATAAGGTTAAATTGTCAATTCCCAATTCGCTTGATGCCTCCACCACATCACGTACCGCCGTGGTTCCTTTCTCATGCCCCATTACCCTAAAAAGCCCCTGTTTTTTTGCCCAGCGTCCATTACCATCCATAATCACAGCAATGTGTTTTGGTAAATGATTTTTATTTATTTGTTCTTTAAAGGTCATATTAAAAACTACAAAAACACGGTTTTCTACCAAAGGTGAAAGTCAAGGTAATTCCCGTGAAAACATACCAATCACTTGTATTTTCGTTTCCAAAGGTCGCCAATTCATAGGAATCTTCTATTTCCGAAGGATCGCTTCCGTCTATGTTATCAGTAAAAGTGTATCTGGCACCAACTTCAAATCCAGCAATAATTTTTTGGGTAAGCGTGGTTTTAATTCCTACTACCATCGGGATTGCAAACTCCCAATTGGCACCTTCCTCTTCAAATTCATTTTGTGAATTCAAGAGCAAATGATTGGATTTGGTATAGTTGATCCCAGTGAATAGATAAGGCGTAAATTGTGGCTTTCCAGTATGAAGATCAAATTCCCAAAAAGTGTATTCCAAACCCAATGATGTTTCCAATATTTTGTTCTCGAATGAATAATTTCGTTGGCGTCTCCTCAAATCTTCCGAATCGGCATCATTTGCTTCAACTTCCAAATACATAATAGAAAACCTGAAAGAATGCCTATTGCTTCTGTTCCATTTGAAAATTCCACCAAAAGCTAATGACGAGGGATCAATATATGTGGTGCTTCCAACATCTCCTATATAATTTGAACCACCCACCACAGCCCCAATTTCGTAGGTCTGTGAGTATGATTTTGCAAATAATGGGAATATGAACACAACAGCAATTATATACCTCATAGGTTATCAAAAGTTTGCAAATATAACAATAATGTTTGCTCTACCATAGAATGAGCAAATTTGTGCTATTTGATTAACAAAAAAAAGAGGTGTTTATTGTTTAGTTGCGTTTATCTTCTCCCCACAGCAGTTTTTTTCTCAACGCACTTATGAAGCCGTTGCCATTCATTTCAACAAGTTTAATTGTGAAAGGAGCTTTTTTTATGGTAACTGTTACATCAGTTGAAAGTGTTGCAATTCGAGAATCCATTGATACAAAAAAGTTTTTTTCCCTTCCTGAAACTTTAAGGGTCACCGTAATATGATCAGGAATAACAATAGGTCGAGCATTTAAATTATGCGGAGCAATAGGCGTTACGGTCAAAGCTTTGGTTTCTGGAGTAATTATGGGACCGCCGCAACTCAAAGAATATCCTGTAGATCCTGTTGGTGTGGAAATAATCAAACCATCTGCCCAATACGACGTTAAATATTCGTTATCCAACCGCGTATCTACCGATATCATCGTGGTTGTGTTTTTCCGACTTACGGCTATTTCATTGAGCGCAAAATTCAATTCGGCCAACTCCGGGCTCTCCACGGATGTTTCAATACTTAATACAGTTCTTTCGGATATTTTGTACTTTTTAGAGAGAATCGCATTGATACTTCCTCGAATTTCTTCCTTTTGAATCGTTGCCAAAAAACCCAATCGCCCTGTGTTCACCCCTGCAATTGGAATATCCAAATCCCTAATGTAACTAATTGTTTTTAACAAAGTGCCATCTCCCCCAATACTGAAAAACATGTCGTATGTGTTATCCAATTCCTCGAAGGTTGAAAAATGTTTGTATTTTTTGGTGATGGTTTCATTCTCATTGATCAAATCCAAAAAATTTTTCTCAATAACAACCTCGATTTGTTCCTTTTCTAAAATATCCAATAATTCCTGAATGTAAACTCCAGAATTCGCATGATAGAATTGACCATAGATTCCTACTTTCATAATTAGATATTGAGGTATTTTGTTAGGTATTTGGATCTTTCTTTTAATTCTTTGTTTAAGGCATCTTCTTGATGATCGGAAACAACATTATAACCATAACGCCTGAAAGTTTGCACAATTTCATTAATTCCCGACTGGCTACTCTTGATCGTTATTTCAGCAATATCATTTTCTATTTTTGAAATAAACGCACCATACATTTTAGCTCCATTGGATTCCACGATTTGTGATATTTCACTGAAAGAAAAATCTTGTATTCCATTTTCAACCACAATGATATTTCCAGGTTCACTTAAAAACGGAGAAGAATTGAAAAGATTTAAGATATCATGCAATTCCACATATCCCAAATAATTGTTTTCTTCATCTAGTACGGGCATTATATTCGTTTTGTTTTTGGCAAAAGCCTCTAAAATATCCAACCAATTATAGGAATCCCGCACAAAAAATTCTTCTAATGAATAGGAATAATCCCCAACTTGTTTAGAAGATTCAAAACATCGAACATCATTTTCGGAAATACTACCACGATATATTCCATTTTCTTCTATCGGAAGATGTGTTAAAATCAGTTCGTTGAACAATTTCTTCAATTCCCCGATGCTTCCATTTTTAGGAAAAGGCAAAACATCGTTAATTATATAGGGCTGGATCGTCATAAATCTAATTTTTTTTCATTTGCAAATTAATTAAAATAAAGCACTTTCTTGAATTCTCAACTTTGTATTTTTGTTACATCTAGAAAATAATTCATGACAAAATTAAGCGTAAATATCAATAAAATTGCCACCCTCAGAAATTCAAGAGGAGGTGATGTTCCCAATGTTGTAAAAACAGCTCAAGACATTGAAGTTTTTGGCGGACAAGGCATTACAGTGCATCCAAGGCCCGACGAACGACATATAAGATATAATGATGTACTGGATTTGGCAAAAACGGTTACCACGGAATTTAATATAGAAGGCAATCCCCTTCCAAAGTTTATCGATCTCGTTTTGCGCGTACGTCCCACTCAAGTTACGTTGGTTCCTGATGCGGAAGATGCAATCACATCAAACGCTGGCTGGAACATTCCTGAAAACAAGGAATTTTTAACCGAAATTATATCGGAGTTTAAACGAAACGGAATTCGGACTTCACTTTTTGTTGACCCAGAAATTAAATCGATTCAGGCTGCCGCCGAAACAGGTACCGACAGAATAGAATTATACACGGAAGCTTACGCCGCAAATTTTTTAAAATCAAAAAAGGATGCCGTTCAACCTTATGTTGATTGTGCTGTTGAAGCTCAAAAATTGGGTTTAGGTGTAAATGCCGGACACGATTTATCATTGGAAAACATCGGGTTCTTCAAAAATTCCATTCCTTCACTTCTGGAAGTATCTATCGGACATGCATTGATAGCTGAATCTCTATACGAAGGTTTGGAAGTTGTAATCAAAAAATATTTGAATTTTTTAAAATAGAAAAATGAAACTCCACAGTACAATTTTAGGCGAAGGAAAACCTTTTTTGATTTTACATGGTTTTTTGGGAACAGGTGATAACTGGAAAACATTGGGAAACAAATTTTCTGATCAAGGTTTCGAAGTGCATTTATTAGATCAAAGAAATCATGGTAGGAGTCCGCACAGCGATAAGTTTAACTTTGAAGTTCTTTCCGAAGACATAAAAGAATATTGCAATACCCATGATCTGAAGGATATTATTCTATTGGGCCATTCGCTTGGCGGCAAAACCGCAATGTTTACAACCGCTAAATATCCAGAATTAATAAAAAAATTGATTGTAGTTGATATTGCCCCCAAATATTATGCGCCGCACCATCAGAAAATTTTGGAAGGCTTAATGGCTTTAGAAAAACAACGATTGACAAGCAGGGACGAATCCGAAGAAATTTTAAAAAAATATGTTTCAGATGCAGGAACACTTCAGTTTCTTTTAAAAAATTTATACTGGAAAAATAAGGAAGAATTGGCACTCCGATTAAACACAAAAGTATTGGCTCAAAGTGGAGAAAGCATTGGAGAAGCTTTTTCATCAAATCAGCACATTAAAAACCCCTCCTTATTTCTTCGCGGAACCAATTCAGACTATATTACGGAAGACGATAAAGAAACAATAAAAAACACTTTTCCCAATTCAGAAATTATTGATATTCAAGGAGTGGGACATTGGCTACATGCCGAAAAACCACAAGAAGTTTATACACACATATTGGAATTCATTTCGTAAAAGAACTATTTACTATGTATGCATAATATAATGGACTTTTTTCTTGTATAATACGTATTTTAAACTAAATTTGAGATGAATAAATCCAAAATTAAATTTATGAGAAAATTTTCACTTCTAGCCGTAGTTCTGTTAGCCACAGCAGTAACTTACGCAGGTGGTTATCGTGTGAGCTTGCAAGGACAGCGCTCTCTGGCTATGGGACATACAGGTGTGGCAGTGGTAAACAATGCTGAAATTGCCTTTTTTAATCCTGCGGGAATTGTTTATCTGGAAAACAAGCTGAATGCTGCGGTTGGGGTAAGCGGAGTATTTTCCGATGTAGCATGGCAAAATGAAGAATTCGGCCAATACGCACAAACCGAAAGTCCGATGGGTACTCCCTTTTATGCCTATGTAACCTATAGTGTTACAGATTGGATGTCTGTGGGTTTAGCCGCATATACTCCCTACGGTAGTGCTGTTGAATGGCCTACAGATTGGGCAGGTTCTCATTTGGTAAACAACATAGATTTACAAGCAATTTATATTCAGCCGCTTGTATCCTTTAAAATTTCTGAATATTTCAGTATTGGAGGTGGACCTATTTATGTTACAGGTGCAGTGAACTTCAACAGAAACTTAAACAGAACATTAGCTGATGCCGAAGGAAATCGTTCAAATGTAACCATTGAGGCCAATGGAGTGAGCGAATGGGGTTGGTCCGCAGGTTTTATGTTCAATCCAACCGAAGAATTACGAGTAGGTTTTCACTACCGTTCCGAAATCATTCTGAATGCTGAAGGTGGAGAAGCGAATTTCGAAAATGTTCCTGATTCCCCCTTAACCAATTTCCCAGATACAACTTTTGACGCAGCCTTACCGATGCCAGCAGAACTTGCCGTAGGTGTTTCTTACGAATTTGGTGATAAATGGCTGGTAGCGGTCGATCTAAATAGAACTTTCTGGAGTGTTTATAATTCTTTGGATATTGATTTTGCCGATGACGCAATTCCAGACTCAAAAAATGTACGGAATTATGCAAACTCCAACACCTATAGATTTGGAGTCCAGTATAAAGCTTTACAAAACTTAACTTTACGCGCAGGATATTATCTTGACAAATCTCCGGTAAAAAAGGGGTATTTTGCTCCAGAAACTCCTAGAAATGATGCACAAGGATTCACTGGCGGACTTTCATACGACATTTCTTCAAAGTTCGCAGTTGACTTATCTTTCCTTTACATGAAATTCGATGAAATCGACGCGTCTTACGACTATTATGCTGAAAATGGACAGGAAGTGCCATTTGGTGGAACGTACAAATCAACTGCATTTGTACCGGGTATTGGAATTACCTATAAACTGTAATTTTTAAAAATTGAAAAAATGAAAAAACACTTAATATACCTCGCAATACTGTCAATTGGATTTGTTTCCTGCGAACCTGAATTTGAAAATCCTGTAGACGAAGATGGGTTTTACTCTAGTGGAGAAGCAAATTTCTCACATTTCGTGGCAATAGGAAATTCAACTTCTGCCGGTTATGCGGATAACGCATTGTACATTTCGGGCCAACAAAATTCATTTCCGAATATACTCGCACAACAATTTTCCTTATTGGGAGGTGGTGAATTCACACAACCTTTAATGGCCGATAACACTGGAGGCCTTCTATTAAACGGAACTCAAATTGCTGCTCCGAGAATGGTTTTAGCTGTTGGCGCCAATGGAAATCCAGGACCGGCAATCATGGCTGGAACCCCTACCACAGAAGTAACCAATACTTTGGCAGGACCATTCAATAATATGGGAGTTCCCGGTGCAAAAGTTTACCATTTAGGAGTAGAAGGTTACGGAAACGTTTCCGGTGTTGCCAATGGGACAGCAAATCCATATTTCGCCCGATTTGCAAGCTCTTCGAATGCTTCTATTTTAGGTGACGCTTTAGTTCAGAACCCTACTTTCTTCACTTTATGGATTGGAAATAATGATGTTTTAGGTTTCGCGACTTCCGGCGGTACCGGTACAGATCAAACTGGCAATTTTGATGCTGGGACCTATGGCTCAAATGATATTACAGATCCCAATGTTTTCGCACAGGCTTATTCTCAAATCGTAGATGCGCTAGTCGCAAATGAAACTGAAGGAGTGCTTTTGAACATTCCCGATGTTACAACACTGCCTTATTTTACAACGGTGCCCTACGCACCTTTAAGTCCGGCGAATCCTGATTTTGGTCCACAAATTCCGACGTTAAACGGATTGTACGCACAGTTGAACCAAGCATTTGCATTTTTGGGCGTTCCGGAAAGATCAATTCAATTCTCAACAACAAGCGCAAGTGCAGTGGTTGTAAAAGATGAATCTCTAGCCGATATCTCTACTGCATTGACTCAAGTTTTAATGGCTGGAGGTCTTGATGCGGCAACTGCAACTTTGTTCGGAATGCAATTCGGACAAGCCCGTCAAGCTACAGCTAATGATTTGTTACCGTTAACAAGTTCAAGTGCAATTGGTGAAGTAAATCAAGATAGGCTAGAAGAATTAATGGCTATGGGATTGCCTGCGGCAATGGCAGGACAATTTGCAGTAAACGGGGTTTCTTATCCTATGGAAGATCAATGGGTTTTGACACCTTCAGAACAACAAATGATAGAAACAGCAAGAACTGCATATAATTCAACTATTCAAAATTTGGCAATTACGCACGGCCTCGCTTTTGTGGATGCTTCAGGACTTCTTGAGGACCTTTATAATCATGGAGTGGCTTTTGATGCTGGTAGTATTAATGCCGATTTTGTAACCGGTGGTGCTTTTTCCCTGGATGGTGTACATTTGACCCCCCGAGGTAATGCCGTAATTGCCAATGAAATAATAAAAGAAATCAACAGAACATACGGTGCCAGTGTTCCGAAGGTGAATCCCGGAAATTACAACACGATTACCTTGAGTAACAATATCAACTAAGACAAGATTTTTCAAATTCAAAAACCCCGGACTTTTCCGGGGTTTTTTATTAACTTTAGATTTAAATCCCAGGCATGAAATTTATTATTAGATTACTGGTCAGCGCAATAGTTGTCGTTCTGCTTTCTTACTTCCTACCAGGAGCTTATGTAGAATCTTTTTTAACCGCAATTATAGTTGCATTGATTCTTTCACTGCTGAATCTTTTTGTAAGGCCAATTTTAATAATTTTTACCTTGCCGGTCACCTTGGTCACCTTCGGACTCTTTCTTCTCGTGATCAATGCGATCATTATCCTGCTTGCTGATGCTTTGATAGAAGGTTTTAGCGTAAATGGTTTTTGGATTGCTTTAATTTTCAGCCTTCTTCTATCAACTATTCAAGCTTTGCTGTTTTCATTCCTTCCGGACGATTAATTTATCTATAGACCAGTAAATTAAACTTTGTACACTGCCAAAAAAACCCTACTTTTGCACTCCAATTTTTTTATCAATATAAAATGAATATAACTAGAGAAAACATTAACGATCTTAATGCTATAGTTAAGGTTGATATAGCAAAAGAAGATTATATCAACAAAGTAGACCAAATCCTTAAGGATTATAGAAAAACTGCTAATATTCCAGGTTTCAGAAAAGGTCACGTACCTATGGGAATGGTGAAAAAACAATATGGAAAAGCGGTTTTGGTTGATGAGGTGAATAAGTTACTCCAAGAAGGTTTGAACAAATATCTTACTGAAGAAAAATTGGATGTACTTGGGAATCCACTCCCAAAAGAACAGGAAAATTTTGATTGGAACAAGGAAGAATATTCATTCGAATTTGAATTGGGTTTATCACCAAAATTCGATGTAAATCTTGATATTCCTGAAATTACCGCCTATAAAATTGTTGTTGATGATAAAATGCTTGAAGATCAAGTAAAAACTATTCAGAAACAATACGGAAAAATAGTTGCCAAAGAAGAAGTTGAAGAAGGAGACAATGTAGTTGGAACTTTCAAAAATGACACTGAAGGAATTGATAATCAAGCTACTTTTTCACTCGAAAAAATAAAGGGGAAAAGAAACCTAAACAAGTTTATCGGTGCAAAAGTTGGTGACGAAATTGTTTTGAAAACCAAAAAACTTTTTGAAGACGATCATGATTTAATGAAGTTGCTAAAGGTTGATCACGACAAGGCACACGATCTTGACGTTGAGGTAACTTTTGCAATTTCAGAAATCAACCGTCAGGAGCCAGCAGATTTGGATCAAGAGCTTTTCGATAAACTTTTTGGAAAAGACCAAGTGAAAAGCGTAACCGAATTGAAAGAAAAAATAAAAGAAGATGCTGAAAAGCAATTCGTGCAACAAAGCGATCAGCAATTGTTGAACGATGTTACAGAAGCCCTTATTGAGAAGACAAAATTCGACCTTCCTGAAGAATTTCTTCAAAAATGGATCAGGACCGTTGGTGAAAAACCAATGACCGAAGAAGAAGCCAAAGAAGAATACGAAAAAAGCGAAAAAGGTTTACGTTTCCAGTTGATTGAAGGAAAACTCATCAACGAGAATAAACTCGAAGTAACTTTTGAAGATCTAAAATCCTTTTCAAAAGACAGGATCAAAGAGCAAATGGCACAATTTGGTCAGTTAAATCCATCCGATAAAGAATTGGATGATATCGCTGTCAGGGTGCTTTCCAATCAAGATGAAGTAAAACGCCTATCAGAACAATTAATGAACCAAAAACTGTTGGAATACTACAAAACAAACATCAAATTAAAGACCAAAGAGGTTACTTATGAAGAGTTTGTGAAAGAAGTTTATCAATAGTTTTTGAATTAATACTTATCTTTAAGGCGTTAAACCCCATACGGGCTAACGCCTTTTTTTGACTTTAAAAAAACAAACATGGATTACGGAAAAGAATTCGAAAAATACGCTACCAAACACCACGGTATCAATAGCAATTATTACCATAAAATCGTTAGCAGTATGAACCCAATGGGCATGACGCCCAATATTATTGAGGAACGTCAAATGAACATCGCCATTTTCGATGTTTTTTCACGTTTAATGATGGATCGTATTATTTTTCTTGGTACAGGCATAAACGATCATGTGGCAAACATCATGCAGGCTCAAATGCTGTTTTTGGAAAGTACTGATCCTTCCAAAGACATCCAAATTTATATCAATTCACCTGGCGGAAGCGTTTACGCTGGTTTGGGTATTTATGATACCATGCAGTTTATCAAACCCGATGTGGCAACCATTTGTACCGGTATGGCAGCATCAATGGGTGCAGTATTGCTTTGCGCAGGAAAGAAAGGAAAAAGAAGCGGATTAACACATTCGCGTGTGATGATCCACCAACCACTTGGTGGCGCACAAGGTCAGGCCAGCGATATTGAAATTACCGCAAGGGAAATTGTAACCTTGAAAGAAGAACTTTATAAAATTATTTCAAAGCACAGCGGGCAATCGTTTGAGAAAGTTTACAACGACAGTGACCGTGATTATTGGATGAAAGCCGATAAAGCTCTGGAATACGGAATGATTGACGAAATATTGAAAAGGGATTAATTTACCTTTTTTGAATTTAAAAAAATTGTAATGGCGAAGGAAGATCTAGAATGTTCGTTTTGTGGAAGAAAAAAGCCTGAAACCAATTTATTGATTGCTGGCCTCGATGCACATATTTGCGATAGATGCATAGAGCAGGCTCATGGAATTGTTTTGGAAGAATCCAAACAAGGCGACAAAAAGGAATTGACAAAAGAATTGATGCTGAAAAAACCAAAAGCGATCAAAGCGTTTTTGGATGAGTATGTAATTGGTCAGAATGATACCAAAAAGGTATTTTCAGTGGCCGTTTACAATCACTATAAAAGATTACTGCAACCCGCTTCTGACGATGATGTTGAAATTCAAAAAAGCAATATCGTAATGGTCGGGCAAACCGGAACCGGTAAAACCTTAATGGCAAAGACCATAGCCAGAATGCTCAATGTGCCATTGGCTATTGTTGATGCAACGGTTCTCACCGAAGCTGGATACGTTGGTGAAGATGTTGAAAGCATTTTGACCAGGTTGTTACAGGCAGCCGATTATAATCTTGAAAAAGCCGAACACGGAATTGTTTTCATTGATGAAATAGACAAGATTGCCCGTAAAAGCGATAATCCATCAATTACGCGCGATGTTTCGGGTGAAGGTGTGCAGCAGGCTTTGCTGAAATTATTGGAAGGAACAACGGTAAACGTTCCGCCGAAAGGAGGAAGAAAACATCCTGATCAGAAATTTATTGAAGTTAATACCGAACATATTTTGTTTATTGCCGGTGGGGCTTTTGACGGAATTGAACGCATTATCAGTAAACGCTTGAATATGCAAGCGGTTGGTTTTAGTGCTTCAAAAAGCGAAGCTGTTGACCAACGTAATAATTTGCTGAGCTACATCATTCCAAAAGATTTGAAAGATTTCGGTCTTATTCCAGAAATTATTGGTCGTTTACCAGTGTTGACCCATATGGATCCATTGGATAGCGAAACGCTAAGGGCGATTTTAACCGAACCAAAAAATGCAATCATCAAACAATACAAAAAATTGTTTGAAATGGATGGTATCGATTTCGATATTACCGAAGATGCTTTGGATTATATTGTTGAAAAAGCCGTGGAATACAAACTTGGTGCACGTGGTTTAAGGTCCCTATGTGAAGCCATTCTTACAGATGCCATGTTTGAAATGCCAGAAGGCAAAGAAAACAAACTCATGGTCACCAAAGATTACGCAGAAGAAAAACTGAAAAAATCAAAACTGGAGAAGCTGAAAGCTGTTTCCTGATTACAACTTTTTAATATCGAAAAAGCGCCCTATTTAACAAATAAGGCGCTTTTTTATCTATTGTTATTTATTTGATTAATTCACAGAAGGACAATTACAATCGTAAGGTTCCCCTGTACCTCCAAAATCATAACCCAATGTTATTTGATGAAACCCACTGTTTCCAAAAACTATAGAATTGGCTTGATAGGAATAGGTATATCCAAAAATAAAATTACTGTAATTTAGTCCGAGAAATGGGGTTATATATTGTAATTGTTGATTTTGAACCTCATTACCATCCAAATATTCTGCTCCATCAAAACTTCTTCTGTATGATATTCCTCCCCAAAGTGTTCCAAAATCCATTTCCCGATACACTTTAAAATTTCCATCAAGGGATTTTTCAGCAGTTTCATCAGTAAGCTGGAACATCAGAGAGGGCTCATAGCTCCAATCGCTGTCTATTCCTCCAAATACATATCCTGCGGAAAGAATATATCTTCTTTGATTATTTGACTCTAATTCTTCCGTAAACATTTCTCTTTCTTGTGGAAGGATATTCTTAACTGTGAAGTGCGAATAAAAATCCAAAAAATTATAGGACAATCCCACATCCACATTATAATAAGTATCACTTGTAATACCCAAATTCGCAGGATCTCCCTCCCAATCTGGTCCAAATGCAGAATCATCCAATTTGCCTTGGATAAATCCCGCACTGATTCCGAATGAAAGTTGATTCAGGTCATGAACACTTCTGGAAAACATAAGATGATAGGCAAAAGACAGGAATACTCCCGATTGCGAAAAATTCCCATTGGAATCGTTAAACAATATAAGTCCCAGACCTGTTTTTTCACCAAATCGTCCATTGACACTCAAGGTTTGTAAACTCGGCGCATCCTCAACGTCAAACCACTGTTGTCGCGCAGTTAAACGAATTTGATTGGCATTCGCTGCACCCGCCATAGAAGGATGCAATAAATAGAGATTATCAGTTATATAATCTGAATAAGTAGGTATTCCTTCCTGTGCTTTTACCGTGAAAGAAAATAAAATGATAGCTAAAGCTATTAAAGGGGTTTTTAAGTTCATTGTTCAATTATCTTTTTAAACTAAAATTAGCTTTGAATTCCCTTGCGGTCCCGTCCCTTGGTTCTATGTACTCGATCCTGAACCAGTAGTCGGTGGATGGCATCGGTGCCCCATTGTAGGTACCGTCCCATCCGGGGCCAGTCGGGCTC
>DASSWB010000033.1:0-4244 GCA_035705495.1 Salinimicrobium sp. | reverse complement strand
GAAATTCTAACAATTACTCCCAAAGATTCGTTAAGCCTGCGTTTAAATGTTTCTTCATTGGCAAATGGTATGTACTTTGCGGCTTTCAAGAATACCAAGATTGCCCCAGTGAAATTCATTAAAATCAATTGAAAAAGAAATTATTTGTAGTTTTTATAATTTGTTTGCTTGGTTCAACAAAAATTTTTGCACAACATGATGTTGAGCTGAACGTAATTGTTGATACCATTACAAAAACGCTTCATGTTGAGCAGAAAGTCTTGTTTCAGAACACTTCCGCAGATACACTTTCAGAAATATATTTTCACGATTGGAACAACAGTTTCCAAAGTACTGTTTCCCCTTTAGGTAAAAGATTTTCCGAAGATTTCATAAGAAGGTTCCATTTTGCAAAGGAAGAAGATCGAGGCGCAACGGTAATAAACGCCATTTGGGACAACCGTGGCGACAATATTGATTGGGAGCGGCCAGAAGACGCCCCGGACATTATTTTATTGAAATTAAAAAAGCCCCTTCTTCCTGGAGAAGAAATCGAACTTAATTTTAGCTATGGATTAATTCTGCCCAGCGATAAATTCACAGGTTACGGTTATAATAATGATGGTAATTTTAAACTGCAATACTGGTACGTAACGCCTGCCGTTTACAAAGAAAAATGGCATATCTACAGCAATAAAAACCTTGACGATTTATTTGTTCCAAAAATGGATATCAATATGACATTGGAGGTGCCGGAAGGTTTTGAAATCGCAACTGCTCTCGACATAGAAAACATAAATCCAGGGCCTTTTGGAAGAAAAATCGGTTTGAGCGGAAAAGATGTAATGGACACGAAACTTTTCATGTTCAAAAATAATGAATTTGAAATTTTTCAAACCCGTGACCTTGCCCTGATTTCCAATCTAAAAGATGCAGGGCTCAATCAGTACATGAAAGTTTTGACCATAGCGCGAATATTTGAATTTCTTGAAAAGCATTTAGGTCCGTATCCTCATGAGAAAATAATGGTGACCAAAGAAGAATATCAATCCAATCCCGTTTATGGATTGAACCAGTTACCAGAATTTATCCGACCATTTCCCGACGGATTTCAATACGATATTAAACAGCTCAAAACCATTATTGATAATTATCTTGAGACGACGCTTCTTTTAAATCCGAGAAAAGATAGATGGGTTCATGATGCCATACATATTTACCTCATGATCGAATATGTGAATACTTATTATCCAGAAATGAAAATTTTTGGATCCCTGAGTGAATTTTTCGGATTAAGATGGACCCATGCAGCCGATTTAAAATTCAATGACCAATATCCAATGCTGTATTTGCACATGGCGAGGAAAAACATGGATCAGCCACTCACAACTTCACGGGATTCATTGGTGGGGTTCAATAAAAATATTGGAAATGCTTATAAAGCAGGTACAGGATTGGTTTATTTACAGGATTTTCTGGAAGAAGAAAATGTAGTTCTGAAATCGATTAAAGAATTTTATAAAAAATATGAGCTGCAACAGGTAAACCCTGAAGATTTTCAAAAAATTCTTGAAAAAAATGCCCCAAAAAACATAGATTGGTTTTTTGAAGATTTTGTAGCGACCAAAACGAAAATGGATTTTACCTTCGGAAAGGTCAAAGCTACTCCAGATTCCCTTATCGTTACCATAGAAAACAAAGAAAATAATAACATGCCGGTTTCTTTATATGGAATAAATGAGGGGCGAGTGGTTTTCAAAAAATGGGTGGAGAATGTGAATCCAGAACGAACCGTTGTTATTCCTCGGGAAGGTATCGAACGTTTGGCCCTCAATTATGATTTAGAGATACCTGAAGTCAATCCGCGGAACAATTTCGACGGAATTGATGCACTTTTGAACAAGCCAATTCAATTCAGGTTATTTCAGGATATTGAAGATCCACGTTACACACAGATTTTTTTCATGCCTGAATTTGATTACAATCTTTATGACGGTGCCGTGCTCGGGGCAAAAATTTATAACAAGACCTTTTTAAAAAAGAATTTCAATTATAATATTTCTCCCAAATGGGGTTTCAACAGTCAAACTTTGGTGGGTTCTGCTTCTATATTTCAAAGTTTTCAATTAGACCACAGCAATCTTTTTACCATTGATATCGGTGCCAGCGGATCTCGCTATTCCTATGGCTACGGACTCTTTTATAAAACTTTTACACCATTTCTCTCCCTTAATTTTAGAGAACCCAATTTGCGTGACAATGAGCGACAATCTTTAAGTATTAGCAGTGTAAATGTGTATCGTGACACCGCTGAAGATATTGTAGTTGAACATCCTAACTACAATGTACTTAGCATAAAGTATAATTTCAGCAATCCGAGTTTGGTAAACTATTTGACGTCTACAACCGATTTCCAACTTTCAAAAGGATTTAGCAAATTGTCATTTAGCTTTGATTACCGAAAACTTTTTCTGAACAACAGACAGATCAACATCCGGTTTTTTGCAGGTACTTTCATTTATAATGATATGGATGATTCAGATTATTTCAGTTTCGCCTTGGATCGGCCCACAGATTATCTCTTCGAGCACAATTACTACGGAAGAAGTGAAAGTAGCGGTTTGTTCAGCCAGCAAATTATCATGGCTGAAGGAGGATTTAAATCCCAACTCCAGCCGGAATATGCAAACCAATGGCTCACAACCGTAAATGCAAGTACAAATATCTGGAAATGGATTTACGCTTACGGCGACGTAGGTTTTGTGAAAAACAAACATTTTGATGCCGAATTGCTTTATGATTCTGGTATTCGCCTGAGTTTGATTGCTGATTATTTTGAAGTTTTTTTTCCTATTTATTCAAGTTTGGGATGGGAAATTGGAGCGGAAAATTACGATCAAAGAATCAGATTTATTGCAACCCTTAGTTTAAATACGCTCACCAAATTATTCACTCGAAGGTGGTATTAGAAGTTGAATCAATTGTCATTCCGACGAAGGAGGAATCTCTAACTTAGTATAATTCTGCTTCAAAGGAAGAGATTTTTTGACTCCGCTTCGCTTCGTATTCAGATTGACGATTTCAGTACACATCATTTTTAAGAGATTGAACTTTTTACTTTCTAAAAAAGCGGTTAAGGCGCCCTAAATTGCTATTTTCGCATTTTGGAAAAATTGAAAGTGAATTTTGTTTTTCCTACATTTGTAAACATGCCAAAATATGATCATGCAAAACGAAACACAGACAAACTCTATATCATTCGAAGATTTTAAAGCACAAGTAATTGAGGATTACAAATTAGCAGTCACAAGTAGGGAGTGCAGTTTGTTGGGACGAAGGGAAGTTCTTACAGGAAAAGCAAAATTCGGGATTTTTGGGGATGGAAAAGAATTGCCACAACTCGCCTGGGCAAAAGCTTTTAAAAATGGAGATTTCCGTTCTGGTTACTATCGTGACCAAACTTTTATGATGGCAATTGGCGCACTTACAATTGAACAATTTTTTGCCGGACTTTACGCAAACACAAACATAGCAGATGAGCCAATGAGTGCAGGCCGACAAATGGGTGGACATTTTGCGACGCATAGTTTGAATGAAGACGGTACTTGGAAAAATCTTACGCAACAAAAAAATTCCAGTTCAGATATTAGTCCGACAGCCGGACAAATGCCACGTCTACTCGGACTCGCACAGGCTTCAAAAATATTCCGTGAAGTAAAAGGGATAGATACTACCAATTTTTCTGAAAACGGAAATGAAATTGCTTGGGGAACTATTGGAAATGCCAGTACCAGTGAAGGTCTTTTTTGGGAAACCATAAACGCGGCGGGTGTTTTACAAGTGCCTATGGTGATGAGCGTTTGGGATGATGAATATGGAATTTCGGTACATGCAAGACATCAAACCACTAAAGAAAATATTTCTGAAATCTTAAAAGGTTTCCAGTGTGAAGGAGATTTAAAAGGATATGAAATTTTTGTTGTCAACGGATGGGATTACCCAACACTCGTAGAAACTTACGAGAAAGCAAGTAAAATTTCAAGAGAATCGCATTGTCCGGTTTTAATTCATGTAAGAGAGCTAACGCAGCCACAGGGACATTCGACTTCAGGTTCGCATGAACGTTATAAAAATGAGGAAAGATTACAGTGGGAAAGGGATTACGATTGTAATGTGAAATTCAGGGAATGGATTTTGGAGAATAATTTCGAAACTGAAGAAAACCTTCAGGAGATGGAAAAAAGCATCAAGAAGCAAGTTCTTGA
>DASSWB010000032.1:0-5828 GCA_035705495.1 Salinimicrobium sp. | reverse complement strand
ATTGGGATAAATTCCGCAAAGCAATATGAAAAAATGAATTTTTTAAGACTGAAAAAATCTTATAAATAACAAATTCCTGAATGGAAATAGAATATAAAATTTCAGAAATCAAAGAAGTCGCAAGGCGTGTTATTCAGAATGCAAAAACAAAACGGATTTTGTTTTACGGAGAAATGGGAGCGGGAAAAACGACTTTAATAAAGGAAATTTGCAAGGAATTAGGTGTTAAAACGGCTATTTCGAGTCCGACTTTCTCTCTTGTAAACGAATATGAAATTCCAGGTTCCGTGATTTATCATTTCGATTTTTACCGAATAGAGAATGAAACGGAAGCCTTAGATATTGGAATTGAAGATTATTTTGATAAGGACGCATGGATTTTTATTGAATGGCCGCAAAAAATAAAATCTTTTCTTCCAGAAAATGCGGTTATAATAAAAATTGAGAGCCTAGAAAACGACAGTCGAATGTTAAAGTTTTGTTAATAACACCTATAAACACGGGAAATTACAAGGTGAAAATTACGTAGTATTTTTCCTACATCTTAGCCTGAATTTTGTGAATTTAAAAAATTATTGGTCACTTTATCTTGAATTATTGAATTTTAACGTACATTTGGCGTCAATTAAAAATAAATGTTAAAAAAGACATAAGGGCTGCAAAAGTACGATTAAGTAATTAAAAATTAATGTTTTGTAAAGTTATAGGTTTGTCGTCAAGAAAACGAAACCACTTATAAACTTAAAATCTACAAGACATGAAAATTAAAGCAATCTTATTCGCAGCGGCCATTTTTGGAGCAACATTATTTGTAACTTCCGGACCAACAAACGACAACCACAATGACCCGATCCAAAAGCAAGCTGTCGACAGAACAAAGATCAAAGTACCTTATGGTGGGTAGCCTTATGGCTCTCCTAATTGGTATTTCACCTTACATATTTTACTTATACGAAATTTTCCCAAACAGTCCTGTTTGGGAAAATTCGTTTTTTAGCTATCAGAGTAAATACTATGAAGATGTGTTGACTGCGGCGTGGACTTATTTGGGAAAATTTGTCCCTCTCTACTTGTTGATCATTTGGTTTATTACCTGCAAACATTGGTGGTACCATATCATCTTAGTTCCAATTTTAATGTATGCTTATCAACTTACCATCGCTTTTTATGAAGACGCGTATATGGATCAACGCCGATTTATGGATACCGACGACCTGCTCTATATTGCTCCTGTTATTATTGGAATCTTTTGTTTAGTTTATCTTATTAGACTAAAAATATTTGATCGCATATATGGTATTGATTTAAGTGAACTGGAAGAAACCAATGTGTCCGTTTTTTCCCAAACATCTAAAAAGGATTATCAGGATCTGGAAGATTTCCGAAGAGAAAATACAGACATGGCTGCGGAGGAAGAAGAAGATTACTACAAAAAACTATAATGCGCTATTTTACAGTTTGCCAATAAATTAAAATCACGTAATTTTAATTTTCATTTGTAAACTTATGGCAGAAAAAGTATCTCCTTTTACCAAAGAACAATTACTTCCACAAGAAGAGACTTTAGAAATCTACAAGAATAAAGGCCAGTTGTGCATTGGTATCCCGAAGGAAAATGCTTATCAGGAGAAGCGCGTATGTTTAACGCCTGATGCTGTTGCAGCTCTTACTGCCCATGGTCACAAAATAATCATGGAAAGCAAAGCTGGTGAAGGCGCAAGATTTAGCGATCGTGATTACTCTGAAGCCGGAGCGGAAATTTGCAAGGACATCAAAAAAATATTTTCCTGTCCAATTATTCTTAAAGTCGAACCTCCTTCCCTAAATGAATTAAAACTCATTAACCCGCAGTCGACTATTATTTCTGCGCTGCAACTTAAAACACAACAAAAAAAGTATTTCCAAACCCTAGCGGAAAAAAGAATTACTGCTTTGGCTTTTGAATTTATTCGGGATGAAGATGGAACTTATCCTGCTGTAAGGGCGCTCAGCGAAATTGCCGGCACCGCTTCCATTTTAATTGCTTCAGAACTAATGAGCAACAATCCCAATGGTAACGGACTCATGTTCGGGAACATAAGTGGTGTTCCTCCTATTGAAGTTGTTATTATAGGCGCAGGCACGGTTGGTGAATTCGCTGCCAGATCTGCACTAGGACTTGGTGCACATATAAAAATATTTGATAACTCCCTGAATAAATTGCGCTGTATCCAAACAAATCTTGGTCGGCCTTTACATACTTCCACGCTACAACCCAAAAACCTGACGAAAGCATTAAAACGTTGTGATGTGGTGATTGGTGCGGTGCGAGGAAAAAACAGATCTCCGATTATTGTGACCGAACCCATGGTTGAAAACATGAAAAAAGGAGCAGTAATCATTGATGTCAGTATTGACATGGGTGGATGTTTCGAAACAAGCGAAATAACAACCCATGACAAACCCACTTTCACAAAGCACGGAATTGTACATTACTGCGTTCCGAATATTCCTTCAAGATACGCTCGGACCTCTTCCCTATCCATAAGTAATATTTTCACTCCGTATTTGTTGCACATCGGCGAACAAGGTGGTTTGGAAAATACTTTGAGATATGATAGAAGTCTGAGAAATGGATTGTACTTTTACCACGGAATTTTAACAAGCAAATCTGTAGCAGATTGGTTTGATATGTCTTACCGTGATGTCAATCTTTTAATATTTTAAAAATGAATTTTTTACAGCGTTTAGGCTATTATCTCGGCGGATTTGCCGTCGGATTGGTCATTTTAGCTTATTTTTTTAATGGCAAAAAAGCTTCTTGCAATTATGGTCCTGGGGCAAAGGTCATTCAAGATATCAATTATAAAGAGCAGGTGTATTCTGAAAAAGCACTTTCTTTCATTGAAGAAAATCAAATCGATTCAACAAGTATCAATCGGGTGCTACAATACGGTGACGTTGATTTTAGTCAAAGTCAGACGGATTTGGATTCTTGTAATATTTATGTGATTCAAGGAGAAAACAATCCTTTTCTTCAAATTACCTTGGAAAATTGCAAAGAATTGGTGACAATTTTGGAGATTGAAAAAATCGCTTCAAAAGATTAGTTTATTTGGCACAATAACTGCCATTCCACCTAAAAAAGAAATCAACTTAAATTTCTTAATTTTGCAGTTTTAAATTCCAGTTTGATTTCCAACGAACTTTAAACGAATTACATATGCGATTTTTATTTCTTTTTATAATTTTTATAATCTCAGCCAGCGGATTCACACAAAATGTAAATCAATTTGACGAAAATGGAAAACGTCACGGGCTTTGGCAAAAAACCTTTCCGAAGTCGAAACAACTGCGTTATGAAGGAACTTTTGAACACGGTGAGGAAGTAGGACTTTTCAAATTTTATTTCGAGGATGTCAAAAATCAACATGCAGCCACAAAGCTTTTCTCTAAAAACTCGGATTCAGTTGCAATAAAATACTATACACCAAAAGGGGAATTGGTAAGCGAAGGATTTATGATCGGTGAAAAGAGAGAAGGGAAATGGGTTTATTATCACAAAGGATCAGACAAAATAATGATGACCGAATTTTATGTGAACGATAAACTCGAAGGACCTTCAATAACATTTTTTGAAAATGGAAGAATCGCGGGGGAATTGAATTACAAAAATGGAAAGCTTCACGGAAAGGAAAAAACTTACTCTGAACATGGTGTTCCCCTAAAGGAATTTAATTATGTTGACGGCAAACTCAATGGCCCGGTCACTTATTATGATGTGGAAGGAAATGTTACGATAACGGGTCAGTACAAAAATAATCTTCAAGATGGGGTTTGGAAATACTACCGAAATGGAAAAGTGTATGAGGAACGTAAGTATCCTTTACCACAACCCACTAGAAAATAGAAATCAAAATTAATTTTTCAAACTTTAAAAATATAATGAAACGCGTTGTTGTCGGATTATCGGGAGGAGTAGATTCAAGTGTTACCGCTTATCTTTTGAAGGAACAGGGTTATGAGGTTATCGGACTTTTCATGAAGAATTGGCATGATGATTCGGTTACGATTTCGAATGAATGTCCGTGGCTTGATGATAGCAATGATGCGATGCTGGTTGCAGAAAAAATTGGCATTCCATTTCAAACTGTAGATTTATCGGAAGAATACCAAAAACGCATTGTCGATTACATGTTTGGGGAATACGAAAAAGGTCGTACCCCAAATCCTGATGTGCTCTGCAATCGGGAAATCAAATTTGATGTTTTCATGAAAATTGCTTTGTCTTTGGGAGCCGATTATGTGGCGACGGGACATTACTGTAGAAAAGCCGAATTTGAAAAAGATGGTGAAACTATTTACCAGCTTTTATCGGGCGCTGATGCAAATAAGGATCAATCTTATTTTCTATGTCAGCTTTCTCAAGAACAACTTTCCAAAACCCTTTTTCCGATTGGAGATCTGCAAAAATCCGAAGTCAGAAAAATCGCAACCGAGCAGAATTTGGTCACTGCAGATAAGAAAGATTCGCAAGGACTGTGTTTTATTGGAAAAGTGAGATTACCCGAATTTCTTCAGCAGAAATTAAAACCCAAAGAAGGCGTAATTGTGGAAATCGATTCCAAAAGCGAAATATACAATGAGGACATACCTGATTTTGCAACCAAAAAAGCAGAACTGGATTACTTTTCCAAAAAATATAATTACTCCGTCACCAGCGGTAAAATCGTTGGGAAACACGACGGTGCACATTTTTTCACGAAAGGACAGCGCAAAGGATTGGCCGTTGGCGGTACAACCGAGCCTCTTTTTGTGATTGATACCGATGTGGATGAGAATATTATTTACACAGGTCAAGGAAAAAATCACAGAGGGCTTCTAAAAAAAGTCCTCCGCGTGAAAAAAGATGAAATCCATTGGATTCGAGAGGATTTAGCTTTAGCTTCTGGTGATAAAATGCAAATCCAAGCACGAATCAGATATCGTCAACCGTTGCAAAATGCTGTTTTGCATCAGTTTGAAGATATGCTTTACGTTGAATTTGAGAAAGCTCAAGAGGCTATTACTGAAGGACAATTTGTTGCTTGGTACCAAGATGACGAACTTTTGGGTTCAGGTGTAATTGCATGATTTTTTAAAACGAAAAAATGGACAATAGAATTACTGCCTTATTTCATATCAAGTATCCAATTGTGCAAGCTGGAATGATTTGGGCAAGCGGATGGAAACTGGCAAGTGCCGTTAGCAATGCTGGCGGATTGGGAATAATTGGTGCAGGTTCCATGTATCCGGAAGTGTTGCGGGAACATATTCTGAAATGTAAAAAAGCCACTGATAAACCATTTGGTGTCAATGTTCCCATGCTTTATCCGAATATTGAAGAAATCATTCAGATTATTATTGATGAAGGTGTTAAGATTGTATTTACTTCCGCCGGAAATCCGAAAACATGGACTGCCCATTTAAAAAACCACGGAATCACGGTGGTCCACGTCGTAAGTAGCGTGAAATTTGCGCTCAAAGCACAGGAAGCTGGTGTTGATGCAGTTGTGGCTGAAGGTTTTGAAGCGGGAGGACATAACGGTCGGGATGAAACTACCACTTTCACGCTGATTCCAATGGTGAAAGAACAGCTTTCCATTCCTTTAATTGCGGCAGGTGGAATTGCAACGGGTCGCGGAATGTTGGCTGCAATGGTTTTGGGTGCCGATGGCGTTCAAGTCGGGAGTCGGTTTGTGGCTTCGAATGAAGCTTCTTCTCATCAAAAATTCAAGGAATATGTGGTAAACTCAAAAGAGGGTGATACGGTTCTAACTTTGAAAGAATTGGCACCGGTACGATTGCTC
>DASSWB010000031.1:0-2815 GCA_035705495.1 Salinimicrobium sp. | reverse complement strand
GCCAAAGCCGGGGCGATTTTCCAACTGAACAAATACAAGGGCAAATTCCACGGAGAGATGCAACCCACCACGCCAATGGGTTTGCGTAGGGTAAAATTCAAACTGTTTCTCCCAACACTTTCATGGCTTTCACTGGCAAATTGCGTGATGGCGTGCGCATAAAACGCAAAATTGGCCGCCGCCCGCGGAATGTCCACTGCCAAGGCCAAGGAAAGGGGTTTGCCATTGTCTTTGGATTCTGCTTCGGCCAATTCTACCAAGTTTTTTTCAATGAGGTTCGAAATGCGCATCAAAACTTTACTGCGTTCATCAATCGAGGTGTTTGACCACGAAGGGAAAGCGGCTTTTGCGGCTTTTACGGCTTCTTCGACATCTTCGTTTCCACTGTCGGGAATGCGGGAATAAACTTCGCCTGTGGCGGGCTCGAAATTATCCAACCATTTCCCCGATTCGGGCTCGCGGAATTCGTTGTTGATGTAGTTTTTTAGGTGGAGCATTGTTAGATGTGAGATGTTAGATTTGAGACGTGAGATTTGGGACTTAATACCGCTTCGCTATAAGACATAGGGCTTAAACTATTTTTGATTCAAAGTTACGGTTTTCTTGGATATTTCAAGGGCAAAGGCTGCTTCTTTGGTTTATTTTACGGTGCTTTTTTAAATTTTAAAACAAGTGTGACACGGATTGGCTTGGGGTGGGGTTATTTTTGACCAATATGGTCAGTTTCCAATATAAAGATAAAAGCATTGCCGCCCTATCCGACACACACGGGCGACATCGGGAACTTCAAATTCCCGAAACTGATATTTTGGTGCATTGTGGCGATGCGTGCAATAACGGCGACTTGGAAGAACTCTTTGATTTTTTCGAATGGTTTTCAAAAACCCCCGCGACGCATCGCATTTTTGTGGCGGGAAATCACGATTTGCCTTTTGACTTGGAACCCGATTTGGCATTGAACCTTATCCCACATAACGTGGTTTATTTAGAAAACCGTTGCGAAAGGATAGCGGGGATTGATTTTTTGTCGCTTCCCGCACGGCCCTGGTTGCATTTCTTACCTGAAAAGGATTTTGGAGAAATAGACGTATTGCTGACCCATTGCCCAGCGCATTCCGGGCAGGACAATGATCCCGGATGCCCTTTGTTGAAAAACTTTATAAACCATGCTCAACCCAAATACCATTTGTTTGGGCATCTTCACGAATTTGGGCAACGGCGGTGGGAAGAAAAGGGAACGGTTTTCTTGAATATTTGCACAATTTTTAAAAAAAAATAAAAGATGTATGTTTGAACAAAATTTTAAACTAAAATATCACAAGTAATTAACACTAAATAATTATAATATTATGAAAAACCTAACATACGAAGATTGGCATCAAGATGTTGCCACGAAGCTAAAAGAACTAAAAGAAAAAATTGACAAGAACAAGGAGTCAAAAAGTTTATACGGAGGATTTTATGTGTGGGATGGTAGATTAATAATGAATCCAAAAATCATGTTTTTGGGCATAAACCCTGGAAATGGTGATCCAAATAATTCTGGTCAAATCAAGACGGATCCGGAAGAAGAAGATGGTATATCCTATTTGGGATATATGAATGGTTATCCTTATTATTCTAATTATAGATTGGCAATAGAAACCGTCGAATCTTTTAAAATGGCTGGTTATTCAACAGAAAAAATCAAGAATTTGTTTGAGGAGGATTCGACAAAATCAAATTTTTATTATTTGATAACGAAAAATATGGGTGATATTAATAAGTGCATCAATAGATTGGAAAATTATTCATTCAAAAAGTATTGTCACCAATCCTATGAATGGACTGATAATTTAATTCAAATTATTAATCCAAAATTTATAGTTTGTGAAGGGAAAACCGTTTTTGATTTAGTTACGCAATACGATGAAGATTACAAAGAATGGAAATGGGAAAATGACTGCGGTTATTTAATTAGGCCGAATGGGCAGGTAATTCTTGGTTATAAAAGGAATTTCAGTAATATTACCAACAAAGAGGAATTCTCGAAATTAATATCAAATTTCATCAAATGAATAACCCAATCAAATTCCCGGCCCGCGACAAAGCAATAGCAGAAATCAAAAAGATAGATCAAAGTTTTGGAACCATAAAGGAATCACTTTCTAAATTAAAAACCTTCGAGCTCCAAAGAAAGGCATTTTTGACGATGGCGGATCTAAGCAATATCGATAAGCAAATCGAGAAATGCCTATCAGACTTTGAAAGCTACAAAAAAGAAAATTATAAACCATCGCAACTACGGCAAACAGAATCCCCCGAATAACGAAAAATCCAAAAAAGAATTTTAAAATTTAATTTCAAACCCCCGACACATCTTGTCGCACCCCCTTCCTATCTTTGTCAAAAACAAAGGATATGGAAACGGCCCACGCACCAAACCTACTGAAAACCATTGGGAAAGTCTTTGAAGAAGCCCAAGAAAGTAAACTCGCCCCCGCTTTTTTTGAAAGTATCGATGGGGAACTGTGCGAACTATCCGACTATCTCAAAACCACCAAGAGCCAAGCTTTTTTTGTGGCCATTCTGTTTGTAATGTCTCATTGGAAAGATAAAGTTTCCATAAACAACCTAATCGACCATTTTCATTGTAGCATCGTGCAGATTTTGGAATTCAACAATGATTTTGAGTTTTTGCTTTCCCGCCATATTCTTACCAAGCAAAAATCGAAATACTTGAGGAAACTACATCCAACAAAAAACGAGTTTGCCATCCACGAAAGCATTGTTGAGGCTATTCTGCACAATAAACCCATGCCCGAATTGGAAGAAC
>DASSWB010000030.1:0-4487 GCA_035705495.1 Salinimicrobium sp. | reverse complement strand
AGCGTTGAACGAAGGTGATAGAGTAGAATACGAAGAAGAAGAAGGAAGAAAAGGACTTACTGCAACTAGAGTGCGTGTAATCCACGATTAATATTTCTATTTTAGTAGTACAGTAAAAGCCGCTCAATGAGCGGCTTTTTTTTGTCATTGGGAGACGAGGTACGAGCCGTGGCAATCTATTTCCTTTATAGCATTTTGCTTCCAATGAAAGATTCATTCCGCTATCGCTGCATGGGATGACAAAACTTCAAAAAGTGATCATTCTTCTTTTTCATCGAAAGTTCTTATTTGTCCTTCCTTCATTTTTTGTTCAGCCAAAAAACGAAGCAAAAAAGGCTGCCCTATTTGGAGGTGTTTTTTCCACAACAAGGTGGAAAAATCGCACAATGTTCCATCTTTGATTGATTTGGGATAGATTTATATCCTCACTTAGCAATTTTTGAGAATATAGATGATTTATGTGCTACACTCAACCACGAGAGTTCAAGGTACGCAGGCTTATATTAAAAAGGATTTGGGATGCAAATCACGCTTTATTTCTTCCTTCCGCTACGCTGCATTCAGGATGACAAAATCTGGTTTAAAGGTCAATTATTTTTCAATCAGAATAAAGCCCCCTCTCCTTGGGAGCGGGCGGGGGGAGAGGCTATCATTAATTCAACTTATAATAAATCTGTGAATCTTCCAACGACTCCAACAATTCAGCTGAAATATTAATTCGGTGTTTCCGACTCGGCATGTGTAATTTCACTTTTTCTTCAGCTTCATAAACCACAAAATTCAATGCCGCGTCTCCCCGATGTGATTTGAAAAGATCTTTTAAAATTGTTATTCTTTCCTCTTGTAAATCATTTACATCAAGCTGAATCGTCAATTTCTTCGCATAAGATTTCATTACATCTTGCAGCATCTGGATAAAAATAAATTTCATCCTGGGTTCTCCCCTTTTCTGGGTTTCCCTGTTTAACCAACCTTCAGAAACCAATACTTTCACGTAAACAAACGAATTGGGAACTAGAAAGTGCCGATAAAGCATATATTCCTCTCCAAAAATCCTAAATTCAAATGAATTATCGTAATCTTCTATTGTGAAGGCCGCCCAACCATTTCCATTTTTAGCGGTTCTATGTTGGACATCAGAAACAATTCCGCCGAAGGTCACCTCTTTATTGATCAATTTTTCCAAATCATAAAAATGACCAACAGAACCGTTGCAGAATAATTCCAGTTCTCTTCTAAAATCATCCAATGGATGACCGGAGATATAAATTCCAACAACTTCCTTTTCCCTTTTCAATTTTTCCAAAGTCCCCCATTCCTCACAAGGTGGAATTACGGGTTCTGGAATTTGAACATCACTGGATTCACCAAAAAGACTGACTTGTGAAGAATTCTGACTTTCTTGATATCGGGCGGCATATTTCACCACTTTTTCTATAAACGGAATTCCGTCTCCATCGTTATTAAAATATTGCGCGCGATGCGCAGATCCCAATCCGTCGAAACCGCCAGCAAGTGCCAAGTTTTCCAAAGCTTTTTTATTGGCTGCCCTTAAATCGATTCTCTTCGCAAAATCAAAAATTGATGAATACGCTCCGCCATCTTTTCTGTTTTCAATAATAGTTGCCACGGCACCACTTCCAACTCCTTTGATTGCCCCCATTCCAAAACGAACCGCGTTGCTTTTATTTACAGAAAATTTATAGTAGGATTCATTTACATCGGGACCCAAAACTTTCAGTTTCATGCGTTTACATTCCTCCATAAAGAAAGTTACTTGCTTTATGTCGTTCATGTTATTTGAAAGTACCGCCGCCATATATTCTGCGGGGTAATGTGCTTTCAAATATGCAGTTTGATAGGCAATCCAAGCATAACAGGTAGAATGTGATTTGTTGAATGCATAAGAGGCGAAAGCTTCCCAGTCTTTCCAGATTTTTTCCAAAATTTCCGCTGGATGCCCGTTTGCAACTCCTCCTTCTATGAATTTCGGTTTTAGTTCTTCCAACAAATAGAAAATCTTTTTTCCCATTGCTTTCCGAAGCATATCCGCATCGCCTTTAGAGAATCCTGCCAGTTTTTGTGACAAAAGCATCACTTGCTCCTGGTAAACCGTAATTCCGTAGGTTTCTTTTAAATATTCCTCCATATCGGGAAGGTCATAGGCAATTTCTTCATCGCCGTGTTTTCGCGCAATAAAACTCGGAATATATTCCATGGGACCCGGGCGGTACAACGCATTCATGGCAATGAGATCATCAAAAACCGTTGGTTTCAAATCCTTCATGTGCTTTTGCATTCCAGGTGATTCATATTGAAATATTCCAACCGTTTCACCACGCTGGAAAAGCTCGTATGTTCTTTCATCGTCAAGCGGAAAACTATCCGGATCCAAATCGATGTTATGTCTTCCCTTTACAATTTTTACCGTGTCCTTTATAAGTGTCAGCGTTTTTAATCCGAGGAAATCCATCTTCAACAAACCAGCACTTTCCACAACCGAGTTGTCAAATTGCGTCACATATAAATCCGAATCCTTTGCTGTTGCCACGGGAACAAAATTGGTAATATCGCTGGGCGTAATAATCACACCACAGGCATGAATTCCCGTATTTCGGACAGAACCTTCTAAAATCCGCGCCTGATTTACAGTTTGGGCTTCCAAATCTTCACCTTCGGAGATATTCAAAAGTTCATTGACCTTTTCTAAATCCTCACTTCTAAAATTGCTCTTCAAATCTTTCTCACTCATGCCAAAAATCTTGCTCAATTTTGACATTGTGGGAATTAATTTCGAAATCCGATCGGCATCATTTAACGGTAAATCCAAAACTCTGGCAGTATCCCGAATAGACGATTTTGCTGCCATGGTGCCATAAGTAATAATCTGCGCCACTTGGTTGGATCCGTATTTTTTAATCACATAATCCATTACACGACTTCGGCCTTCATCATCAAAATCAATATCGATATCGGGCATGCTCACACGATCTGGATTCAAGAAGCGCTCAAAAAGCAAATCATATTTAATCGGATCAATATTGGTGATCCCCAAACAATAAGCAACTGCACTTCCCGCTGCCGATCCTCTTCCCGGACCTACGGAAACATCCATGTTTCTCGCTTCCCGAATAAAATCTTCCACAATCAAAAAGTAACCCGGATAACCAGTATTTTCAATTACAGAAAGTTCAAAATCCAGTCGTTCCTTGATTTCTGGCGTGAGATCTGGGTAGCGTTTTTTCGCTCCTTCAAAAGTGATATGTTTTAAATAGGCGTTTTCTCCACGTTTCCCTCCATCGATTTTATCTTCCTCAATAACAAATTCTTCCGGAATATCAAAAGCTGGCAAAAGTACTTCTCGAGCAAGTTCGTAGGCTTCAATTTTATTTACAACTTCCTGAACATTGGAAATGGCTTCAGGCAAATCCTTGAAGAGGTTTTTCATCTCCTCTGCCGACTTGAAATAATATTCCTGATTTGGCAGACCATATCTATAACCTCGTCCGCGGCCAATTGGCGTCGCCTGTTTTTCTCCGTCTTTTACACAAAGTAAAATATCGTGTGCGTTTGCATCTTCTTTTGCACAGTAATAGGTATTGTTTGTCGCAACAATTTTCACCTCGTGTTTTTTTGCCAATTGGACCAAAACTTCATTCACACGATTTTCGTCCTCTTGATTGTGGCGCATAATTTCCACATATAAATCTTCTCCAAATTCTTCTTTCCACCAAATCAGCGCCTCTTCTGCCTGATTTTCTCCTACATTCAAAACTTTACTTGGCACTTCACCATACAAATTTCCGGTGAGCACAATAATATCGTCTTTATATTTTTTAATGACTTCTTTATCGATTCGAGGCACGTAATAAAATCCGTCGGTGTACGCCAAAGAAGACATTTTAGCTAAATTGTGATAACCGTTTTTGTTCTTTGCCAGCAGCACAATTTGATAGCCGTGGTCTTTTCTGGTTTTATCCGTATGATTTTCACAAACAAAAAATTCACAACCAATAATTCCTTTCAGTTCCTTTGCCGATGCGGGTTCTCCATTTTCAATTGCAGCGGCATTCTTTGTTTTTACTGATTTATTATAGGTTCCAATTTCCTTTACAAAATGAAAAGCGCCCATCATATTTGCGTGATCTGTAAGTGCCACGGCAGGCATATTTTCCTTTCCTGCAGCTGCAACCAAATCTTTTATGCTGATAGTGGATTGTAAAATTGAAAATTGCGAATGGTTGTGCAAATGAGAAAAGGGAACCTCATCCAAATATTCTAGGTTTTCTTCTATTTCTGCGGAAGAAATTTCTTCTGAACCCAGCTCCTTTTGAAGTTTTTTCCTGATTTCTTCGGAAGCTTTTTTAAGGTTGATATGTTTTAAACCGATTAATTGAATTGGTTGCGGATTCGCTTTTTTGAAATTCTGAAAATAATCTGCCGGAACATCAAGTTCCTCTTTTCTATAGCTTTCCCTTCGGATCAAT
>DASSWB010000029.1:0-10705 GCA_035705495.1 Salinimicrobium sp. | reverse complement strand
CGAAAAATGCCCAAAATGCCCAAATCCCAAAGAAGAAACCTCTAAAATCAAAAAAAATCAGTTCAAAAAATTGAGGGGAATTTTTGTCAAGGAATTTTAACTTCAAATAATCACAAAAAGGCCTTACTTCTGAATATGCCTACCAAGGTGAAGTCGTCGGGAAACCTCATGTTGCACTCACTCGGATCGAAACCCGAAGTTACCATTTCCCTCATGCTGCACTCCCACGGATTGAAATCCGAGGTTACCATATCGGTCATGCCTATGGCATTTTTAAAAGGGGCGGAAGCAGAAATGCCAACGGCTCACTCACTCACTCACCAACCCATTCATTTCAAAAACGCCAATCAAACGATTTCCTATTTCCTGATCCAATTTTCCCGCTTTATCCAAAACACTCATCTTCAAAATTCCACAAGCATGATCGGGGAAAGAAAACTTAATTTTATTTATCCCTATGTTTAAACCGTCAAAATTTCTTGAGTAAAATTTAAAGCATTATCCACAGTAATATTTCTAAACTGGCTTATTCCATGTCCTCTCAAATAAATTCGAACTTCATCATTATAGCTTTGATGAATGGAAGGTGCAATAATTGTTGGGATAATTTGATGCATAGATACATCCGGTATATGCGCCTTCAGCCATTTTATGTATCTATTCATTTGTGAAGCTGTCGTCAAAGTTGCTTCCACAGATTTTAATTCTATTAAATGAATAAATTTATTCATTTGATTTTCAGAATATACCAAAATATCGATACGTTGCATTCCTGCGCCACAATATATTTCATTGCCTATCCAACCAATATTGGTTTGGGGGAACAACAAATTAGTCAAAGCTAAATTCCGCTTCAATTCTTGCATTAAATAAGCTTGTAAATGAGATTCCCATTTTCTGGTTGTATGGTTCATTATAAACAACAACCTATTTTCAATATCTTGAAAGTTATTTAGATTACCCAAATATGGCGTATTTGGAACCGGAGAATGTTCTAAATTAAAAGTAGAAAAGTTATATTGGAGTGGAGCATTATTAATTTTTTGACCGTGATTTCTCAAGTCTAACATCTTTCTTATAATAGCTCCTTCGTGAGGTAAAAGAGGGGTGCAACCTCTACTCCCTGTCATTTTACGATAGATTATTGTCCAGGGAATATCATGAACATTATCAAAATCGGTCATTTCATCCATAGCTTGCCATTCTGAAACGCCATTTGGATATATTAGTTTTGGTTGAATTTGCAATCTATATATTAGTGGTTTTCCTAATTCAGCATTAAGATACGTACCGTTCGGTTCATAAAACAACTGTGGACTTATGACTTCAAATATTCCTATAAATCTGCCTCCTTCCCTTAAGGTGTCATGGCGTGGTTTTTCCATATACAGCAACACCTCATCCCCCTCATGTACTCTACAAATGTCTGCGTACATACCAGCTTGTGAATTTTCCGCGGAACCATTTACAGTGACATTTGACCAATCGCAATCATTTGGCTTTGTAACACCAACAAAATTGTATTGTAAATGCAGTGGTAATGTTTGTTCTCCAACTATAAATAAATGCATATTTTTATCATTTATGAATTACTCAATAGCTTCTCAAATTCAACTTGATTTCCAATCATAATCTTTTTAATTCTTTTGTTGTGTTTTTTCAGAAAATCTATGGTGAATTCTTTTAAAAAGAAGTTTTTAGGTAGATATAATTCTAATTCTTGCAAAAATTCTCTATGTGATTTTTGGTGTTCTTTTATCTTTTGATCAATTTTGTTCCTTATTTTATTTTCTTGTAGCTTGCTCAATTTGTGTTTTCTTCCAACAAGCTTTTTCTTCCTCCCCAATTCATTCAAAAATAGATCAGCACTTTCCATTAATACCTCGAATAAAACATTTGCCTGTAAATCTTCATAGGTTTTAAATATCTTTTTAAAACGAAAATGCTTTCTGTTTTCAAGTGCTTCTATTGCCAGCTCTTGTAAAATTGGTTTAATATCATTCATAAAAGTGTGATAGGACAATATGTAATTAGCATATGCAATACTTATCTGGTTAAAGTTTGGTCTTTTGATCGATGTTAGGACTATTTCAGCATTTTCGTTTTGTTTATATTTTTTAAAATATTCAGCTTCTGCTTCTTCAAAAGTTTTAAAAGATTGTAGACTCGGTATCGAGCTTTTCGAGGCCTCTATGAGGAAAAAAGAGTTTTTGCTATCCTTGCTGGACCACCTTTTTTTAACTTCATTATTATTTTTTCTAAATGTTGAGCTCAATTTGGAGATAAAATTTCGCCTTTTTAATACACTATAAATCAGATCAGCTTCTTCTTTATTAAGTTCTTTTTCACTGGACATCAAAGAATGAAATTGAGCAAATTCCTTATCGGAATCACTTCCTAATTCTTTTAATCTGAGATCATAAAGCAGATCTGTTATCTCTACAAGGGTTGCCCAATTGTGGTGTGCAATAGTTCGTATTTGAATTTCAATTCTTTTTCCCGATTTGGGGTCTATAACGTATACATGGATACCTCTGTAACCAAGTTCTTTCGGCTCTTCTACATAGTCCCTTATTTTGCCTGATATTTCGTACTTAGCTTTTATAAACTCTAATGCTTTATAAACTTCGTTTTCGTTATAAAAAATACATCGAATACCAGCAATATCGCCCATACGGCTGAGCGCCATTTTAGGTTGCCTTTCGATTTTATTTATGATTGTCCCTATTCGCTTTAATCTAAAAGCTGTAATACTAGCGCGATGCACTTTGTCTGAAAGTAAGCGAACAGTATTAAATGTATCTACAAGAGGCTCACTAAAAGAAATTCTGAAACGCTGTAATAAATCAAGTTCAACATCATCTAGTTTACCTTTCTTATTACATATTGACTGCCCAAGTCTATTAATCTCACCGTTTGTCATCAATTAAGTCTATTTTAAATTTCATCTTTAATAAACCGAATCATATATCGTGTTTCCTCTGGTTCAAACTTATCAGCTTTAAACTCAAATCCTGGCTCCTCCATTTTCCAAGTTTTCATTTTATCATAGATTTTTGGGAAATCGTAAGTATCCAAAGCTTTAGTACATTGTAAAACGGTGTTCAATAATTCAATGCGATCCATACCGCAATCAATAAGCGGTTTTTCATATATTGTTAGCATCGATGCAACCTCATCAATAAAAGGGTTATTCTGAGGATCGTTCATCCAGTTGATTACTTCTTTATAAGAACCAGATTTTACTTTATAGATAGTACGACCGTTGTCCAACTTCGATTTTTTAATGTGAACTTCATTCTTTACACTTTGCGCCAACCCTTTTGAGAACATTCCCCAACCTTTTTCCGAAAACTGCAATTCATTAATTTTAGGTAGGGAAGCTAAAAACTGCATATTGCTGAATATTTTATGCAAATATTTTTTTCCATAATTAAGTTTAAAACGCTGTTCAGTAAGCAATACAACTGCTGCCAATTCAAAATCATAATTAAGTGTAGGAAAAAGATCTTTTAATTTTTCTTCTTTTCCATATTTAATTTCCTCCTCCGCAACCTTCCGATAATCATCGGTGCCCAATTCCCCCTCAGCATACTTCTTTCCAAAATCCCGTTCGGCAACGGAACGCCCTACGTTCACCTGCCCATTCATCAACATAGGCAATAACCAATCCCGAAGTTCGGTGAGTTTTTGGTTTTCTTTCATATTGACTAAAATTTTATTCATCATTGGACTAATATTTTGATGAAATTTTTGTAGTAATGTTTTATTAGGCAATACGAGGTTTAGTTGCTTAATTTTATCCTGCGACAAGTTATCTCTTGCCGATCCAGAACTGAGATTTACTAAGTATTTATATAAATCTTCTAAACTGAACTTGATATAATAATTCAAAAATTCACGGTCAGGAATAATAGCACATATTGCTTGGTTAGTACACGCTTCCAAATCAATTAAAGACACTTTTCCTGCTGTGGCACCATACATCGCCATTAAGATAGTGCCTCTCCCAAATAACTTAGCACTCGATTCTTTTAAACCAACTTCATTAATAAATTTAGATGCAGAAACTATAAATGGGGCATTTACTTCCCCACTGTTAATCCAGGGAATTGTCCCATTTTTATAATACTCCTTTTTAGATTTTAATGGTGTTCCTCCTGAACCAGTTTTAGCAATTTCATTCAACTTTTTCACCTCCCACCCCTCCGGAATCTCCCGCTTCAATTCCTCATTAAAAACCATTTTTCCACCACTAGACTTATAAGGTTTGCCTTTCAGTTCGGGCTTGCCCACCGAAGCTGCATAGCGAGCGGAGGTGGGGAAATCAAACTGCACAAACCAATAGTCATAAAGCGTTTTGGCCATCGCTTCCAGCTCTTGGTTTATTTTGTTGTTGACTTCTATTTTGGCATCAATATCAGAAAGAACTTTGGCTATTCTTTTCTGTTTTGGTAAGCTGGGCAACCAGATTTGAAGTGTTTTTAGTACTTCAAAAGTAATTTGAGGAAATGAGCCAATTCTATTTTCGGCTCTTCTTTGTAAATGATTTAAAGTTTCCTCATAGGTTAGGAAATGATATAAATAATCTGTATCCAAATCTTTAGAGTTATTTCTTAAAACCATTAATTTAGTAGATACTACATAATCTTCTGGGTTCTGAAGATTTTTTACGTAAGCATATCTTTTATTTTTTGGTCTTATTTCACTATAAAGAATATCTCCATTTTTTATAGATTTTTTTGCCTGCCCTTTTAAAGCGGAAACTGCAGTATAATGATCAGTAAGAATTTTACCTTCTAAAACATCAGATGTATTGAGAAAAACTAATTCTTTCTTATCAAACTTATGTGTTTTTGAAATTGTTTTAATCAATTCTCCAAGTTGAATATAATTATTCATACTTCAACTCCTTTAAATTATTTTGAATCCTTTTCTCCAGACTTTTAGATTCCGCAAAAAGACTTTCTAAATTGCTTTCAAAATTGTTCATTTTGGCCGCAAATTCTTCCGCAGAAATATCCACATATTCAATCTTTACCTCAAAATATTGTCCCGCACTTAGGCTATAGTTTTTGGCTTTGATTTCATCATAATTCACCACCACCGAAAAATCATCCACGGCTTCTTTCTTTACGAAGGTGTCAATGATTTTTTGCTCTTCGTTGGGCTGTAAAACGGTTTTTTGGTTTTTGCCTTCTTTTACGGTGGTGCCCAAACTGCTGGCATCGATCAACACCACTTTGCCGTCATTGGTTTTGTCCAAAAACACAATGCTCACATTGGTGCCCGTGGTGGCAAAAATGTTGCTGGGCATACTTACCACGCCTGCGAGCATTTTTCGCGCTATCATTTGCTCACGTATTTTTTTGTCAATGCCCGATTGTGCGGTAATAAATCCGGTGGGCACAACTACGGCCGCCTTTCCGGTGTCGTTCAAGGAATACATAATATGTTGTAAAAACATACTGTAAATGGCCATTTTGCTTTTTGCCTTTTTGGGCACGTTTGGTATTCCCGCAAAAAAACGTTCCTTGTTTTCCTTTTTTGCCAGCGTATCCACATCGTCACTAAAATCGAGCTTAAACGGCGGATTGCTCACGATGTAATCAAATTTTTGATTTCGGTAATAGGGATCGGTTATCGTGTTTCCCTTAATCACGTTCGGGATGCTGTGTACTAAATTGTTCAGGATTAAGTTTAAACGCAGCAAGTCCGACGATTTTTGCGAAATATCCTGCGAATAGACTGTGCAATTATCTGCTCCAATGGCGTGGGCAAGGTTCATCAACAAGGTTCCCGATCCCGCACTGGGATCAAAAATTGTTTTGTTTTTTACAGGTTCGGGCACTAAAATTGCCGCCATAATTTTTGCAACGGCGTGGGGGGTATAATATTCGGCATATTTTCCGCCGGAATCGTTGTTGTAATCGTGGATGAGGTATTCAAAAATGATGGAGAAAAAGTCGAATCCTTCTTCCATAATATCCTCGAAGTTGTAATGCGTCAATTTATTGATCAAAGCACGCACAAAGGCGTCTTTCTGGTCATCTACATTATTGCTTATTCGATGGAACAACTGGATTTTAGTTCCCGAAGGGGTGGTAACCGCAAAAAGTTCGTTGTTTTCGGCGCCAATATCTATCAAAATATCATCAAAACTTTTGGCAAAATCGGGCTCGTTCTGTATATCAAAAACGCGCGGCAATAATTGATAAGGTTTTAGAATGGCGTTTACGTTGTCAAAATCGAACTGTAATTTTTTGTAATCGTCGTCGCTTAGGGAATTTAGTTTTTTTTCCAGTTCCTTGCCCGTTCCCCATTCCGGATGGGCTTTTTTTACTTCGTAAGTAAATTTATCGTTCAGGTATTTATAGAGGAAAATCTGGATAATTACATCGAATTCTTTCCCGGAATTTCCCAAACCATAGCCCGCGCAAACGGCCTTTAGCGCGTCTATCAGGTTTTTGGTTTTTGTGATGTGTTGTGTAAAGCTATCTGCTGTCATGCGGTTCTGTCAAAATGTTCGTCCAAATATTCCTTCACGATAATGTCACTTATAAAAATGATGGTATCGTAATCGAGCGGCTGTTTTAAGGTTTCTTCAAATTCTTTGTTCACCAGTTTGGCAACTTGTTTGGTGAAAAAGCCTTCGTTGGTCAATATATCGTTGCGCTGTAAGACGCTAACGTCTGTTTGTTCTTTTATTTTTTGTAAAGCGGCAATAATGGCGCTTTTTATTTGGGAAGGCCGGCCGGCCTCCACCAAACGCTTTTGTATTCGTGCATATTTTGGATCGCCGTTGTATTTATCTTTTAATAAATCATTTCGGCGGTTCAGTTCTTTAATGGCGTCGTGAATTTTACGCAGGCTGTCCAAATTCTCCTGCATTTCTTCCTGGCTGACCTCGCTGAGATTTTTGTTTTCAAACAGTCGGCGCAGTTCATCGTATAAACTAATCCACTCCGGATCTCTGGGATCGAAATTGCCGCCAAGCGCTTCACGGGTTTTCTTGAGCAAATCTTTTAGGGAATCGCCCAAAATCATTTCCGCAGAACTTTTTAATTTAAACTGAAACAAAATATCCTCAAGTGCCACATTTAATAGATTGCCAAGTTCTTCATTATTCTGAAAGGCTTCCTTTGCGTTCAGCAATGCCAATCTATCTGCGCTCATAATTCGCAATTGGCTCAATTTTCTAAAATCCAACTGCTCCAATAACTCAAAATCGCCCACAAGCCGAATAATGTTATAAAGCGATTTGCTGTCTTCCAGGGCTTTTTTGATTTTTAAAATTTCGGTCCTGTCCGTTATCTGCGAAATTTGATTGGAAAATACCTCAGCATTCAAGCAATTGTAATCGATAAGCGTTTCCTTGATTTCATCAATTTTGGCTTCCATTTCTTCGCGACTCATAAAAAGATCGCTATAACTTTCCATTTCATCGCCCAACACTTCCTGCAATTCCTCAAAATAAGCGCGGTTGGTTTTGTCGAATTCTTTGGAGATGTCGGCAAAATCCACTACATATCCATACCGATAATCTTTGTAGGTCCTGTTTACACGGGTCAATGCCTGCAATAAATTATGGCTGCGAATGACGCGACCCAAGTATAATTTTTTTAAGCGCTTGGCATCAAAACCCGTTAGCAACATATTATAGACAAACAGAAAATCGATTTTTCCAGCCTTGAAAGCATCCCGGTATTCCTCCAATTCCTGTTTGCTCCCGGAATCATATAAAATCAAAGCGGCGGTTTTTACGCGGTAATCCTCTTTTAATTGTTCGCCGTAGGTTGCAGTTTGCTCCGCTGCGAGATCGGTTCTATTTTCTTCTTTCGGAATTTGAGTATTTTGATACTTGCGCTGAAAAATGGCATACATTTCCCGTGCCTGTTCGCTGCTATCACAAATAACCATTCCGCCTACGGAAGCATCATTGTTCGTTAACCGAAATTTCTCAAAATCGGTCACGATATAATCCAACATAGGTTCCACAAAACGGTGGTGCGCGTAAACGGTTTTCTTGTCTGCATCGCCTTTTACAATATCGATGCTATCCAATGCTTTTTGCAGCAGCACTTTGTATTGGGTTTCAATTTCTTCCCGTATCAACTTCAAGGTATAACCATCTGCAATACTCTTGTTGTAGTAATATTTATGAATGTAATCGCCAAACAGAAATTTGGATTTTAAACTCGCGCCAATCAACGGCGTGCCCGTCAACCCGATTTTTATGGCATTTTTATCACTTTGCTCCAGGTTTGCCAAAAAACTGCCTTCGGGATTGTAACTGCGGTGCACCTCATCCAAAAAGTAAATCCGCTGAATGTTTATGTTATAATCGGTGGTCTTACTAACGTTGGTATCATCTTTAAACTTCTGAATATTCACCACGGTTATTTCCCGTTGGCCTTTATCATTGTTCAGCGCGGTTGTTTTCTTTAAATCGCGCAAAAACGCATCCCTGCTATTTACGGTGTGCACTTTTAAACCTCTCGCCGTGAATTCATCGCGCGCTTGTGTAAGCAAATCGAGCCTATCTACAATAAAATAGAACTTTGGAATTGTGTGCTTTGCTTGAAAATAATCTGTTAGGAAATGGGTATTGTAATAAGCAAGTGCTGTTTTCCCACTACCTTGTGTATGCCAAATTATACCTTTACGAACACCTTTATCCAATGTTGCCGCAATTGCCTTTGTGGCGAACAACTGCGGGTAGCGCATAATGTGTTTTTGCAATCCGCTGGTTTCTTTTACATAGGCCAATGAATAACGCAACATAAAAGCAAGTCTGTCCCTGCTCAACAACGAGGTTAAAATACGATTGGTTGGTGAATCGGGGTTTTTATTGGTTATAAATTCCTGACTGCTTTTTAAGGTTTGGTAATTTGTGTCTTTTAATACAAAATCCTGTAAATCGGCATTTAAGGGTTGCAAAGTTTGCATAAGATTAAACCCTATTTCTTCCCTAAAATAATTGAAGATAGGTTTTTGATAGGAAGCTGAGGCGTAAAAAGCACCTTGCCAGGGTTCAATTTCATCCGAATCGTATTCCATATTATTGGAAAAGATCATAAACTGAGTGACGTTCACAAAGTTTCTAAACTTCTTGTTCTGGAACCTACTGCGAATGCGTTTTCGTTCAGCTAAAACCCCTTCACGATTATTCGGTTTTTTAACTTCCACAAAAACCAAGGGCATTCCATTGACCAGGCAAGTAATATCCGGCCTGAATTCATCTTCACCGTTTTTACAGGGAAGTTCTGTGCAAACGTGAAAACTGTTATTTTCGAAATTTTCAAAATCTATCAATCGTGTTCCCGAACGTTCAGTAAGCATTTTATAAAATTCCTGCCCTAAATCTTCATTTTCCAATGATAGGGCTACTTCTTTATATAAACGACCAACATCATCGGCTGATAAGTGCGGATTTATACGCCCTATCGCATCCTTGAAAATATCGGTAAAAATGTTTGTCTCCACATCCCAAACCGCATCCTTCAACGAAATATACGTATAGCCGAGTTGGGTAAGATGCAATATTGCAGGAAGTTTTACTCGGGAGTCTTCGTTGAAAGCCATAATTTGGTTAAAGATTGGTCAAGTTTAATTTAAAACGACCGTCCCTTACAGAAGTTTGTATTCACGACAAGGCGTTTTTGAATACTTCAAATATACCATTTATTTTGACAGTTCTTTAACAGTTTTCAAGGAGTAAATTACCTTTTCAAATCATAACAGCGGATATTATAAATAGTGAGGAAGTAGACAAGTGCCTTTTTCACAAACCAAAAAGTCATCCAAAATGAGTTTGTAAGGCAACGCCATAAAGACAGGAAATTAACGTAGGCACCAGAGCTGGTAAAGCCTTTTCGTTGCATAACTGTCCGTAAACATAGATTGCTACTGAACAGGCCGCAAGGGCCGAACGGTCAATTCATCGATCAAGACATTGTCCGGGGTTTCCAATACGTTTATCAAAACCTGGGCGAGTTCTTCGGGATGCAGCATACTTTCGTTGGCCGAAATGCCCGAACTTTCAAAAAACCCGGTGGCAATTGAGCCTGGGTTCAAACAAGTTACTTTGATGTTGAACCCGCGCAATTCCTTGAACAAAGCTTCGCTGTACCCCTGAATGGCGAATTTTGTCGCACTGTAGGCCGACTTTTTCGAGCCGCTTGTTTTTCCCAAAATGGAACCGATATTGACAATATGGGAACTGTTTTCGTCCTTTTTCATCAAAGGTGTCAAGGCCGAAGTCAGGTAATGGACCGCATTGAGGTTGACATTTATCATTTTTTGCCAATCTTCCGAAGCAAGTCCGTCCACCGGAGCAAATTGGCTAGCCCCGGCATTGTTGATGAGGATTTGCGGGGAATGGGTTGGGGAAAAGGTGTTTTTTACCCAATTTTTCAGGATTTCTTCGGCGGAAACATCCAGGGCAACCGGTACAAAATTCTCCCCTAATTTTGATTGAAGCGCTTTTAAAGCCTTTTCGTTTCGCGCCAATCCGTAAACCTTTGCTCCTTTGTTGACGAGCACTTCCGAAAATGCCGCGCCAGCCCCACGGCTTGCCCCGGTTACCACGGCAATTTTGGATTGTAAATTCATTTTAGCTTTCGTTTTCGATATCCATTTCTTCCAGGGCAATGGCCGAGTGAGCATAGGCTCCTCCCGCCCGCATTTCGGAGGCCACCCAAAT
>DASSWB010000028.1:0-11058 GCA_035705495.1 Salinimicrobium sp. | reverse complement strand
TTTTGAATCTCCGATTAATACTTCTAATTATTTGAGTTCAATTATACAAAAAGGGGCAAAGAATACAATCAATATAACTAACAAAACGTTTTTATCGAAGAAGATAATACTGCCAATTTCAAAAAGAGAACAACAAAAAATTGCTTCAACCTTGTCAGCCATTGATAAGAAAATTGACCTTGAAATAAAACTTTTGAATGCATTAATGGAGCAAAAAAAGTACTTTTTGCAGAACTTGTTTATATGAAAACATTATGCAACAAGTACTTTTTTTGCTGCCTATATTGCGCTAAAATTTCTTTTTCCCTTTCCATTTTTTCATCCAAAGCAGAAAGAAAATTTGCAATTTTGGTTTGTTCCTTAATAGCAGGCAAAGGAATTTTGATCTTGGAAAAATTTTCAAAAAACAGATATTGCCTGACACCTCCTTCGCTATATCGCAATACATCTTTGTTGAATTGAAAAGTATTTAAGTATTGCCTCAAATATTTATCTTCTAATAAATCTTTAGTTTTAAAACATACATAAAGAGAACTAATAATAATGTTCTCTAAATCTCCACTATAACCAATAGACCCCACATTAATCCGTGCCGGGTTGTAAGCGAAAGTATTTTTATTGATTACTTTGTACAGACTGATATCATAGCCTCTCTCATTACTGTCCATTCCTTCAAATTGTTCACTTTGAGGCAAGAAACCTTCTTTGTTGTTAATCGAATAAATGGGGTATTGAATATTTTGTTTATTCTTTTTATCTGTTTTGCTAGTTAAGTTGTCTAATCGAACTTTTGTCCATTCAGGAAATTCATTTTCCTCGTCATCTTTAAACCGTAATTGTTGTGAAAAAATCCTTTGTCTTAGACCAAGCATTAAGGATTGAAGATTTTTTATTATTTGGCTTTGAGTGTGGATTCTTTCATTTACTAGTCGAAATAAATCACCTATTTTTTCTCTCTCTTTAAATTCTTTGGGATAACGAATAACTGATGCTGAAATTAAATTCCAATCGGCTCTTGGCATTTTAGAACCACTTGTTATTTCTGTTAATGATAAAAAACGATTTGATTGTACATAGGCATATAGATATAAAGGATTAAAAACAGTGCTGTTCATAACCCATATCTCTGAAGAACAGACACCCTTGAAATCGACAAGATAAAATTTTCTTAAATAAGGACGTAATTTTCCAAATAACACATCTCCTGAATTAAATACATTTTTAGTGCTTTTTTGATTTTTAGAACTGAATGTTAAAAGTAATTCTCCTGTTCCTTGAGATAAACTTTCCAATTCTATGCAAGAGAATTCAGATTCATCAGTATCAGGATTATATTTATCAGATTTTATAGATATTACTTTACCAACAGATTTTTTTTCCCAAGCTGTCTCAAACCCCGGAAATCTCAAATTGGGGACGCCGATTGAAAAAACTTCTTCTAGTGCCCCCTATAGAGTGATTTTTTCCTCTATTCAATTTAGAGAAGAAACAATTTCAATGCTTTTCTTTGAGATTTAAATTCAAAATCAAAAAAATGAACAAACAAAAAAACATTTCGGAAGTCGCCCAACTTTGGCAAACAGACAAAAAACAATACGTGAAAAAATCAACCATTTCGGCCTATGTGCTGTTGGTGGAAAACCATTTGTTACCGGTATTTGGCTCAAAACACCGATTGGAAGAAGCAGAAGTACAGGCTTTTGTGTTCCAAAAACTGGAAGAAGGCTTGAGCCAAAAAACCATAAAAGATATTTTGATTGTCCTGAAAATGTTGCTCAAATTCGGCGCAAAACACAAGCATCTAACCTATGAACCCTTTGAAATCCGCTTTCCCACCGACCGGGAAAAACAGCACATAGAAGTGTTAAGCCGCGCCCACCAAAAAAAGTTGATGAAACACATTCAAGAACATTTCACTTTTCGCAATCTCGGGGTTTATTTGTGTTTGGCAACAGGTTTGCGCATAGGGGAAGTCTGCGCACTTACTTGGGAAGACATGGACACGGATATGGGGATTGTCCGCGTGAGCAAAACCATTCAACGTATTTATACCATCGAAAAAAATGTACGCAAAACAGAACTGATTATCGATGTTCCCAAAACCAAAAATTCCTTTCGTGAAATCCCGATGAGCCGTGATTTATTGAGGATGTTGAAACCCATCAAAAAAATAGTGAACAATTCTTTTTTCGTGCTTACCAACGAGGCAAAACCTACAGAACCCAGAACTTACCGGAATTACTACAAGGAGTTTATGAAAGAAATAGGGATGCCGAATTTAAAATTCCACGGGCTTAGACATAGTTTTGCCACTAGGTGTATTGAAAGTAAATGCGATTACAAAACGGTAAGCGTATTATTAGGGCATTCTAATATTAGTACAACATTAAACCTATATGTTCACCCCAATATAGAACAGAAGAAAAAAGCTATTGATCAAATGTATCGCTCATTGAAATGATAATTAGTATTTTTAGCTTTTTAATCAACTAATATTAGAAAAGCAATTAATAGAGCAGCTTTCAATCATAGGGACACGTTAAAGTTAGCATTCCGGATAAAGCTGCTTTATTAAATAATCTAAAATCATATACCCTAAAAGAGCAAATTGCCCAACTAAACAAAAGGCTTGTTGCAGCAGAAGTTCGTATAAAACTATAAACGATGTAACACGGGATGTAACTAAGTTTGTTTTAATAACTGTAAAACCTCAGTAAAACAAGGGTTTTTTAGATGTAACCAGTAAGTAACTGTAGAATGAACGAAGAAGATATAAATCAATACAAAACGTTAAAAAACGATAATTTATGACACTAATCGATACTATATGGTATAAATGTTGTACGTTTGCAGCAACAGTACACACCACGCTACCCGTAAGATCAGCGTCCCAGGGTGTGTCTTTTGCTTTATGCCCCTTTCTGTTTTTGCTATCCACAACGCTTCCTTCCTATGTTTAGCAAAAAAGCATTTACCCTAAAAGAGCAAATTGCCCAACTACAAAAAAGAGGTTTGGAGATACCCAATCCGGCCCTTGCTGAAAAATATTTGGCCAATATTAGTTATTACCGTTTGGGCGAATATTGGTACGTGATGCAAGAAGATAAAGAAAATCACAAGTTCAAACCAAACAGTAGGTTTTCCGATGTGATCGCCCTTTATAATTTTGATGCGGAATTGCGCTTGTTGCTTTTTGATGTTATTGAAAAAATAGAAATCAGCGTTCGCACAAAACTCATATACCATTTGTCGCACGAAATAGATCCTTGGTGGTTTTGTAATTCTGAAATTTTTAATGATAGGCTACAGTTCTCAAGAACGCTTGCCAAAATAGAAGAGGAAATATCGAGGGCAAGAAGCAAGGATGTCACCATAAAAAACCATTTCAAAAAGCACAAAGATGATTTAAGGTTTCCACCTGCTTGGAAAAGTATGGAGCAGGTTAGTTTTGGAAATTTATCAAAATTATATGGAAACTTAAAACACACCATACAAGCAAAAGATGTTATTGCAGAAGAGCTTGGGGCGGTAAATCATACATACTTGCCGAGTTGGTTGCAGTCAATAGCCCAGATTAGGAACTTTTGTGCACATCATTCAAGGCTATGGAACAGGAATCTTCCGGGAACTGTAAAGTTATTGCCCAACCCCCCAAATCCTTGGATTGAAGAAAAAGAAAATGTGCCCAAACAACACGAGTTTTCTAAATTATATGTGCATATGTGTTTAATGCGGTATTTATTGAACACCATACAACCCAACAACAACTTTACCCTTAGATTAAACGAATTATTTGAAAAATACCCCAATGTAGACCCCAGTGCATTAGGGATGAAACCGCATTGGCAAGAAGAACCCCTTTGGAAATAAAATTATGGCTACCCAATCAGAACAAATATTAGAAAATAAATTAGTGGAACAGCTTCAAAGTTTAGGCTATGGCAAAGTGGCCATCCCCAACGAAGAAGCATTGTTGGCCAATCTTAAAACCCAATTGGAAAAGCATAACGGCATTACATTTTCCAAAGACGAATTTGCAAGGGTGTTGAACATTCTAAGCAAAGGTTCTGTATTTGAGAAAGCAAAAACCTTACGGGAAAAACAACATATTGTCCGTGATAACGGCGACAACCTATATTTTGAATTTTTGAACACAGAGCATTGGTGCCAAAACCAATACCAGGTCACCCAACAAGTAACCATAGAAGGAAGCTATAAAAACAGGTATGATGTTACTCTATTGGTCAATGGGCTGCCATTGGTTCAAATAGAACTAAAAAGAAGGGGCTTGGAAATGAAGGAAGCCTTTAATCAGGTCAACCGTTACCATCGCCATTCGTTCGGGAGCAATTCGGCATTGTACCAATACGTTCAAATATTTGTGATCAGTAATGGGGTGAACACTAAATATTACGCCAATAATAGAAACCAATCCTTTAAACAGACATTCTTTTGGTCAAACAAAGAAAACAAACGTTTGACCAATATCTTAAACGGTTTTACGGGTGATTTTCTTGAGCCTTGCCACCTTTCAAAAATGATATGTAAGTATATTGTTTTAAATGAAACGTATAAAATATTAATGGTTTTAAGGCCCTATCAATTTTATGCAGTGGAAGCGATGATCGATAAGGTGAAAAACAGCACGCACAACGGCTATATATGGCATACCACAGGTTCGGGGAAAACATTGACTTCTTTTAAAGCAAGTCAAATTATAATGCAAATGCCACAAGTGAAAAAAGTGGTGTTTGTGGTAGACCGTAAAGATTTGGATTACCAAACCACCAAAGAATTTAATTCTTTCTCAAAAGGAAGCATCGACGGTACGGACAATACCAAAGCCTTGGTAAAGCAATTTGAAGACGACACAAAACTAATTGTAACCACCATTCAGAAGCTGAACACGGCAATCAGTAAAAAACGCTATTTGCAAAAGATGCAAGCTTTGCAAGATGAGCGGGTGGTATTTATTTTTGATGAGTGCCATCGTAGTCAATTTGGCGACACCCACAAACGAATTAAAGATTTCTTCCATAACCACCAAATGTTTGGTTTTACCGGAACGCCAATTTTTGCCGACAATGCCGCAAAAAATGATTTGGGGAAACGTACTACCAAAGATTTATTTGGCGATTGTTTGCATAAATATGTAATCACCGATGCTATAAAAGATGAAAATGTACTCAAATTTGCGGTAGAATACGTAGGAAAGTTCAAACAAAAAGATAGTGCAACGGAAATAGATATTGAGGTAGAAGATATAGACCGTAAAGAGTTAATGGAATCTACGAAGCGTATTGAAAAAATTGTGGATTACATTATAGCGAATCACAACAGAAAAACCCATAGCAGGGAATTTACGGCAATGTTATGTGTAAGTAGCACCGATGTTTTGGTAAAGTACTACGATATATTCAAGCAGAGAAAGGAAGCGGGTAAGCATAATTTAAAAATTGCCACCATTTTTAGCTATGTGGCCAATGAAGATGATGCAGATGCGAACGGTTTTATACCCGAAGAAGTATCGATAGTGGAAGAATCACCGGCCTTATACGGCCTGCATCAACATAAAAGGGACAAACTGGAAAGTTATATAGGTGATTACAACAAAATGTTTGGTTCTAATTTCTCGACCAAAGACAGCCAATCCTTTTACAATTATTACAATGATATTTCCAAGAAAGTAAAAGAAAGAAAAATTGATATTCTCATTGTGGTAAATATGTTTTTAACTGGCTTTGATAGCCCGGCATTGAATACCTTATATGTGGACAAAAACTTGCGCTACCACGGCTTGATTCAAGCCTATTCGCGAACAAACCGCATTATCAACGAACAAAAATCGCAAGGGGAAATAGTTGTATTTCGCAATTTGAAGAAGTTGACGGATGAAGCCATTACACTCTTCAGCAACAAAGAAGCCTTAGAGGTGATTATAATGAAGCCCTATGAGGATTACATAAAGAAGTTCAACGAGGCTTTTATTAATCTTTTAGGAATAACCCCCACAATAAAAAGTGTGGATGATTTGGTAAGTGAAGAAGATGAATTGGAATTCATCAAGGCTTTCAGAGAGGTAATGCGCCTTAAAAACGCAATGGGTTCTTTTGCAGATTTCGATTGGGAAGATTTGGCGATGGATGCCCAGCAGTTTGAAGACTATAAAAGCAAATATTTAGACCTTTACGATAAAGTAAAAACCGATCACAATAAAGAAAAAGTGTCAGTTTTAGAAGATGTGGATTTTGAATTGGAATTAATTCACAGGGATGAAATTAATGTAACCTACATTCTAAAATTATTGGCAGAATTAAAAGAAGCAAAAGCATCGGAAAAACAGAAGAAAAAGAAAGAGGTAGTGGATTTAATTGCAGGAGAAACCAACCTCAGAAGCAAGAGGGAACTTATAGAAAAATTTATTGAAGAAAATTTACCCTTAGTAAAAGATAGTGATGAAATCCCACAAGAATTTGAAAAATTCTGGACCGCCGAACAACAAAAAGCGTTCAATAAATTAGTTGAAGAAGAAAATTTGGATAAGGAAAAAACCCAAAAACTAATTGAAAATTACCTCTTTGCCGAAAGGGAGCCGCTAAGGGACGAACTATTGAATCTTATAAAAGGTGAAAAACCTTCTGTTTTAAAACGAAAAACAATAGGCGACAGCATTTTAAATAAAGTAATCAATTTTGTAGATACCTTTATTAACGGGATGGATAGTTAAATTAGGTTTGAAAAAATAATCAGGGCGATTTAGCACAGCGGTTACGTTGACGGTTATAACGCAGTTACCGTGTGGCTAAAGAGATGGTTTTGCATATATAAATAATGAGTAACGGATGCTTTATGTAAACCGTCGCACTTAATTGCGGTTCACTTGGAAGAAATAAAAAATGCAATTTCAAGGTTCTTCTACTTAAAAAATTGGTGATCTGCTAAAATTTTCAATCGTTCTATTGGGGTTACTTTGAGGTAGTTGTAGAATACTTTTTCTGAGGAATGCCCCGAAATTGCCATTATATCGATCACTGGCATTTTAGAGTGGTAAGCATTGGTGCAAAAACTTCTTCTTCCGGTGTGGTTGGCAATTTGCTTATATTTTTTTGAGGTTATTAGCCGTTTTTCGCCACCGTGTGTTCTTTCAAATTGGATTTCCTCATTTATTTTAGCCATTAGGCCAATCTGTTTAATCATTTTATTAATATGTTGTTCGGGTAGTTTTCGGGGCAGTTTTCCGTTTCTCTTCTTTAAAATTCTATTGACTACCGGATGCAAAGGAATTGTAACTGTTTTTCCGGTTTTTTGGGTTTTAACTTCAAAATATTTGATTCCATCATTTTCTTGAAGATTGTCATCTTTGAGTTTGGTATAATCCGAGACCCGAAGACCTGTGAATGCCCCGATCAAAAACAAATCTCGAGCGATATCGTATCGCGGTTCTTGTGACAAATCCAAATCTTCCATTCTTTTTAGTTCTTCCTCGGTTAAATAAATATGAGCCACCGTTTCTTTCAGTACAGAGAAAGAGGATTTCTTATAGTCTAAGTTTTGATGAAAATCGCGTTCAAAGGCATCGTTCATAATGGTTTTTATGTTTTTTACCTGTGTGCCGATATAGTTGTTGGAGAGGTCTTGCTGTCGAAGATGCTCCACAAAATTATGATGAAAATCCAATGTGATATCTTGAAAGGAAATGCTTCCTTTCTTTTTTTGGTAACTCCTCAATATTTCCAAGCTGTTCTTATGTACTCTTAAGGTGCTTTTTGCAAGTGGCTTGTTGGAAACCGGACGCGGATTAATGGAATAATACTCAATAAACCATTCGTAAAAAGGGATGATTAACTTTTGCTTATCAGTAGTTGTATTCTTATGCGGATTTTTAAAATCGGTCAAATGCTTTTTGATTAGCGCGTTGGAAATATTCACTTTTTCGCGTTCGAATTGTTCTAAAAGTGCGGTGGAAAAAGCAATCAATTTGTTGAGTTCGGAATTTATATGAAGGCTTTTTGGTTCATCCGTCACATTTTTTACCTGTTGTGATTTTTGATTCCAATTTTTCTTGTTTTTAATTTTGAAACCAGTGGCGTACCGATATTGTTTTTTTCTGCCATAATTAAAATAAAGGTAGATGCTTTGTTCGTTGTTTATTGCTTCTCGTAATTTTAAAGAAATTGAACTCATTTGGTATCGTATTTTGTACCGCCGAATGTACCGCCTTTTTTCTTATTTATCCAAATTAAACTTTATTTTACTTTATTAATTTTGAAGATTAATTGCTTTTAAACACCATAAACAAAGGGGTTTTAAGCTTGTTGTTGCTCGTATAAAAAATAAAACGGATTAAGTTGTTTGTAATCCTGCCGGGGTCACGAATAAACAAAAAGCCCCAAAAAATAAAAGAAGCTTGCTTCAATTTATTTTTTGGGGCTTTTTGTTTTCAAAGCGGAGCTTTGTCAGGAGGGGCGGAGCCAATCCTGTCTTTTCAAAAACGAAGATTTATAAAAAAAGCGGAAGCCTTTCGATTGCTTACCGATCTTCAATTTTGGGTTTCGATTTTAGAAACCATGCTACGACAGCGGCAGTGACAATACCGACTGAAAGTGCAAAAAAGGCCGACATGAACATGTATTTGGAAAGCACAAAATAATTTTCCGCAGCCTCAATTTTCATAATATTGTTTTCCACACTGTGGGCGATCATATTTTCAAAATATTGGGGCGAAATGTAAGTATGGGCTACATATTGCGCCAATGGTGTGATTGCGGCAATGATGATCGACAAAATGGCACCGGACAAAAACCCTTGTTTCCAATCCATAATGCCGTTGTAAAAATTTTCACGCTTGTCTCGTAAGGCCAAAACATAAATTATGATGGCTACAATGCCAAATAAATTGGTGTAAATCGGGTGTTGCTCGATGTGCTCACCGTGCCAACCCATCGCTTTTTCAAAATACATCCACAACAGGGAAGCGGCTGTGAAAATAAGTGCCCACTTGAATTCGATTTTGAATTTTTTCATCGGTCGGTGTTTTTGGTTTTCAAGCGAAGATACTTAATTTCTTTTTTGTTGTTAAAAAAGGGAAGCCTTTCAACGTTTTATATGTTGAAAGGCTTGTGGAAAACCCAAAATAAGGCTTGAATTCGTTCGACGAATTGACACAAAAAATATTCAACAATTATTTTCCATAACTGTCCGTGTACGTTTGATCCGAAGCGATTTTCGTAAGGTCTTTCACCAAACTTTCCGTGGCCGATTCCACGAAACGTTCGGTTTCTTTCCCGTTTTCGTAAAAAATAATAGTAGGAACATGATGAATGTTCAATTGGTTGGCGATTTCGGGAGATACATTCGGAACTTGTTTGGCACGGTTCACCGCCACCACGCTGAGTTTGTCCATATCAAAATCGATCATTTCCAACAATTTGTACAGCCGTGGAACTTCGCGTCGGCTGTCGCCGCACCAAGTGCCCATATAAACATCGATTTGATAATCGTGATTTTTCATTGCTTTGCCAAAAGCGTTGACGAGTTCTTGGTCGGGCGAATAGGCGTTATAACCACGTTCGAACCAAGCTTTGTTACTGCCCGATTTAAAATCGGTCAACGTAATGTTCCCTTCTGCCATCAATGGGGATTTTTGGGGTTTGGTTTCAGGTTTTTCAACCGTTTCGGAAGTGGTTTGCGCTTCGGTTTCGGTGGCCATTTTTTGACTTCCACAAGCCAAAAAAGCGAATAAACTTAAAGATAGGACTATTTTTTTCATGAATGTGTTTTATAGCGGTTGAAACCAAAACGCCGCTGTTTTTGGGAAGACAACCTAAATTTTTTAAACAAGAATTTTAGTGGTACTAAAATACTGGATTTTTTTTCGGGATCGGTTAAAAATGAAAGGAATTTTTTGAAATGATTGTCAAATTCCAAAACTGAGCGTAACGGTATAATTGGAATTGTGATTGTCAACAAAAGCTTGTTCTTCCAAGCCGGTTTGAAGCAATGTTTGGCGATATTCCCTTTCGGAAAAATCGTAGGCGAAATCCAGTTCCAAATTCCCGAAATCATAACCGAAACCCAGCGAATATCCGGAAAGGTTGCCCATAATTTCTTCATTTTCATAGGGGCTTTCCTCAAAACGGTAACCACCGCGCAAACTCCAATTCTCGATTCTGTATTCACCACCGACCCGATAGGTCGACGCAGCTTTCAAATTGTTTTCGATGCTTGTGTTTTGACCGGCAAAAACATGATTTCCGAACTCGGAATCGAATTCGGTGTTCGAATAATCTTTGTAGGAATAATCAAAACTGAGCAGTCCCGACTTGCCAAAAACCATGGCCAAACTTCCGGTTAATTTTCCGGGGGTGCGCAATTGATAATCCGGGAAAATATTGATCACGTTCGGGTTGGCGGTAGCGGGCCCAAATTCATTGCTGTCGGTTTCCAAATATTGCAGGGTTTCCTCGGAAATCACGTACCAAGTGGGTGAAGTGTATGCGGCCCCAATTCGGAACATATCCCCCAATTTATAAATGGCACCGAGTTGAAGTGAAACCCCTGTTCCAAGTGTGCGTAAGGTATTTTCGTAATAAATTTCGTTGACATCACTATCGGGATGGCTGTTTTCTTCGTAAAAAAGCGTGGTACGCTCGTAATTGATGAAATGGCTGTTGATGTTCAGTCCCAAATAAAGATCATCCCTAAATTGAGTTCCGGTATTGATCGTTAATTTTCCGTTCAAACCGGTGGAAGTTTGGTTGTATTCTTGATAAAAATCATTTCCGGCAATGTTGGAAACATACGTGGTGCCTTGCAAATCACCTGGATTTTGCTCATCAAAAATAAACGTTTCATAACCTAAATAGGCACTTTGCATATCGTAATTCCCGTAATTATACCCTGTTGGAAGTGGGGCGTTTCCCAAATATGCGTACAAATCGGACAAAGATTCGTTTCCTTGCGGAGTAAACAAAGTCAGTGGAACGCCGTTTGCACGATCCAAAAAATATTGATCGATCGATTGGGTATTGTTTCCAAAAGCAAAAAGATCATTCTCAA
>DASSWB010000027.1:0-27093 GCA_035705495.1 Salinimicrobium sp. | reverse complement strand
ACGATATTGGGGCGAACCTTTTCCAATTTATTACGTCAACGGATTGCCGCAAACCATAGATTTAAAATATTTGCCACTGCGTTTACCAGAGGTTGAAAAATATTTGCCCACCGAAACTGGCGAACCACCTCTTGGAAATGCAACTAACTGGGCTTGGGACGTAAAAACAAATGAAGTTGTTTCAAATTCAAAAATCGATCACGAAACCGTTTTCCCCTTGGAATTGAACACAATGCCAGGTTGGGCGGGAAGTTCTTGGTACATGTTCAGGTATATGGATGTGGAAAATGAAGGATTTTTCGTTTCTGAAAAAGCGCAACAATATTGGGAAAACGTGGACTTGTACATTGGCGGAAGCGAACACGCCACGGGGCATTTATTGTACTCGCGGTTCTGGACCAAATTCTTGCACGACTGCGGATATATTTCCGTTGAAGAACCTTTTAAGAAGTTGATCAATCAGGGAATGATTTTGGGACAGAGTGCGTTTGTTTATCGAATTAAATATAATGTCTCTGCTTGGGGAGAAAACGCTAATGAAATTATTTTGAAGATTTTAAAAAGGACTGATGAAATATCCCCAATTCTGATTACTTCCTCAAAAGCAAATAATCATAACTTAATCAAGGATTTTCTGGTTCGAAATAATTTTCTTGATAAAGTTGAAGTTGGAAACTTAACTTTTGACTTATCCCCAATACATGCCGATGTTTCTTTCGTAAACGCTTCTGATGAATTGGATATTGAAGCTTTCAAAAATTGGAGACCCGAATTTAAAGATGCAGAATTCATCACTGAAAGCGATGGTACTTTTAAAGTAAATCGCGAAGTCGAAAAAATGTCGAAATCCAAATATAATGTCGTGAATCCGGATGAGATTTGTGAGCAATTTGGCGCCGATACTTTAAGAATGTACGAGATGTTCCTCGGTCCGCTAGAGCAAGCCAAACCTTGGAATACAGCTGGAATTACTGGAGTCCATAATTTCCTGAAAAAGCTTTGGAAGTTGTATCACAACGGAGAAGAATTTTTTGTTTCGGAAGAAAAAGCTTCTGCGGAAAGCTTGAAAACCTTGCACAAAACCATTAAAAAAGTTACGGAAGATATCGAGAATTTCAGCTTCAATACTTCGGTTTCAACTTTTATGATTTGTGTGAACGAATTGGCAGCACAAAAATGCAATCAGCGGGGAATATTGGAACCTTTGGCAGTTTTAATCGCTCCTTATGCGCCGCATATCGCGGAAGAATTATGGCACAAGCTGGGTCATTCAGAATCAATTACCTATGCAACGCATCCTGTTTTTGAAGAGAAATATTTAGTGGAAAGCAAAAAAGAATATCCGATTTCCTTCAACGGAAAAATGAGATTTACACTGGAGCTTCCGTTAGATTTGAGCAAAGAAGAGATAGAAAAAGCTGTCATGGAACATGAAAAAACTCAGCAACATTTGGAAGGAAGAACTCCCAAGAAAATAATTATTGTACCAGGGAAAATCGTTAATATCGTCGGATAAATTCCGCAGAAATCATTTTTCAAAATTGAAAAAACAGACAAAATTTCAGCTTGTCATATTATATTAAATTGGCTAGCTTTTTGTTCTATATTTACGACTTTAAAAGCGTAAAAAGTAAAAAATATGATAGGATATTATATAATTGCGGGACTTATTTTTATAGTGAGTCTTTATGTGAGCAATCGGTTGAAGAGTAAATTCAAAAAATACTCGAAAGTCCATTTACAAAACGGAATGAGCGGTGCAGAAATCGCTGAAAAAATGCTTCGTGACAACGGAATTACAGATGTAAAAGTTATTTCTACACCCGGAATGTTGACGGATCATTACAATCCAGCGAAAAAGACCGTGAATTTAAGTGAAGCTGTTTTCACCCAAAGAAATGCGGCTGCAGCAGCTGTTGCAGCACACGAATGCGGACACGCAGTTCAACATGCAAAAGCGTATAGTTGGTTGCAAATGAGAAGCACTTTGGTTCCCGCGGTAAGTATTGCTTCCAGATTTTCTCAATGGGCGATTTTTGGAGGATTGATTTTGATGTCTATGGTTTCCTTACAATTGGGACAAACGGTTCTTCTCGTCGGAATAATTATGTTCGGGTTGGGAACTTTGTTCAGCTTCATCACACTTCCGGTAGAATATGACGCAAGTAAAAGAGCCTTGGTTTGGTTGGAAGAAACTGATATGCTAACGCGACAAGAACACGAAGCCGCAGAAGATTCGTTAAAATGGGCAGCGCGGACCTATGTAGTTGCTGCAATAGGTTCATTGGCAACTTTACTTTATTTCGTGAGTATTTATCTGGGAAGAGACTAAAGATAGAAAGCATAAAAAAAAGGCTGTACATTGAGTTGTGCAGCCTTTTTTGTTTTTGAAAACTATAAACCTTAATTGTTTATTTGTGCTTTGGAAGGAGCTTTTCCGCCTTGGCCTGTTCTTTCATTTTTTTGCAGTGCATTCCTCTCACTTCGTTCGTCGGAAGCAGATAAAAACGAAAACAAAAAAAGGTGCCAATTTTAAGGTGTTTATTTCGCAACAAGGCGAAATAACCGCACAATGTACCATTCGTGATATTCATTGGATAGGAATATCTATTTCCTATGATGATCCTACTGGAACTTTTGTAGTTGTGCTACACTGAAAAATTGAGAAAAATAGTTCGCATAGCTCACGGTTTTTTAAATTATTTAAAAATCTAACTTCCCGGCGCATTATCTGGATTGTAGCCCAAATACTCAAGTTCCTTTTCATTAAAAACAATACCGTTTTCTTCAAGTTCTTTTAAAATGGGTTCGTAAACTTCTTTGGTAATTGGAAGCTGCACGCCCGGTGTTGTTATTTTTTGGTTTAAAATAGCGAGTGCGGCAATTGCAACTGGTAATCCAACAGTTTTCGCCATTGCGGTATAGGTTTGATCTTCACCCTTGCATACCATTGTGGAATCGATTTGTTTCTTTTCACCATTCAATTCGTAACCAAATTTATGGTACATCACAATCATATCTTTATCGTCTTCGGCAAGCGACCAAGAATCCATCAATATTTTTTGAAGTGCTTGCGCTGGAGTTGCGTTTTTGATACCGATTTTTTTGTTCGGGTTGAATAAATCCAATTCCACCAGTTTTTCCCACATAATATCATCTTGATCGATCTTTAAATTGTGACGTAATTTAAGCTCAACTGAATCCGTAGGATTGTAAGGTAAAAATGAATTTACAAAGTCGCGATAGCTCATATCTTCGGTATTTTCCATTGGGTAGCTGTCATCTGTCAGTCCCAATTGAACAAACATATTCCAAGCTTTGCTGAAACCTACGCGGCGTATGGTTCCGCGGTAAAGTGTCAACGCATCTTCCAATCCGTAGATGCTTCGGTATTTTAAGGAATTTCTATTTGCATAACCTTCAAATTTCCCATGACCTTCTACAAAAAGGAATTCGGTTCTTCGGAACAATCTATTGTAAGGAATGTACTTGTATTTTCCCTCTTGAATAAATTTTGCCACGCCACCTTGTCCGGCAACCACAACATTTCTTGGGTTCCACGTAAATTTATAATTCCAAAGATTCGTGTCGCTTTCCGGAGCCACAAGTCCGCCGGTGAAGGATTCAAAAAGAATAATTTTTCCACCTTTATCACGTATTCTGTCAATGACTTGCATTGCGCTCATGTGATCAATTCCTGGATCGACCCCAATTTCATTCATGAAAACGAGTCCTTTTTCCTTTACTTCAGCATCAAGCGCTTCCATTTCATCACTGATATACGAAGCGGTCACCATGTTTTTTCTGAACTTCACGCAGTCCTTTGCCAATTCAATATGAAATCTTGCGGGCAACATTGAAATCACAATATCGGCATCCTGAACCGCTTGAGATCGCTGTGCTTCATTGAAAACGTCAAAAGTAATTGCCTTGGCCCTGGAATTGTTCCGTACCATTTTTTCAGCAAAAGAAATTTCCAAATCCCCAACAGTAAGAAAGAGATCCTCAGATTCGGCTTTGTCCAATAAATATTTTATAAGTGTTGAGGTAGATTTTCCTGCTCCAATAATCAATATATTTCGCATTCGGCGTAAGTTGTTTTAAATTTGTAGAATAATTTTCGGTGACGAATTTACTTAAATGTTCACGGCTTAAAAAAATAATGATGGATAAAAAAATATTGATTGCCGGAGCGGTCTTCGGTTTATTGGGAGTAATTATTGGAGCATTTGCTTCACATGGGTTAAAACCCCTTATTTCGGAAGCGGCCATGAACACTTTTGAAACCGGAGTAAAATACCAAATGTATCATTCATTGCTATTACTGTTGATTGGAAACATGAATTTTCTTTCTTTAAAAACACGAAACATTTGTTTTTGGTTTCTAGTGATCGGAATTATTCTGTTTTCTGGTTCTATTTACTTACTGGCAACAAATGACTTAACAGATTTTAACTTCAAGAGAATCGGATTTATCACTCCCATTGGCGGTACCGCGTTGATAATAGCGTGGTTCATTCTTCTATGGAATTTTTTTAAGTTAAAAAAGAAATAAATCCTAAAGTATTTCGGCTTGTGTATAGCAAATTTTCTACTTTTGTTTCATCATAAAACAACACAAACTTAAGTATGGTTGACAATAGCTCAATTACAAAATCGATTTCGTTGGAAAGTTATGGGATTAATAATGCAAAGGTAAAATACCAACTTTCTCCCGAGAAATTACATCAGATCAGTTTAGACAAAGGTTTAGGAGAAGAATCAAGTTCTGGGGCCTTGGCAGTGAATACCGGTGAGTTTACAGGTCGTGCGCCGAAAGATCGGTTCATTGTAAAGGACAAAGTGACTGAAGAAAAGGTTTGGTGGGGAAATATTAATCTGCCATTTGAATCGGATAAATTTGATGCACTTTACAATAAAGTAACAGATTATTTGTCGGGTAAAGAAGTATATGTTAGAGATGGATATGCTTGCGCGGACAAAAATCATCAGTTAAATATTAGAACGATTACCGAAACTCCTTGGGCAAACCAATTTGCTTATAATATGTTTCTAAGACCTTCCGAAGAAGAATTGGAAACCTTTAAAGAAGATTGGACAATTGTAAATGCACCTGGATTTCATGCAGATCCTGAAACGGATGGAACCAGACAACACAACTTCGCCATCCTGAATTTCTCAAAGAAAATTATTTTAATCGGTGGTACAGCTTACACAGGAGAAATTAAGAAAGGAATTTTTTCAGTTTTAAATTTCGTGTTGCCTGTTGAACACAATACGCTTCCAATGCACTGTTCTGCAAACGTTGGAAAAGATGGGGAAACAGCTATTTTCTTCGGACTTTCGGGAACTGGGAAAACCACTTTATCTGCAGATCCTTCAAGAGAGTTAATTGGTGATGATGAACATGGATGGACACCAGACAATAAAATATTTAATTTTGAAGGTGGTTGTTATGCGAAAGTGATTAACCTTACCGAAGAACACGAGCCGGATATTTTTCATGCAATCAAACCCGGAGCTATTCTTGAAAACGTAAAACTTAAAGAGAATGGAGATGTTGATTTTGAAGACACTTCAATTACTCAAAATACAAGGGTTAGTTACCCCATTTATCACATTAACAATATTAGAAAAGGATCAATAGGTGAAAATCCTAAAAATATTTTCTTTTTAACTGCTGATGCTTTTGGGGTTTTGCCTCCAATCAGTAAACTTACACCAGGTCAGGCGGCATATCATTTTATAAGTGGTTATACTGCAAAAGTTGCTGGTACAGAAGACGGGATTGACGAGCCAACGCCGAATTTCTCTGCTTGTTTTGGAGCGCCATTTATGCCGTTGCATCCAACAGTTTATGCGGAAATGCTCAGCAAAAAAATAAAGGAAGCCAATGTAAATGTATGGTTGGTGAATACTGGCTGGACAGGTGGTCCTTACGGTATTGGAAACCGGATGAAATTGAAATATACAAGGGCAATGATTTGCTCTGCCCTTGACGGAAAATTAAAAGATGCAGAATATGTGAAGCATCCCGTTTTCAATTTGAACATGCCCACAGAAGTTGAAAATGTACCTTCTGAATTATTAGACCCGAGAAATACTTGGGGGAATAAAGAGGCTTATGATGTGAAAGCAAAAACCTTGGCAAAATCTTTTGAAGAGAATTTCAGCAAGTACGAAGCTTATGCCAATGATGAAATTATGTCAGGAGCTCCAAAAGCTTAAAAACAAAGTTTCTAGAATAAAAAAACCGGCAATCGCCGGTTTTTTGTTTTTAAAAAAGTAGAAACTATTTTGTCTTGTTAGCTTCCTTAATATATTTTTCCAATGCCATTGTCATTGAAGGGGTTTCTGGTGTTGGCGCCAAAATATTTACTTTCAGGCCATGTTCTTTTGCCGCTTTGGCAGTAGTGTTTCCAAATACCGCAATGATTGTATCATTTTGTTGGAAATCCGGAAAGTTTTCAAATAAGGATTTTATTCCGCTCGGACTAAAGAAAACCAAAATATCATAAAAAACATCTCGCAAATCTGAAAGATCGCTTACCACGGTTTTGTAAAAAGTAGCTTGTTTCCATGAAACTCCCAAAGCATTCAATGTCTTCGGTACTTCTGGTTTCAACATGTCGGAAGATGGTAAAAGAAATTTCTCGGTTTTGTACTTTTTGATTAGTGGAGACAATTCTACAAAATTACGTTTTCCCACGTAAATTTTTCTTTTCCTGTAAACCACATATTTCTGCAGATAGTAAGCAACTGCCTCACTTTGGCAGAAATATTTTAGGGTATCCGGGACTTTGAACCGCATTTCTTCGGCGATACGAAAAAAATGATCTACCGAATTTCGGCTTGTAAGAATAATTGCTGTGTATTGCGCTAAATCCACTTTCTGGTGCCTAACCTCTTTTGAAGAAACACCTTCAACATGGATGAAGGGAATGAAATCAATCCTTACTTTTAGATTCTCAATAAGTTCATAATAGGGGGAATTCTCAACTACAGGTTCCGGTTGTGATACCAAAATCGTTTTCACTTTCATATATCAGTTTTTTCTAAAACCCTTTATACATTGTAAACCACTTATACAAAATAAAGTAAGGGGCGATTTCAAGAGCGCAAAGATACACAATAAAATAGAACCATCTGGAGAAAATTTGTCTCCTGATTTTGGAATAAAAGCTAATCAAAACCAGAATGTTTAGGATCAGTATGAAACCAAGCACCCAAACCAAGGTGGTAAGCGATGGTTGAAATGCGTAAACAAAAGCAATGTTCAGAGGCAAAAGAATGAAGGCCAGAAAATTCCTGTAGGTTAATTTATGAAACACATAAGGATCTATCACATCATTAATCGTGAATATATCCGCGATGATTTTTTCAACAAAAAATTTGACCAAAACCAATGCGGCATAGGCAGTTGCAATCTGTAGGAAAAAAACAACGGGTTCTTCCTTGTGCGCAATAAATCCGGAGAATATCAAGAAAATAAAAAGGGAAACGGAAATGATATTAATTCCAAAAAAAAGAAGGTTGAACGGGTGAAATACATTGGGATCTTTTCCTTTCAACATCAAATATTTATTGGTGGCGAAGAGGATGATAAATTCATGAAATCGGCCCGGATAGAATTTTTTTGCAACAGCGAGGATTGTAATCGAAAAAAGCAAGATCAGGGTAATCCAATCTGTGTCCAATACAGTTCTCTCTATTGCTTCCAAATTTATTTTTTATACAAATATAATAGATAGTCTTTAATAATATGTCGACTTTAATTGTATAACAATGGGCATAAAATTGGTACATTTGCACAAAATTTATCCGTATGGCAGATGGTATTATCATTATACCCACCTACAACGAAATACAGAACATTGAACGATTAATTCATAATGTTTTCTCTTTGCAAAGGGGCTTTCATATTTTGGTTGTAGATGATAATTCTCCAGATGGAACCGCCGAAAAGGTAAAAGAGCTTCAAAACAAATATTTGGACCGACTTTTTTTAGAACAAAGAAAAGAGAAATCAGGTCTTGGTACGGCTTATATTCATGGTTTTCAATGGGCGCTGCGGAAAGAGTACCAATATATTTTTGAAATGGATGCGGATTTTTCGCATAACCCGAATGATCTTATCAGGTTGTACAATGCCTGTAATAAAGGAGAAGCGGATGTTTCAATTGGTTCGCGATATATAACAGGTGTGAATGTGGTGAATTGGCCAATGACAAGGGTTTTCATGTCGTGGTTTGCATCAAAATATGTCCGATTTGTCACTGGGATGCCCATTCATGATACAACTGCCGGGTTTGTTTGTTATCATCGGGATGTTCTCGAAAAAATAAATTTGGACAAGATTCAGTTTGTGGGCTATGCTTTCCAGATAGAGATGAAATTTAAAGCCTATCTTTTAAAATACAAAATTGTGGAAATCCCCGTTATTTTCACAGATAGAACCAAAGGCGAATCGAAAATGAGTGGAAATATAATTTCCGAAGCGGTTTTTGGTGTAATCAAAATGAAATTCAAGAGCATTTTTAATAAAATGAATATAGAATAGATGAAGAAGAAAGTATTGATCAAAAATGCCAAAATCGTCAATGAAGGTATTATCAGGGAAGGAGACGTTTTTATTGAAGATGGAATCATAACAGAAATTTCGGAAAGTATTAGCGCCAAATCCCCGGATGTAAATATTTTTGATGCGGAAGGAAATTATCTTCTTCCGGGTGTAATTGATGATCAGGTGCATTTTAGGGAGCCTGGTCTTACCCATAAAGAAGATATCGAGATGGGAGCGAGGGCAGCGGTTGCGGGCGGAATTACTTCTTTTATTGAAATGCCCAATACGGTACCTCAAACAACAACCATCGAGCTTTTGGAAGAGAAATTTTCAATTGCTAAAAAATCTTCCATTGCCAACTATTCTTTCATGTTTGGCGGAACCAATGATAACCTTGAGGAAATTATAAAAATCAATCCCCAAACCACTGCGGCTTTAAAACTGTTTCTGGGATCTTCTACAGGGAATATGTTGGTGGATGATGAGAAAGTACTCGAAAAAATATTCAAACAATCGCCGGTAATGATTGCCGTTCATTGTGAAGACGAATCAACAATTAAAGAAAATCTTCAGAAATATATTGATCAATACGGGGAAGATATTCCTGTGGAATTTCATCCAAAGATCAGGAGCGAAGAAGCTTGCTATATTTCGTCGTCAAAAGCGGTGGCCTTAGCAAAAAAGACCGGAGCGAAACTTCACGTTTTTCATATTTCTACGGCAAAGGAACTTTCGTTGTTCGACAATAAAATTCCTTTAAAGGATAAAAAAATTACTGCTGAAGTTTGTATTCACCACCTATGGTTCAATGATTCCGATTATGCCAAAAAGGGAAAATTCATCAAATGGAACCCAGCGGTGAAAACCGAAAAGGACCAAAAAGCATTGCTTCAAGGATTATTGGACAATCATTTGGATGTGGTTGCCACAGATCACGCGCCACATACAAGGGAAGAAAAACAACAAGTTTATACCAAAGCACCTAGTGGCGGACCCTTAGTGCAACATGCCTTACCTGCTATGTTGCAGCTGTATCACGAGGATAAGATTTCTTTGGAAAAAATTGTGGAGAAAATGTGCCATAATCCAGCCATACTTTTTCAAATTGAAAAAAGAGGGTTTATCAAAGAGGGCTATAAGGCCGATCTTGTTCTGGTTGACATCAATGCACCCTGGTCGGTACAGCCATCAAATACCGCGTATAAATGCGGTTGGTCCCCGTTTGAAGGTTTCACTTTTAAATCACGTGTGACCCATACATTTGTAAACGGAAACCTCGTTTATAAGAATTTTAAATTTTATCCTTTCCAAGAAGCGGAACGACTGACATTTGATAGAAAATGAAAAAATTGATTTTTATATTTTGTGCTGTTCTTCTTCTCGCCTGTCAGGATGTGGAAAAAGTGCCGAAGCCAAAAAATCTGATTCCAGAAGATAAAATGGTTGAGGTTTTGACCGATTTTGCACTGTTTAACGCCGCTCGAAGTTATAATCTGAGACAATTACAACAAACAGGGGTCAATCCTGCGGAATTTATTTACACCAAACACGGAATTGATAGTCTTCAATTTCTGAAAAGCAATGAATATTATATTTCGAACATTGAGGAATATCAACAGATTTTTGACAGCGTAAAACTTGAATTGGAAGCGCTGAAAACACATCACGATTCTATTCTGAAGGAATACCGTAAGCAAATGGAATCGGTTAAAGGGAAAAAGATATGGACAGGTGGTGATCTGGATTCTTTGAATTTTAAAAGCTCGAACTTTTTCAACAACGTCAGTGGTTCTCCAATTCGCACGAGCAAAAAAGAAAATTAATTTTTGTAGAAATCGGCCGACTTGGAAATCACTTTTTCCAAAGGTTCAAATTGAAAATTCAAGTTGTTTAAAGTCTTTTCATTACTGTAAATTGAAGTTTCGAAAAGACTTTTCGATGAATCGCGATTTAATTGTTTTTTTCCTCCAAATAATCCGTAGAAAAATTGTAAAAACCACCCCATTTTTACCATCCATGGTTTTAGGGAAATTGTAGGTGGTTTTTGATTTAGATGAAAGGCAATTTTTTCAAGAACATTTTTGAAACTTTCATTTTCTGATACCAAAATGAAGTGTTCATTTTTAATATTTGAATTCATCAAAGCGACCATTGCATTCACTACATCATGCACGCCTACGAATCCTGTAATTTTGGGAAAATGAAATTTGAGTCCGTTTTTTACCTTTAAAAAAATATCGGCGCTTCCACTATAGCCGGGACCTAGAATAATTCCGGGGTTTACAATAATCGCATTTACTCCTTCCTGTGTCGCGCGCCAGACTTCTATTTCGGCACCGTATTTTGTTATTTCATAATCCGTATGGAATATTGATGGATTCCACGCGGTTTCTTCCGTTATTTTCTCTGATCCCACCGTTTTGTTCAAAGTAGCAATCGAACTAACAAAACATAATTTTTTGACTTCAGAAGCAATACAAAGATTTACCACATTCGCAGTTCCTTCTATATTGACCTTCCGCAGTTTTCTTGAGTCGGCCATATCAAAAGAAACCAATGCCGCACAATGATAAACCCGATCAATATTTTTAAAAGCATCAGTAAGCGCGGGAATATCCAAAACATCGGCTTTCACCCATTCTATTTGATTATAAAGATTTCGCGCTTCTTCTTTGGAATGGTAAAATGAAAAGGTATCGAGTACCTGATGAAGATTGTTTTTTCGATATATTGCCCGGACTTTTTCTCCGGAAGAAGTTAATTGAAGCAGTAAATGTGCACCGACCAATCCGGTTCCTCCTGTGACTAAAATCATTTTGTAAAGATAGGAAAAAAGCGAGTTTATGGTATCTTTGAAGCCTGTTTAAGAAATTGTTGTTATGACCAAAAATTTTGTTGAAGAATTGACCTGGCGCGGAATGTTACAGGATAGTATGCCTGGAACAGATGAGCATTTAAGAGAACAAATGCGGACTGCATACGTAGGATTTGATCCTACGGCAGATTCTTTGCACATAGGAAATTTAGTGCCAATTATGTTGTTGGCACATTTCCAACGCTGCGGACATAAACCGATGGCTTTGGTTGGCGGTGCCACTGGAATGATTGGCGATCCTTCGGGGAAAAGCAATGAAAGGAATTTTTTGGATGAAGAAACCTTGAGACACAATCAAAAATGTGTGAAAAATCAATTGTCGCAGTTTTTGGATTTTAATTCCGGAGCCGAGAACCAAGCAGAGTTGGTGAACAATTACGATTGGATGAAGGATATTTCTTTCCTCGGATTTATTCGGGATGTTGGAAAACACATTACCGTTAATTATATGATGGCCAAAGATTCTGTGAAAAACAGGATTTCTGGTGAAGCCACAGAAGGAATGTCTTTTACGGAATTTACGTATCAACTGGTTCAAGGAAATGATTTTCTCCATCTTTTTAAAAATAAAAATTGCAGTCTTCAAATGGGCGGCAGCGATCAGTGGGGAAATATCACTACCGGAACCGAATTGATAAGACGCGTTGCTGGGGGCAAAGGTTTTGCTCTGACTTGCCCATTGATTACCAAAAGTGATGGAAGCAAATTCGGGAAAAGTGAAGGTGGAAACATTTGGTTGGATTCGAAGCGGACTTCTCCCTACAAATTTTACCAATACTGGTTGAATACTTCCGATGAAGATGCTGAAAAATACATTAAAATCTTCACTTTTTTAAATCGTGAAACCATTGAAAAATTGGTTGCTGAACATCAAGAAGCTCCACATTTACGTTTACTTCAGAAGAAATTGGCCGAAGAAATAACCACGATGGTACATTCCGAAGAAGATTTGGAAAATGCCGTTAAGGCTTCGGAAGTGCTGTTTGGAAAAAGTACTGCTGAAGATTTACGCAGCTTAAACGAAGCCACTTTTCTCGACGTTTTTGAAGGCGTTCCGCAGGCAGAAATTTCTAAAAATGATATTGAGGAAGGATTGGATATGATTGCGGCACTTTCCGCAAAAACAAACTTTTTGGCTTCCAATGGTGAAGCTAGAAGGGCTTTGAAAGAGAATGCAATTTCGGTGAACAAGGAGAAAGTTGGGGAAGACTATACAATTACTACTTCAGATTTGCTGAACGATAAATATGTAATTATAGGAAAAGGAAAAAAGAACAATTATATTTTGAGGGTGGAATAATTAAAGCACGAGCAAATTACAACCTCGAATGTCACTATTGTCAAAACGACCCAAAATCTCAAATTGATTTTGGGTTTTTTTTCGTCCCAAATCCTGAGTTGCGATAAAGGAACAAGAATTGATATTGGCAAGATCAATTACATTCAATCCGCCGGTTTTTTTATTTGGAAAAAATGAAAGCGCATCTTCGGGATCACGGATTAAAACATGCATCCATGGCGGACATTCAAAAATCCCATCGCCTTTTGAATACGCTTGGGAAAGTAATTCGGTCATTCCGTATTCACTATGGATTTTATCTACGCCAAAACCTGTTTTTAGAACCGAATGTAATTCCTGCCGAATCATTTCTTTTCGGCGACCTTTCATTCCGCCGGTTTCCATGATAATCGTGTTTTTTAACTGGAATTCATTCATTTCAGCCAAATCAAGCAAAGCAAATGAAACGCCGATCAAAAGAATTTTCTGTCCCTCGGAATCCAGTTCAATCAGTTTGTTTTTTAATTCCGAAAAATTGTTGAGGTGGAATCCGCTGTGCTTGTTTTTGCTCTTTTTGATGAAATCTTCAGCCATGTAAATGAGTGAAGAACCTTCCCGTTCCAGATAGGACGGCAAAAGTGCAAGAACTGCATAATCTTCTATGTTTCCGTAGAAAGATTCAAAACCTTTTCTGAAGCTTTTTTCATAAATGGAAAGATCCGTGACATAATGTTTGCTCGTCTGATTCCCTGTGGTCCCACTGCTTGTGAAAATGATTTCCGCTTTTTCTTCGGAAGAAATGATTTTATCCGATTTAAAAAATTGAATGGGAATAAAAGGAATGGTTTCTAAACTGCTAACATTTTGCGGATTCCTATTGAGTAAATCGCAGAATTTTCGATAAACAGGATTGTTTCCAAATTGGAATTCAAAAACTTCCAAAGCAGTTTTTTCAAATTCGGAAAAAGTGGAGATGTTGAAAATTTCTTGTCCAGACATAATTACGACAAAATTATAAAAACAAATTAGGACTGTTTTTGTTTTTTCAACAAGAGTATACTTTTTCTTCCGTCACTATTAGGTACAATAGCGAATAATTTGTTTTTTTCAATGTGAAATTGAAAAAGTTCTTTCCTCTCTTTAACATTGAATTTTTTTATTCTTGCTAAGCTATCGTTTTTAAATTTCCCTTGTTCTACATTTAAAATTAGCAGATCATCTTTGACTTTCCATTTTCCTCTTGTTTTTATACCACAGGTTTCGAAATAAAAAGTGGCATTCTTTTTTAGCGATAATTCCGTTTTAATAATTGTAGAATTCACACCAAAACCTAATTTATAATAAAGTCTTTCAACTCTATCCATTTTGGCACTGGTATAATTTCCCACCATATCATTAATAGGCTTTTCAGGTGTACAGGACAGAAATAATAAGAAAAATAAAATTCGGAGATATTTCATATTCTTTAATTTTCTATGCTACCTTACTTTATTATGCTGAACCGATTTCCAAGCAGTTTTTCAAGTTCAGAAAAAAGTAGATCCTGAATATTTTATCTGCGTTTTGCATGAAATTTAAGCAACCGGTGCAATTTTCACTTCCAATCCTTCCAATTCCTCAGTAATTGGAATTTGGCAGCTCAATCTGCTGTTTTCTTCAACCAAAAAAGCTTGATCCAGCATATCTTCTTCTTCAAAGCTCTTTTCAGGCAAAACAAGTTCTTTGTAATTGATGTAGCAATGACATGAAGCGCACATTGCCATTCCGCCGCAAATACCAATGGTTCCTTCAGGGGCCAATTCATGTAAACGAATGACTTCCATGAGGTTCATGTTCATATCAGTTGGCGCATCCACCACATGGGCTTCTCCTTCTCGATCTATGATTGTTAGTTTTATGTCTGACATACTTTTTTGAATTCTGAATTCTGAATTCTGAATTAATTTATACTCTTGACCACTTCCTTCTTCGCCTCTTTTACACTTCCGTCAAAACCGTGAACACCACCAACAGTTGTATATTTCATCACGTATTTTTTATCCGGGAAAATTCGCTGATATGCACTTTGGCACATAATGGCGGCTTCGTGAAATCCGCATAGAATCAATTTCAGTTTCCCCGGGTAGGTATTCACATCTCCAATTGCGTAAATTCCTGGGATGTTTGTTTGATAATCGTAAGAATTGTCGACTTTAATCGCGTTTTTCTCAATTTCCAAACCCCAATCTGCAATCGGTCCTAATTTTGGTGAGAGTCCGAATAAAGGAAGAAAATAATCGGTTTCTTTTATTTCTTCTTCGGAATTTTTCTTTTTGATCAACACGGATTCCAACTGATTTGAACCATTCAATCCAACAACTTCAGCTTCCGTAATCAAATTGATTTTTCCAATTTTTGAAAGTTCCGAAACTTTTTCAACCGAATCCAACGCGCCCCGAAATTCATTTCTTCTATGAACCAAAGAAACTTCCGAAGCAACATCGGCAAGGAAAATAGACCAATCCAAAGCCGAATCTCCACCACCGGCAATCACTACTTTTTTGTTTCTGAAAAATTCCGGCTCTTTGATGAAATAATTCACGCCTTTGTCTTCAAAATCGGCAATATTTGAAATAGGAGGTTTTCGAGGTTCAAAACTTCCCAATCCGCCAGCAATCACAACGACAGGGGCATTGTGTTTTGTGCCTTTATTGGTTGTTACGACAAAAGAATCATCCTCCAATTTTTCAATGGTTTCAGCTCTTTCCCCCAAAGTAAAACCTGGTGAAAAAGGTTTAATTTGTTCCATTAGATTTGTGGTGAGATCGCCAGCCAAGATTTCTGGAAAACCCGGAATATCATAAATGGGTTTCTTCGGATAAATCTCTGAACACTGTCCGCCAGGTTGTGGAAGTGCATCGATCAGGTGACATTTCAATTTCAATAATCCTGCTTCAAAAACGGCAAAAAGTCCCGTGGGACCTGCGCCTATAATCAATATATCTGTTTTAATCATTCTTGTTTAAACTTTGATCCCTTTTTTAATATTGAAAAATTTTGGGATGAAACAGCAAAATTTCGGTAATAAAAAACCACAAAGTCACTTTCGCAACATTGTAATTCCATAAACCGCATTTTACTATTCTATATTAATAACGGTTTCAATTTGAGGCGCGTATCTTTTGATGGTCATTTCAACGCCCGACTTTAAAGTCATGCGATTAATGCTGCAACCCACACATGCGCCCAACAATTGAACCTTCACATGTTTGTCGTCTTCAATAGATACCAATGAGATATCACCACCATCGTTTTCCAAGAAAGGGCGAATTTCGGCCAAGGCCATCTCAACGTTCAATTTTAGTTCTTCACCTGTCATTTTATCATTTTTTAATAGCGCTACAACCCGCCATGGTCGTTATTTTCACGGCTTCGGTAGGAGGTAAGCTTTTATTTCTGTTCACGGTTTCTTGTACCGTTCTTTGTGTAAGATCGTAAAAAGCGGTTTCCAAATTTGTTCCCATTTGCAATGCAGCTGGGTGTCCGCTATCTCCAGCTTCCCTTATGCTTTGTATCAGCGGGATTTCCCCTAAAAATGGAATGTGTAAATCAGCTGCTAAATTTCTACCACCATGTTTTCCGAAAATAAAATACTTGTTTTCCGGAAGTTCTTCGGGTGTGAAATAGGCCATATTTTCCACGATTCCCAATACAGGAACATTAATGCTTTCCTGCTGAAACATGGCAACTCCTTTTTGGGCATCGGCCAATGCGACTTTTTGCGGAGTAGTAACAATCACGGCACCAGTCACGGGAAGTGATTGCAGAATTGAAAGATGAATATCACCAGTTCCAGGAGGAAGATCAATCAACATAAAATCCAATTCTCCCCAAGCTGCATCAAAAATCATCTGATTTAAAGCTTTTGCTGCCATGGGACCTCTCCAAACAACTGCTTGGTTCGGTTTGGTGAAAAATCCGATTGATAATATTTTCACACCATAACTTTCCACAGGTTTCATTTTCGATTTTCCATCGACATTCACTGAAAGCGGACGTTCATTTTCAACATCAAACATAATTGTGGCTGAAGGTCCGTAAATATCGGCGTCCAGCAAACCGACCTTAAAGCCCATTTTTGCTAACGTAACAGCTAAATTTGAAGTAATTGTAGATTTTCCAACGCCACCTTTTCCAGAGGCAACGGCAATAATATTTTTTATTCCCGGTACTTGTTTTCCTTTGATTTCGGGTTTTTCAGGAGCTTGAACTTTAATGTTGACTTTTACTTTTGCTTTTTCGTAAACATGTTCGTGAATCGCCTTCATCACATCAACTTCCGCTCTTTTTTTGATATGTAAAGCCGGTGTTCCCAAAACCATATCAACCACTACTTCGTCCCCAAATGTCATGACGTTTTGTACCGCGCCACTTTCAACCATATTTTGACCCTCACCGGAAACAGAAATCGTTTCCAAGGCTTTCAGGATATCTTTTCTCTCTAATTTCATTAAATTTTTACTTGTAAATTCGGTGCTTATCTATATTCATTCTAAAATACAAATATAGGAGTAAAACTTCAGAATGTGAAGCACTTGAGACTAAAGAATTCTACGAGAAAAACTGAATGAAAAAATAGATATTAACCTATGATTCAAATCATAAAAGTGTTGGTGGTTCCCAAAAATATTTCTCAAAATTTTCTACGGAATTGTTTACAACTTTCACACCTTCATTCTCCAACATTTGCTGCATCACAAAACTACCTCCAAAATGGCTTTTGCCGGTTAATAATCCGTTCCTATTGACTACCCGATGCGCGGGGACATCTTCTTTCGGAGAATTGTTCAAAGCCCAACCTACCATTCTCGCACTTCCCGGAGCGCCGATGGATTTTGCGATTGCGCCGTAAGAAGTGACTTTTCCTTTTGGAATCAGTTTAACGGCTTCATATACCTTTTCAAAAAAATTGGAATCCTTTTTGGCCATTAGGTGTAAATTCGTAGCAAGGTGAAAACAATTAGAATTAACATTAATGCGGCCATGAAGTAATTTGAATACCGCGCAAAATAATCGGCTTTGCTCTCTATTTTTAAGAAGGAAATCACATAGAAATAGAGTGAAGTAAAGGTTCCCAATCCGGCCGCAAGCACAAAAGTTGCGATATGAAAAATGTGGTAGGAAACTTCTCCATTAATGTTCAAAGCAGTTCCGACGGCACAGAAAAAGGGAATTGGAAAGATATTCAGCGCAGAAATCATTGTTCCTTTAAAAAAACTCTTTGTGAACCCATCTGAGGAATACTCTACCTGTTTGGCTTTGCGCTTCGCCATAATCAGGAAATAAATCAGCATTAACACCAAAATGACCAATCCGGTACGTAATAAAATATTGTGGATATACGGATTGTTGAAAATGTATTTGGCGAGTAAAATGGCAATCAGTGCTTGAATAAAAACCACAACAGTAGCGCCTACAGCTACATACATTCCGCTTCTTTTACCACGTTGAATGCAGGTTTTTGCCACCGTCATATTCACAAGTCCCGGTGGAATCACACCAACTAAGGCGGCGAAATAGGTAATCAGGAAAATTTTGGTTTCCTCCAAATCTTTATTTTATCGTAAACTGAATATAAGTGATCGGTTTCCCTTGCTCAAGATACTGTTTTTCGTAAAATGTTTGAATACCTGTTACTTCTTTTGGCGAATATTCGTTTTTGTAAACATTGTGATTTGCATAATGTATTTCGTGGCCGGCACCTTGCAGAAGCCCCAAAGTATAACCATGCATAAATTCACTGTCAGTTTTCAGGTTGACCCTTCCGTCAGGTTTCAAGATCTTTTTATATTTTTCCAAAAACTGCGGATTTGTCATCCGGTGTTTTGTTCTTTTATATTTTATTTGGGGATCGGGGAAAGTAATCCATATTTCATCAATTTCTCCTTCAGCAAAAAACCGGTCGATCAATTCGATTTGAGTTCGCATGAAACCGACATTTTTTATGTTTTCTTCCAACGCAGTTTTTGCGCCACGCCAAAATCGTGCTCCTTTAATATCAATTCCGATGAAATTTTTCTGCGGATATGCTTGTGCCAGTCCGATGCTGTATTCTCCTTTTCCACAACCAAGCTCTAAAACAATGGGATTTTCATTTTTGAAGAAATCCGACGCCCATTTGTCTTTGAACTTAAAATCTTCATTTAAAGCTTCTTCTCTTTTCGGCTGAATGACATTTGAAAACGTTTCGTTTTCCTTAAATCTTTTAAGTTTATTCTTGCTCCCCACTTTTATCCGCAAATTTTTCGTAAAATTAGCAAAAACTGCAACATGGTAAGTGTGGTTAATCATCTTTATGGATAAAAGACGAATTTTAGTCGCACCGCTCAATTGGGGATTAGGTCACGCCACACGTTGCATTCCTATTATTGAAAAGTTGCTGGAAGAAGGTTTTGAGCCAATTATTGCTTCTGATGGCGCTGCCCTTTCCCTACTTCGAAAGGAATTTCCCGACCTGATTTCAGAAGAACTTCCATCATATAATATAAGATATCCCGAGGCCGGAGAATCATTTAGGTTAAAACTGATTGCTTCGCTGCCAAGGATAAGAAAAGCGATTTTGGAAGAAAACGTCCGGACAAAGCAACTGGTGAAAAAATATTCTTTGAAAGGTGTCATTTCCGATAACAGGTTGGGGGTGAGATGTAAGAGTATTCCTTCCGTGGTCATCACGCACCAATTAAACGTGCTGACAGGGAAAACAACTTTTTTTAGTTCTTTGATTCATAAACATTTTATCAAGAAATTCGATCAATGCTGGGTTCCTGATGTAAGATCGAAAAAAAACCTAAGCGGGACCTTGGGTTTGACAAATAAACAAAGCTGCCAAGTAAAATACATTGGGCCTATAAGTCGGTTGAAATTTTTCAAAACTGAAAAACGCTACGATTATTTGGTTCTGCTTTCTGGTCCTGAACCACAGCGCGAAATTTTGGAAAACCTGCTTTTGGAAAAACTTCAAAACTTGGAAAAGAATATACTTTTTGTCCGCGGAATTATGGAAAAAAATCAAACTTCCCAGAAAAAAGGAAATATAAAAGTCTATAATTTCTTGTTGGGTAACCAGTTGGAAAATGCGATAAATGCCAGTGAAGTCGTAATTGCACGCTCTGGTTATTCCACAATTATGGATTTGGCGAAGCTTTACAAACGCGCGTTTTTTATTCCCACGCCCGGGCAATACGAACAATTGTATTTGGCCAAAAGGTTTGAGAAATTAAAATTTGCGCCCTTTAGTTTACAAGACAATTTTGAAGTTGAAAAACTTGAAGAACTTAAAAATTACAAGGGTTTTTCAGAATTTAATTTTGATAATAACTTCAAGGATCACCTAGCCCTTTTCGAGGGTAAATGAGAATTCACTGCCAATTTTGTAAACGCTTTCCACGTAAATCTTCTCTTTATGAGCGTCCATGATATGTTTCACAATCGCCAAGCCTAAGCCCGAGCCGCCTTCTTTTCTGGATCCGCTTTTGTCAATTCGGTAAAAACGCTCAAAAATTCTATGAATATGCTCTTTTGCGATGCCTTCGCCATTATCGGTTACGCGGACAATGATTTTATTTTTTATAAGATCCTCGATGTTTACTTCGGTCGTACCATCCCTTTTCCCATATTTAATTGAATTGACGATGAGGTTTGCAAGAACCTGTTGAATTTTTTCTTTATCTGCTTTTACCCAAACTGATTTGTGTTTGGAATCCAAAATGAGGGAAATATCCTTTTTTGCGGCTTTCATTTCCAATAATTCAAAAACCTCTTTTATTAAGTCAATGATATCAAAAGTTTCGATATTTAGATGTAAATCGCCTGCTTCCAATTTGGAAATCATATCCAGATCCTTCACTACATAAATCAATCTTTCAACGCCTTTACTCGCTCGGTTCAAATATTTTTTTCTGACGGATTTGTCTTTCAAGGCCCCGTCGAGCAACGTATCAATGTAACCTTGAACTGTAAATAAAGGAGTTTTCAATTCGTGCGAAATATTCCCCATATATTCCTTCCGATAGGTTTCGCGGATTTGGAGCGTTTCAATTTCCAATTTTTTATTTTGTGAAAACTTCTCAATCTCCTTGGTAAGCGTGGCCATATCCGTAGTGATTTGATTTGGCTGAAGCGTGGAAGATTCAAGCAGACTTACATCGTCATAAATTTTTTTGATCCCTTTGTAGATAAAATGCTCAACCCGATATTGCAGAATAAAAAAACAAATTAAATAACAGAAAACCGCAAAAGCCAAAATGAGGAACAGAGAGAAAATACTAAAAGCATACAAAACCGCGGCAATAAAAAGTGTCAGCAAACCGGTAATGTATAACGAGGTTTTTATTGCAAACTTGTATGATTTCTTGAAGCCTTTTGTCATTAAACAACGAATTTATATCCGACCCCTTTAATGGTCTGGAATTTATCATCTCCAATCTTTTCACGTAGTTTCCGGATGTGTACATCAATCGTTCTTCCACCAACCACAACTTCGCTGCCCCAAACTTCATCCAAAATTTCTTCCCGCTTAAAAACCCGACCAGGTTTTGAAGCCAATAAGGATAAAAGTTCGAATTCTTTCCGCGGTAAAATAACCTCTTCCTCACCAATCAAAATTTTGTATTCTTCACGATTTATGGTCAAATCGCCAATCACCAAATTGCCGGTTTGCGAATCATCATCTTTCAATCTCCGCAATAACGCCTGCACTTTGCTCACCAAAACTTTGGGTCGGATGGGTTTTGTGATATAATCATCTGCGCCCGCATCAAAACCCGCTAACTGTGAAAAATCTTCTCCTCTTGCCGTTAGGAAAGTAATAATCGTGTCATTTAAATCGGGCATTTTTCGCATTTCCTCACAGACTTCTATTCCGTCCATTCCGGGCATCATCAAGTCTAAAATCACCAATTGCGGTTTTGTTTTTTTAACAATGGAAATGGCTTCTTCTCCGCCTTCCGCAGTTAAAACTTTGTAACCTTCTTTGGAAAGATTATAGGAGATAATCTCAAGGATATCAGGTTCATCATCAACCAATAAAATACAAATTTCTTTTTTCATGGATCTGTTGTGAATGAATTCACCACAAAGATAAATTAAACTCAGGGGGATTTTACAAATCCGTAAAAATGGTAACAATAAGCTAACATTAACTTGATGAACTCATAATTTGTGGGTAACACCGACTTTACATTGAGGCCGTTATTTTGTGCCATGGAATTAATCAATGGTATGAAAAAAATTTTATTTGTTGCCTTTTTACTGGTAACGTCAGCAATTCAAGCTCAACAGGATTTGGAGGATGCGATTATTGGACAGTTAACCGACAAAGATGTGCCGGGGGAGCCGCTTCCTTTTGCCAATGTTGTTATTAAAGGAACCTCGATAGGTACGATGACCGATTTTGACGGAATGTTTATCCTCAACAATCTTTCCCCCGGAAATTATATTCTTGTTTTCAGTTTTGTAGGTTACGAAACTTTGGAAATCCCGGTGACTGTTGGTCCAGAAAAAACACAAGAATTACAAATTGAACTTCGGCCGAGTGCTGCGGCTTTAAATGAAATTCTGATCACTACAGTTTCGAGGAATGATTCTGAAATTGCTTTATTGTTAAAACAAAAAGAAGCAATAACAATAAAAGAAAGTATTGGAGCACCAGAATTATCAAAACTCGGTGTTTCGGATGCGGCTTCTGCAACTTCAAAAATTTCTGGAGTGAGCAATAGTGAAGCTTCGGGAACTGTTTTTGTGCGAGGTCTTGGGGATAGATATTTGCATACTACCTTAAACGGTTTGCCCATTCCGTCAGATGACGTTGAAAGAAAGAATATTGATTTAGGTCTTTTTTCTACTGATATAATGCAAAGCGTCGGAATCACCAAGACCTATTCTCCCGAGTTTTCTGCAGATCAGGCCTCGGGGACTATTGATATTTCTTCAAGGGAATTAATAGGTGCCGAAGAATTAAGCCTTGGATTCAAGTTGGGGTTCAACACGAATGCCATCGGTCAGAATGAGAATTTTAAAACTTCAGCGAACGCAGACGATGTTATCTTCGGATTTTATTCGGGCGATTTATCAAGCGAGCAAGCTTTAACACAGCAAACCTGGAATACACAGCGCGCAGATTTTCCGTTTAATTCTGAATTTTCGATTACTGCCGGAAAACGCTTCGGTGAGAAATTTGAAATCTTTTTCACCGGTGCCCAATCTACATCCTTCTCATCTAGTAAAGGAGTTTTCAGGGAATTCCGAAGAAATTATATTCAAGACTCAATAACAGATGCCGAGAATTTTTCTAAAACCATAAATACAACAGGACTTTTAAACTTTGGTTATAAAATCAACGATAAGAATGAATTAAGAGCCACAAGTTTGTTTATCAATAAGCTCCAAGATGAAGTTTTTGAAGGTGGAAGAAATGGAGAAGCAAGTATTTTTGAAGAAACGGAACCCGCGGAAGGATTTTCACAATTTATTCGGGATCAAAATATAAAACAAACACAGCTTTGGGTGAACCAACTTTCGGGAACGCACCAAATCACAGAAAACAATGAGTTAAATTGGGCTTTCGGTTCAAATATATTAAGTGCCGATGAACCCAACAGAATCAGAAATGAAGTCAATTTCAATGATGATTTGGTGCAATTGGGGAGAACCGGCGGATTTCAACAGAGAAAGTCGGCTCAAATTATAGAGGATCAAGAATTCAACGGATTTATTACGGATAGAATCTCATTTTTTAAAAATGAAAAAAGACTTCTTGATGTTTCTTTCGGCGGAAATTTCAGAAATAAAGAGCGTGATTTTGCCTCACAATTTTTTGGATTGGAAGAAATTACAATCAATTCCCTGAATCCGTCTTCAATTGATGATCTTTCCGAAGTATTTACGCAGGAGAACATTGATAACGGACTTTTAAAAGTAAATGTACTTGAAAAAGATCGGTATTTCGCTGAATTGAATTCTGTAGCGGCTTTTGCAAGTGTGAATTTTCATCTTGAAAAATTCGATTTCAATTTCGGAGCGAGATTTCAGACGGATGAATTGAACGTTCATTATGACGTGGGGAATGTTCCCGGCAGGATTGGTTCCGCAGAGAAAAAATATGAAAATATTTATCCGAGCCTGAATATAAAATATGAGTTGAATGATAAAAATAACTTCAGGTTAGCAGCCAGTAAAACGGTCACTTTACCGGAATTTAAGGAAGTTTCACCATTTGAATATGTTTCTCAAACAGGGCAAATCACTCGTGGAAATCCCAATCTTGAGGCTTCGAACAATTACAATTTTGATGTGAAATGGGAATTTTTTCCGACTTCAAAACAGTTGGTTTCCTTGACGGGTTTTTATAAGCAAATTCAAGATCCAATCAATAAAGTACAAGATCGAGGTTCTGCCGGAATTTATTCGTATTTCAATTCGGGCGAAAAGGCAGAAATCTACGGAATCGAAATTGAAACAAAAGTAAATCTGCTTTCTATACAAAACGAAGCACCCATCGATTTGGATTTCGGTTTTAATGCCTCCAGAATGTGGCATTCGCAGGATTTGAAAGTGGAAAGAAACAGTGAAGGTGATTTCATCAGAACATTTCGCTATAAAGGTCTTACCGAAACGGGATTGCAAGGAGCTTCGGATTGGATTTCCAACGCTTCGCTGAATTTAGAAACCGATTCAGAAAATGAGTTTATGGCTTCGCTTATCGCCAATTACGCTTCAGATAAAATTTACGCGCTTGGTGCCCCGGAAATACAAACCCAAAGTGAAACCTTTTATAATGACGCCATTGTAGAACAAGGTTTTGTTCAACTCGATATGGTTTTAAGTCAGAATATTGGAGATCATTGGAACTTTAAGCTTTCTGGAAAAAATCTCTTGAACCCGGAAATTAAAAGAACCCAAAAAATCAAGCCAAGTACAACTGGAATTGAACGAACCGAAACAGTGAGATCTTATACAAAAGGAGCTGTAATAAGTTTTGGGGTGAATTATAATTTTTAGAAAACAATGAAAATCAATATAAACCAAATCAATTTAAACTTTAAAAAAATGAAAAAAACAATGAAAAAATTTCAAATTTTATTTACGCTACTCGGCAGTCTTTTTATAGTGAGCTGTAGTGATGACAATGAGAACTTTAATGATGATGATCAAGGAACAGATCCGGTTCAGGATGAATTGTTTGGCGAGATAACGGGGGAATTAATCTTGAATGCCGACACCGATTATACATTGACAGGTGTTTTAAGTGTTGAAAACAATGCGGCGTTAACCATACCTGCAGGCACTAAAATTACTGCAAATGCCGGAACAAATATTTACATCGTAGTTCAGAAAGGAGGGAAAATATTTGTTCAGGGAACTGCAACGAATCCTGTACGAATGACTTCCCAAAACGCAAATCCCGGTGATTGGGGTGGATTGGTTATTCTAGGAGATGCGGTTACCACGGCCGGAATTAATGCGACTGCTGAAGTGGGGCAACTGGTTTACGGCGGAACAGATAATTCCGATAATTCAGGCTCTATCAATTACCTAATTATTGAAGGAGCTGGGGCGCAAATTAATGCAGATTCGCAGTACAACGGATTGTCACTTTATGCTGTTGGTTCTGGAACCACCATTAATAATATTGCTATTGTAAATGGAGCAGATGACGGAGTGGAATTCTTCGGCGGATCGGTTTCTGCAACAAATATTTATTTAAAAAACAATGAAGACGATGCGGTAGATTGGACTGAAGGTTGGAACGGTACCATAAGCAACACATACGTTTTACATAGCATTGAAGGTTTTTCGACTGCAATTGAAGCTGACGGAATTAACAACAATCCGCTAATCGAAAATTTCACTGCGGTCTCAACAACTGGCGGAACTGCGCTTCAATTTAAAATTGAATCCGGAGCAACCATAAGCAACTTGAATCTTGAAGGCTATGACACGAATATCGATATGGCTAACGACGGACCCTTATCCAATGTCCAAATAAATGGCGCCAATGCTTCATTAGAAATGCAATATGAAGGAACTCCTGTTGATATTTCGACATGGAATTGGATTTCCGGTCTTTAATATACCGGTCTTATTCCAGAGGGAAAAACCGCCAATATTGGCGGTTTTTTTATTTTAAAAAGATGGCGTGTTTTTTGCTTTTATTTTTGTAAATTAGGTAACGCAAAAAAAGGATATGGCACAAAAATACCTCTATAGTTTAATGGTTATTGTTTTCTTGACCTTCTCATTTTCAATGGAAGCTCAAACCACATCTAAGTCTGAGGTTCAGTCACAGCATTTAGAAGAGCTTGCTATTTATCCAAATCCCGCACCTGCAGAAAAGATTTTCATTTCAACAAAGAGTCCCAACAAGATTAAGGTCGAAATTTATAATGTATTAGGGAAGAAAATTCATTCTAACTTACTTGCTGGTCGCGAAATGAATATTTCCTTCCTCACATCTGGTATTTATATGCTTAAAATTGAACAGGACGGAGAAACCGTAACCCGTAAATTAATGGTGAAGTAACTTTTTCCCCGTTGATTTTTCTTTAGATTTCTTTGACTTTCCCGAGCTTTAATATTATTATTAGGTTAAATCTCTGTTGTTTGCATGAAATTTATTCAAATTGAAAAAGTTAAATTCCTATATTTGAAGTCTAAACTTAAAAAGACGATTATGAAAAAAATTACTTTTTTGCTTTCTTTATTAATTAGTGCGGTGTCTTTTGGGCAGGCTACGGATTTGTATTTCAGCATGTATGGTGAAGGAGGCTCAAATAATAAATGGTTGGAGATTTACAACGGAACCGGCGAAGATGTTGATCTTTCTAATTACTTGGTTGTAATTTATACCAACGGAAATGGAGAAGATACTCCGGGGAACAGCTATGATTTTGCCGGAATGCCAGTTTTAGCAGATGGAGAGGTCTTTGTAATTGCAAATGCAAGTTCTGATGCCGCAATCCTTGCTGAAGCTGATATTACAGATGATGTTACTTTTTTTAACGGTGATGATGCCGTGGTTCTGTACAATGGCGCAACTATAATAGATTTAATTGGTGAAATAGGTTCTGATCCAGATTCTGCTTGGGCTGTTGGCGATGTGGCTGATGGAAGTGCAAACCATACTTTAATCAGAAAAGCTTCTGTTTGTTCTCCAAATGCAACTCCGCTTGGTTCTTTTGGAACCGATGCCGATTCTTCGGAATGGGAAGTATATGACCAAGATACACAGTGGGAAGCAATTGGTGCCCACACTGGTTGTGATGATATGGCTGTTGGAGATGTTTTATTAAGTGAATTTGTAATGTATCCAAATCCTTCAAGAGATGGAAAAGTTACCAT
>DASSWB010000026.1:0-86983 GCA_035705495.1 Salinimicrobium sp. | reverse complement strand
TTTATTTAGACTGATTTAAAATAATAATTAATTTTCAGGCGCAAATATAAAAACCAAAATCCGTTTGCCAAAGCTTATTTAGATTAAATTCAAATTAAAATCGAGTTTTTTACTTCGGAAAGAATAGGTGAAGGAATCAATGATAGACACTAAAAATTTTAGTCGCCTCATTATAAGCCGATTCAAAACTCATCATCTTCACGTGGGTTTCTGCTTTTTTTGCTGTGCAATAGGAAAGAATTTTTTCGGTGGGCATATTTCCGGTTAATTCATCTTTTGCCATTGGGCAACCACCAAATCCTTGAATGGCACCGTCAAATCTGGTGCATCCTGCTTTAAAAGCGGCATCTACTTTTTCATGCCAACTCGTGGGTGTGGTATGTAAATGAGCTCCAAATTCGATGTTGGGAAACTGCGGAATTAAATTAGAGAACAAATAATCTATGATTTCTGGAGTCGAACTGCCCACTGTATCTGACAAAGAAAGGATTTTAACACCCATTTCAGAAAGCTTTTGTGTCCACTCCCCTACTATTTCCACATTCCATGGATCTCCGTACGGATTTCCGAATCCCATGGAAAGATAGGCCACCACTTCTTTGTCTTTCTTGTCGGCTATTTCCAAAATCTCTTGTAACAGTTCAATTGATTGTGCAATTGTTTTGTGCGTGTTTCGCATCTGGAAATTTTCCGAAATTGAAAAAGGATAACCCAGATACTTTATCTCTTTATGGGATGCTGCTTCTTGGGCACCGCGCGAATTTGCAATAATGGCCAACAGTTTACTTCGGGTTTTGGACAAATCCAATTTAGAAAGAACTTCGGCGGTATCAACCATCTGCGGGATTGCTTTTGGGGAAACGAAACTTCCAAAATCAATGGTGTCAAATCCGCAACGCAAAAGCGATTGAATATACTGCACTTTTTTATCTGTAGGAATAAAATCCTTTATTCCCTGCATCGCATCCCGCGGACATTCAATGATTTTAATTTCCTTCATAAATGAATTCAATCTTTTTGAGACTTTTTATCTCTCGCATTCTTAGGTCTTTAAGAGATTACAACTTACATTATACGTTATACGGTGTACATTATGCCTTATACAATTTAAAACCCCTACCATTTAATAACCGCACTTGCCCAAGTAAATCCGCTACCAAAAGCAGCCAAAACAATCACATCTCCTTCTTTTATTTTTCCTTCTTCCCAAGCTTCGGTGAGCGCAATTGGAATTGAAGCAGCCGTTGTATTTCCGTACTTCTGGATATTATTGAAAACCTGTTCGTCTTTCAATCCAAATTTCTGCTGAATAAATTGTGAAATCCTCAAATTCGCCTGATGCGGAATGAGCATATCAATATCCTTTACTTCGAGTCCGTTGGCTTCCAAACCTTCTTTTATAACTTCAGAAAAACGGACAACAGCATGTTTAAAAACAAACTGTCCGTTCATATAAGGAAAATATGGAATATCATCTCCCTGCGGATTTTCTTCCAGAATTTCCGGAACCCAATGCATTGTACTTGGACCTTTTAATGCGAGTTCGAGTGCGTGTTTTCCTTCAGAATGTAAATGAGTGGAAAGAATTCCTTGTGCATTATGATCACTTCTGGATAAAACCGCAGCGCCCGCACCATCACCAAAAATCACGGAAACACTTCTTCCTCGTGTTGTCATATCAAGTCCGCCACTATGATTTTCACTTCCAATCACCAATACATTTTTGTACATACCGGTTTTGATGAATTGATCTGCCACAGAAAGTGCGTAGATAAATCCGCTACACTGATTTCTCACATCCAATGCGGGGCACGTATGAATATCCAACATTTCCTGCACCTGTACTCCTGCACCTGGAAAATAATAGTCGGGACTTAGCGTGGCAAAAACGATAAGATCAATATCGTCTTTGGAAATTTCAGCACGCTCCAACGCAATTTTTGCGGCTTTCACACCCATCACGGCAGTTGAATTGCCGTCTCCTTTTTTAATGTGTCTCCTTTCCTTGATTCCCGTGCGCTCTTGAATCCACGCATCGTTGGTTTCCATTTTTTTTGAAAGATCGTCATTGGTCACTATATTTTCTGGAACATAATACCCAAGACCGGAAATTTTTGTCTGATACATTTTTAGATATTTTTTCGCGTCTTTTCAATCAGCAGAAATAGGCCTTAAAAAAGATGCTGCAATATAAGAAGATTAATATTATTTCGTGATTGGAGATTCCTTCTATAACGCATTAATTTATGTCAGATTGGCAGAAACTGGGTAATTGGTATTTTTTTTGACTTCCACACGACATTATTTAAAACTAAAAAAATTAAAATATGGCAACTGGAAACATTAATGTATCTGTTGAAAACATTTTTCCATTAATAAAAAAATTCCTTTACAGCGATCACGAAATATTTTTAAGGGAATTAATTTCGAACGCAACCGATGCTACTTTGAAACTTAAGCATTTAAGCAGTATTGGTGAAGCTTCTGTAGATTATGACAATCCGACGATTGAAGTGAAAATCGACAAAGAGAATAAAACGCTTCATATTATTGACAACGGAATTGGGATGACCAAGGAAGAAGTTGAAAAATATATCAACCAGGTGGCTTTTTCGGGAGCGGAAGAATTTCTGGAAAAATATAAAGATTCAGCTAAAGACAGCGGAATTATAGGTCATTTCGGACTCGGATTTTATTCCGCTTTTATGGTGGCAAACAAAGTTGAAATCCGAACAAAATCATACAAGGATCAACCTGCAGCGCATTGGATTTGCGAGGGAACCACAGAATTCACTTTGGAAGAAAGCGACAAAACAGAAAGAGGAACTGAAATCATCCTTCATATCAATGAAGATGACAAACAGTTTTTAGAAGAATCCCGCATCCGTGAATTGTTGGTGAAGTACAACAAGTTTATGCCTGTTCCGATTAAATTCGGAACCAAAGAAGAAACTTTACCGCTTCCAGAAGATGCTCCCAAAGACGCAAAACCAGAAACAAAAACGGTTGATAATATTATCAACAACCCTACACCAGCGTGGACAAAACAACCCACGGAATTAGAAGATAAAGATTACAAAGATTTTTACAGGGAACTGTATCCAATGCAGTTTGAGGAACCTTTGTTCCATATTCATTTGAATGTTGACTATCCTTTTAACCTCACCGGAATTTTATATTTTCCAAAATTGGGACAGGATATGAATATTCAAAAGGATAGAATCCAATTGTACCAAAATCAGGTTTATGTAACTGATAATGTTGAAGGAATTGTTCCCGAATTTTTAACGATGCTTCGCGGTGTGATCGATTCGCCGGATATCCCATTAAATGTTTCCAGATCATATCTTCAGGCGGATGGTGCGGTGAAAAAAATCTCCTCTTATATCACCAGAAAAGTTGCGGATAAGTTGAAAGAACTTTTCAATGAAAACAGGGAAGATTTTGAAAGTAAGTGGGATGACATTAAAATTGTCATTGAATACGGAATGCTTTCCGAAGAAAAATTCTTTGAAAAAGCCGAAAAATTCGCGCTTTATCCTACTGTTGATGGGAAATATTTCACTTTCGAAGAATTGGAGGAAAAAATCAAACCAAACCAAACGGATAAAGACGGCAATTTGGTTATTCTTTATGCGTCCAATAAAGATGCGCAGCACAGCTATATTGAAGCGGCAAAAGAAAAAGATTATGAAGTATTGCTTCTGGATTCTCCAATTGTTTCGCATTTGCTGCAAAAAATGGAATCGACAAAAGAGAAAATTTCATTTGTCCGAGTAGATTCAGATCACGTGAACAACTTGATCAAAAAAGAAGACGAAGCAATTTCCAAACTTTCAGAAGAAGAGATGGAAAAGTTAAAAGCGGATTTTGAAAAAGTAATTCCGCAGGAAAAATATGCTATTCAATTGGAAGCGATGGACAGCAATGCGGCACCGCTTATGATTACGCAACCAGAGTTTATGCGCCGAATGAAAGAAATGCAACAAACCGGTGGCGGTGGAATGTTTGGTATGGGAAATATGCCGGAAATGTACAATTTGGTGATCAATACAAACCACGAACTGGTTTCAGAGATTTTGAATAGCAAAACAGCAAAAAAACAAGAAAGATTGATCAAACAATCATTGGATTTGGCAAAACTTTCCCAGAATTTATTGAAAGGTGAAGAATTGACCGCATTTATAAAACGTAGTTTTGAGATGGTGAAATAGTTTTTTTGATTTTAAAAATGAACCGCTTCAGTCTTGGAGCGGTTTTTTTGTTTCTGAAAAATGCTAACCTTGAAGCATTTTCATAATGGTCTGGAAAAATTGTGGAATGTCATAAGGTTTCACAATAATATCATTCATTCCAGAAGCAATGATTTGTTCGCTCATTTCCTCAATTTCCACTGCTGTTAACGCAATGATTGGAAGATCTTTATTAAATCCCCGAATAGTTCTTGTTGCTTCCAATCCGTTGATGTTTGGCATATTAATATCCATTAATACAAGATCGTAAGCCTCTTCCTTGATTTTATTAATGGCCGATTCCCCATCTATTGCTTCATTGCAAACAACGCCTTTTTTCTCCAAAATTCGTTTGGTGACCGCACGATTGATTCGGTTATCGTCAACAACCAAGATTCTTTTTCCTACCAGAGAGCCGTCATTCAAATTGAATTCTTCTATTTTCTCTTTGCTGATGTTGAACCCATTTTCAAAAGTAATCTCAAAACTGAAAGCCGACCCCTTCCCCTCTTCACTTGCCACATGAATGGTAGAATCAAATAATTGAAGTAAACGCTTCACGATTGAAAGTCCGAGGCCAGTACCTTGATAATTATAGTTATGGTTACGAAGTTGGGAAAACTCTTCAAATATTTCCTGTTGTTTGTTTGTGGGAATACCAGAACCACTGTCCCTTACCTCAAAATACACTGTGCTTTTGTTTTTCTCCTGTGAGACCAAGCGGGCAATCAACCAAATATGACCGTCTTCGGTGAATTTCATCGCGTTTCCGGTGAGGTTCATTAAAATTTGGGAGATTCGTATTGAATCACCACGCAAAAACTTCGGAATATTTTTATCTATTTCCAGATGAATCGAATTCTTGTTCTGTAGTCGTGTAAATTCAAACGATTTTACAATACTGCTCATCAAATCGTACAAGTTGAAATTCATATTTTCCAACTTCACTAAGTTCGATTCCATTTTATTCATTTGAAGCACATCATTGATCAATGCCAATAAATAATCTGCAGAAAACTTTAAGGATTTAAGATCTTCCTGATGTTTTGAGATTGATTTATCTTCCAGCAGCAACGAGGTTAGCCCCACTACACCATATAATGGAGTGCGGAGTTCGTGGTTTACTGTTGAAAAGAATTGGGTTTTCAAATTTGACAATCTCACTGCTTCCTCTTTCGCCGTAATCAGTTCTTGGTTTTTCTGCTGAAGTTCCTCAATAAGTGCTTTTTTTGTTTTGTTGGTTCTATAAAGAATTACAAGAATCACCAATAAAATAAATGCGGAACCGATTAAAATCCATACCACATTCCGCGAATTCTCGATAATTTTGTCTTTATAAAGCTGTTTTTTTTGGGCTAATTCCAAATTTCGTCGGTATTCACTGACTTCAAATTTTGCATTGGCCGCTTCTATTTGTTTGATTTTTTCCTTTTCAAAAACTTTGTCCTGATACTTGTTATGTTTTTGGAGCGCCTTAAAAGCTTCGGCATAATCCCCGGTTTTGTACAGAAAATTCGCATACTGTTTGTAAGCTGTGGAGGCCTCAATAAAAAGCGAATCTTTTTCCGCAATACTTAATGATTTTGTAAAAAATTCTCGTGCTTGTTCTTCATTATTTTTCCCACTATGATACATCCCCCATAAATTGAAGAGTTGTGTTTGCGTCAAACGATCTTTGGGATTATTAAATAATTCGCTCGATTTCTTTAAGTATGGATAAGCTTTGTCAAATTCGCAAAATTCCAAATAGGTCCAGGCGATATTAATAAAAGGAGTCAATAATTCTATAGAATCTTCAAATTTTTCTACCGCCTCAATAGCTCGGTTATAGTAGTCAATTCCCGTTTGGTAATTGTCCTCTTCCGCAGAATACATATTCCCGAGATTGTTATATGCCCAACCCATTAAGGTGTCATTTTGGGCGGTCTTGGCCCTTTCCAGTGCCAATTTGTAGTACTTCTTTGCGCGGGCAGTATCTTTCACGTCTTCATAACTCATACCCAATAAGTTATAGGCATTGAATTGATAATAATAAGATCCTGATTTTGTGGCTTCTCGAAGAAGCGTTACTGCCGATTCAATAGAATTTCTGTATTGATGCTTGTAAAGCGCATTTTCGGAAATTCTATAAAGCACTTCTAAACTATCTTTTGGGATTTTTTGTGCTGTAACCGATGGAAGATTGAAAAATACCAAAGAACCTAAAAGACAAAAGAGGATTTTCTTTAAAAAAAGGCTGTTGTACATTTTCATTTAATTGCCGGAAAGCTACAAAAGTAACTGTATAAACCAAGCAAAAATAAAATTAAAATATAAAAGCCACTATAAAAAAGAAGAAAACAGTTATTGAATGTATGTTGGCAGAATTTGAAACAGCAGCCTGAAATTTTAAACGGAGTTAAATTTCTACTAAACTCATCGTCAAACTTGCACAAATGGAAGTTTGGCAGTAATTTATCCAGAAACTATCTTACCATGAAAGACTACGGAACATTGTCTCAAGCGCTCCAAAAATTACGTGACGAAGAAGGTTACGTTCATGATTTTAATTTGGAGGATGCTGAGCTCGCCCTCACAAAAACAAAAGAAAAATTCAAACCTCAAGAGTTTGTTATTGATAAAGTTTTGAGATTTGAAGGATTTTCAAACCCAGACGACAACTCCATACTTTTTGCGGTCACGACCTCAACGGGCAGGAAAGGAACATTGGTTGACGGGTATGGTGTTTACAGCGGACAGATTTCTAAGGAAATGATTGAAAAATTATACCGAGAGAAACCATGAACAGAGAGATAAAACTTCAATAACAATAAACAAAAACCAGAATTCATGAATTACTTAAATTTAAACAAAGAGAAAAATGCCAAAACAGTCAAAGAACTTAATATTCTTTTGGCCGATTATCATTTATATTACCAAAAACTCCGCAACTTCCACTGGAATATTTTAGGTCCGCATTTCTTTGCACTTCACCAGAAGTTTGAAGAATTGTATGATGATGCGATGCTGAAAATAGACGAAATAGCAGAAAGAATCCTCACTTTGAGATATCAGCCCACCAGTAATTATAGTGAGTATTTAAAATCAAGCAACTTAAAAGAATCTCCGTCGGAATTGGAGGATCGGAAAATGATTGAAACCCTTTTAAAAGACCATGCTGCATTGTTGGATCAGATGCGGAAAGTAACAAAAGTCGCAGAAGAAGCTGAAGATGAAGGAACAATCGACCTTATTGGTGCATATATTCGTGATATCGAAAAAACCAGTTGGATGCTGGATGCATGGAAAATGAAATCGACCGACAACCATACGCCTGCTTAACTGAGAGAAATTTTTGGAAACAAAAAACCTGGAATTGTCCAGGTTTTTTTATTTAACATAAATTGAGGTTTAGCCGCCAAGTTTCCAATTTTCTTCAGCAGAGAAAAGCGAAACCCATCGAAGAACATAGTGAATCCTTATTTTTGACCGTTTCCACTAATTAATTTGATTGATTCCTCGTAAATTATGAAGAAAACGAAGCTTTTTTTACTCTTTGCTATTTTTTATTCTGGAATACTGAAAGCCCAAGTCGGAATCAATACAACAAACCCACAAGCGTTAATGGATATTACCGTCCTTGGTACAACACCAGGGATTAAAGATGGGATTTTAATTCCACGTTTGAGCACATTACCAATAGCCGAACCAGGAATGGAACAAGACGGCATGTTGATTTTTTTAAAGGAAGAAATTCAACTGGAAAATGCTGCAATGGAAATGATAACTTATCCTCGTGGATTTTACTTTTGGAATTTTGACCAATTGAAATGGGAAAAATTAATCACCGATAAAAACCGAAGCTTTCAAGTAATGGAAACTTCCGAGTTGCCGGATTCTATTGAAGATGATATTTTCAGAACCGGAATCATAAGCATTGGCGAGCAAGAAGATGCGGCCCAAATGAGTGTTTTTGTCAATGACGACACGGCAAACCTAACAGGAAAACCCAGAAAGGCACTACTCGTAGTGAACAGCCATCCTTCCAGCGGAGCAAGTTATCACACATTTGGTATCGACGTAGAAAATGAAAGTAATGCCAATGGCAAAACCTACGGGATCAGAATTAAAAACTCAACCGCGACAGACACCATGAAATATGGTTTGTACAATGTAGTTTCTAGCGCAGGTGATGGAATTCACTTTGGAATCTATAATGAAACCAATCAAGGCAGCACCTCCCTCAACGATATTTACGGAGTTTACAATATTGTAGGTAAAACACATGGTGCAGAAAGTTTCAATTACGGACTGTACAGTACCATTGGAGGAAATACAAGTGCAGGAACAATATATGGTTTATACAGTCAGGCGGAAGGAACAGCGTTTTCCGACGTATATGCCGGTTATTTCTTGGGGAAAGTATCAATTGGTACGATCTCCAATGGTTTGGACAATGCTGATAATTATATTCTTCCCATATCAAAAGGCGCGGAAGGTGAAATCATGAAAATGGGAATAAACGGTCAGGCAGAATGGGTTCCGGAAAACACGAAAGCGTTTCTAACCGTTTCCGCTCCAACGACTACCTTGACCTTAACTTCATCAATGTCGACCATTAGAATTAAGCAAAATGTAGATAATATTTTATTTCCAGACCCCTCAACTTTATTTGGAAAAACCTATACGATCCTGAACGCAGCCACTGTTGCACCCTCAACATTAAGCGTATCAAATTCCAGTCAAATTTTGAATGGATTTTCAAATGCGACCGTAAACTTATTAAATGCAGAGGAAAAAATAATCGTGCAAAGCGACGGGAGTAACTGGATTGTAATTGGAAATTAAAAAGGCCATCTTTTCAGACAGCCTTTTTTAAAACCCGGTATAGAATTATTCTATTTCAATCATGCGTTTGGGCTGAACTTTTGCCTCTTCTTTCTTTGGCAAAGTAATCATTAGAACACCGTTAGTGTAAACCGCAGAAATCATATCGTTGTTTACTGATTCCGGTAGGTTAAAAGCACGTTTGAAGCTGGAATAACTAAATTCCCGTCGAGTTACCCTTCCGTTTTCTTCCTTGTTTTCATTTTCGTTTTTCTCCTCGGAAGAAATCGTGAGCACATCATTGTTCAATTCAATATTGAAATCCTTCTTTTCCTTCCCTGGAGCTGCAACTTCAACGATGAAATTGTCTTCGTTTTCGGTGATATTGACAGCAGGTATTGTTGAGCCAATTTTCGGTACCGACTCTGTTCCACCCATCCAATCAGTTTTTAGAAATTCATCCAAAATTGAAGGAAGCCATACATCTGGTTTACGCTTTACTAAGTTCATATTGTTCTGTTTTAAAGGTTAATAACTTATATTCCTTTAAACAAAATAGATACCTTTTTAAAAAACAAGACGAAATGTCAGTTTTTTAGCAGATAGACCTGTCAAATTGACATTTATTTAAATTTCTTCGCCTCTTCCCAGAAAATATCCATTTCCTCCAAACTCATGTCCTTCAAATCCTTTTTATGCTCTTTTGCTTTTGCTTCAAGATATTTGAAACGTTGGATGAACTTTTTATTCGTCCGTTCCAACGCATTTTCAGGATTGATGTCCAAAAACCTGGCATAATTGACCATGGAAAATAGCACATCGCCAAATTCGGCCTCAATTGCATCTTTATTCGAAATATTTATTTCCTGTTGCAGCTCATCCAGTTCTTCTTTTACTTTTTCAAAAACTTGCTGTGGCTCTTCCCAATCAAATCCTACCCCAGCAACTTTCTCTTGGATCCTACTGGCTTTCACCAAAGCTGGTAAAGAATTGGGAACGCCTTCCAAAACGCTTTTCTTTCCTTCTTTCAATTTTAATTTTTCCCAATTGCGCTTTACATCTTCTTCATTTTCGACTTTTACATCGCCATAAATATGCGGATGCCGATTGATTAATTTCTCACAAATGCTGTTTGCCACATCAGCAATATCAAAATCATTTGTCTCACTGCCTATCCTGGAATAGAAAACAATATGCAATAAAATATCGCCCAATTCCTTTTTGATTTCATCCTGATCTCCGTCCAAAATGGCATCACCAAGCTCATAAACTTCTTCAATGGTAAGATGCCTCAAAGAGAGCATAGTTTGCTTTTTATCCCATGGACATTGCTCCCGAAGTTCATCCATGATTGTCAACAATTTGTCAAATGCCATTAATTGATCTTTTCTGGAATTCATCATATTTTGTTTTTGATAAAATTACACTTTGTGAATTTATAAAACGAAAAAGGCTGTAAAAACAGCCTTCATTTTCCGCCGACCTAAAAGTGTTTTTCAGGTCTTTTTATGTTTAAAAAATCTTTATTCCGATTTCTTCTTTTTATCTGCTGCTTTTTTCGCTGTTTCGGCCTTTTTACCTTTTGCAGGCATTTTTTCTACCAATTTTTTTTCTTTCGCATCAACGGTTTTTTCCGCTTTCTTGGCTTTCGTCGCCTTGGTAGTTTTCTTTGGCTTTTCGGTTTTTCCTTCCGTTTTTACCTTTTCTGATTTTTCCGTATCAGTTTCGGTTTCCTTTTCATTTTTTTCAGGATCAGAAAAATCCATTAAATCTTTCTTTTGGAGTAAATTATACCATTGAAATACCTTTTTGATATCACTCATATACACCCGGTCGGTATCATAATCAGGTAGGATTTCCTCAAAATAAGCGGTTAATTTATCAGTTGATTCCTTATGATTTATCGCAGGACCGGAATTTTCTTTTTCTTTTATTTTCTGAAAAATTTCTCTAAGCGGCACTTCTTCGGTGATGGTGTAAATAGCGATTTCGCTCAACATACTCACATTGTTTCGCAGATTCACCGATATTTTCTTTCCGTCCAATAAAGACTCCGCAATAAAACCACCTCTGGTTTGTGCTTTTAATTCGTATAATCCGGGTTTTCCCGTAATCGATAATATTTTATCCAATCCCATTTCTATTTTCAATTTTGCTGCACAAATATGCAATACCTACAATGAATTTCAAAAAAAATTAGCGTCCTTTTTTAACTTCTGGAAAACGCATCCTATAATCAATATTGATTTTTCCTTTTGCAATATTGGTCAGTTTCGATTTAATCAAACGTTTTTTTAAGCTGGAAAGTTTATCGGTAAACAAAATTCCTTCAATATGATCATATTCATGCTGAATAACGCGCGCTGCCAATCCGCTGAAATTTTCCGTTTTCTTTTCGAAGTTTTCGTCCAAGTATTCAATAGTAATATCGGATTTTCGAAAAACATCTTCCCGAACATCCGGAATGCTCAAACAACCCTCATTAAACGCCCATTCATCACCTTCTTCCGCAGTGATTTTCGCATTGATGAATACTTTTTTCATGTCTTTTAATTCTTCCCGCTCTTCTTCGGGCAAATCCTCATCCTCCGCAAAAGGCGAAGTATCAATAACGAACAAACGAATGGGCAATCCCACTTGCGGCGCCGCCAAACCGACTCCGTACGCATTGTACATGGTTTCCCACATATTTTCAAGCAATTCTTTCAAATGCGGAAAATCTTCAGGAATATCTTTGGCTTTCTTCTTTAAAACCGGATCGCCATATGCTACTATTGGTAAAATCATTCTTTTAATATTGATGTTTTGTATGCTTAATAAAATAAAAAATTACAAATGTTGAATGACATCACTTGTAAAGATACGATTGCAAAATAATTGTCGCACTAATTTCGTCGACAAGCGCTTTGTTTTTACGCTGATTTTTTTTGAGTCCGCTGTCAATCATGGTTTGGAATGCCATTTTTGATGTGAATCTTTCATCCACACGTTGCAATTTCATTGTTGAAAATTCTTTTTCGAATTGTTCAAGAAAAACCTGAATCGCAGCCTCACTTTCCGAAGCGGAACCATCTTTTTGTTTCGGCTCTCCGACCAAAACCAACTCGACTTTCTCTTCGGAGAAATACTTTTTCAAAAATGAAAAAAGCTCTGTTGTGGGTACGGTTGTCAATCCCGACGCAATGATCTGGGATTCATCCGTAACCGCTATTCCGGTTCGTTTCGTTCCGTAATCCAAAGCCAAAATTCTTGCCATCACACAATTTTGTGCAAAGATAAGCTTTCTGTATAGAATTGTCTGCCGTTTGGCTTGAAGCTATTATCTTTACCCAAAAATTTTCTGAAATGAAGCATCTAGAAAACATCATAAACGAAGCCTGGGAAAACAGGGAATTACTTAAAGAAACTGAAACCATCAATGCCATAAGAGAAGTAATTTCACTTTTAGACGACGGAAAATTGCGCGTTGCCGAACCAACTTCGGAAGATTGGCAAGTAAACGAATGGGTGAAAAAAGCAGTTGTGCTTTATTTTCCAATTCAAAAAATGCAGAAAATGGAAGTCGGTATTTTTGAATACCACGATAAAATCCCTTTAAAAACCGGATATTTTGAAAAAGGAATCCGAGTTGTACCTCATGCAGTTGCGCGCCACGGAGCTTATATTTCAAAAGGCGTGGTTATGATGCCGAGTTACATCAACATTGGCGCCTACGTAGATGAAGGAACCATGGTTGATACATGGGCAACTGTCGGCAGTTGTGCACAAATCGGAAAAAATGTGCATTTAAGTGGCGGCGTGGGCATTGGCGGTGTTTTGGAACCTTTACAGGCCGCACCGGTAATTATTGAAGACAATGCTTTTATTGGTTCCAGAAGTATTGTGGTTGAAGGTGTAAGAATTGGGAGAGAAGCCGTTCTGGGCGCCAATGTGGTGTTAACCGGATCTACAAAAATTATTGACGTTACAGGCACAGAACCCAAGGAATTTAAAGGATATGTTCCTGAAAAATCCGTGGTAATACCTGGAAGTTATACCAAAAAATTTGCAGCTGGCGAATATCAAGTTTCATGTGCCTTGATTATAGGAAAACGAAAAGAAAGTACGAACAAAAAAACCTCATTGAATGATGCTTTGAGGGAATATGATGTTGCGGTGTAAAAAAAAAAATAATCTAACAATTTTCGGAGTTGAAAAATTTGGATCCAAAAAAAATATTGATCATTCAGCAGAAAATGATTGGCGACGTACTCACAACGTCCATTTTGTTTGAAGCACTGAAGACAAAATTTCCCACTTCGGAATTACATTACCTCGTGAACCAAAATTGTGTTCCGGTGGTTGAAAATAACCCCTTTATTGATGAATTAATTACCATTTCCGTCAAAACCGAGAAAAATGTGCACATGCTTTGGAAATTGGGTTCTTTTCTAAAATCTAAAAAATACGATATTGTTATTGATGTTTATTCGAAGAATTCAAGTGCGTTTTTAACTTTTAAAACAAACGCCAAAATTCGTATCGGACTCAAAAAATGGTATTTGAAGTGGGCTTATACAAATTCAATTGAAACCTCTGATATCTCCGTGGAAATTCCAAAGGCATTTTACAACCGATTGGAGTTTCTGAAACCTTTGAACGTTCCCATTGATCTCAATTTGGCTCCAAAAATTTTTATTTCCGAAGATGAAAAACTTCAGATGCAGGAACTTCTGAAAAAGGAGGATTTTTCTGAAAACGATGAACTTGTCATGGTCAATTGTTTGGGAAGTGAAGCTTCAAAAACCTATCCGCTGAAATATATGGCGAAATTTTTGGACACTTTCATCAGCTTTTACCCAAACAAAAAATTACTATTGAATTACATTCCGATGCAATTAAAGGAAGTCGAAGAATTAATTCATTTATGTGATCCAAAAACAAAATCGGTCATTTTAAAATTTTATGCGCCGAGCTTAAGAAAATTCATCGTACTGACTTCTTTTTGCGAAGCAGTAATTGGCAATGAAGGCGGCGCCATCAATATCGGAAAAGCCTTGGATTTAAAAACTTTCGCCATTTTTTCACCTTGGGTAAGCGCAGAAGCTTGGGGACATCAAAACAGCGAGAAATATTTGAACGTCCACTTGAGAGAATTTAGACCGGAATTATTTGAGGGAAAATCAAAAAAAGAAATCAAACGCAACGTTGCGGCATTTTATGAAGCTTTCAAACCTGAATTGTTTGCGGATCGCTTGAAAAAGTTTTTGTGAAGTAGTAGATATGAAATCACCTCAAATCAATCCCAAAATACTGCGCTAAATCATTCCATTGTTTTCGATTTCGGTCTTCGTCCACATTCTCTTTTTTCAATGAAATTTTCTGCGTTCCAGCTAGCGGAATTGCCAACTCGGGGCTTTCTTCAGCCTTTCTGGCACGTTTATCGTTTGATAAAGCAACTGCTTTGAACCATAGATCGTCAGCTTTTGGTGCCAATTTCAGGAAAAGCTTTTCATCAAAAACAACATCGGAAAAAGTTTCGGGCGGATACAAAACGCCTTCTGCGCCAATGGGCAATAAAGCCTCTGGTTTCACGTCAGCCTGACAACTCCATTTTTTGTAAGGTAAAAGTTCCCCATTTTCGTAACGAATACAACGAACGCGATGCGCAATGACATCATTGGGAAATTTCAAATGGCTATTGTACAAGGTTTTTAACCAGTTTTCTCGATACATCACATCATCGTCACATGTAACAATGACTTCCGAAGGATGTAATTTCAAGCTGTGAATCAGTTTTTTGTGCGAACAATGTAAATGTGAAAAATGAATTTCAACAATATCGCCAGTTAGTTTTTTTAGCGACTGCGGAATTTTATTTTTCAGTTCTGTAGGAATCCACAACAGGATTTTTTTAGGTTTCCGTTTTTGTGCTAAAATACTTCGAATTGTAATGTGGACTTTATCCAACCGACTTTCAATCGTGGTCAGGGATACAATTATTGGAAATGCGGGTTCGGAATGAGATTTGAGACTTTCAACAGGAATCGACCTTAAGGAAAATGCGGTAAACAGGGAAAGTGGAATTTCTTTCAGCTTCATCTTAATTCTCCTGCTTTTGCTTCTTCTCTATTCCAAATTCAGTCCAGTATTTTTTTTGAGAGCGGGTTTCAGACCTGATTCCTTTATTCTTCTGAATAGATTCTTTTGTTTTATAACCTCTGGGATGGTCCAAATGAACACAAAGTGCACTATATCTAATTTGTTTCGATTTAATGCCCAAATTGAACAAACGCTCGCCCAACTCCCTATCTTGTCCGCCGTATTGCATGCGCTCGTCAAAACCGTTCACTGCAAGAATATCAGCTTTCCAGCCGCTGGAATTATGACCGTTCCAACTGGCATTTGTCGGCGTAATGGCATTTAAAAATTTCGCTTCGAAACCTCTTGCGGTTAGTTTTTTATTTTTAAAAGATGATTTTAAACCCTCACTTTTCAGCCAAAGTATATTAAAACAATCCTGTTTCAGAATATTTTCTTTTGTAATGGCGGTAGAAATATCCATTGGAAGTTTAAAATAGCCTCCGGAAAGAAAAAATCCCTCTTTCCTGTTTTGCATATGCTGCGCCACAAAATCCGCCTTGGGAATACAATCTCCGTCGCTCATCAAAACATAATCACTGGAGCAGGCCTTTATTGCTTTATTGAGGATAGCCGATTTTTGAAAACCTTGATCTTCATGCCACACATGTACAATAGGAATGGTTAAATCCTGGGAAAACTTTTGTATCAATTCAGCCGTTTCCTTCGTGGATCCATCGTCTGCTATTACAATTTCAAAATCTTGAAATGTTTGAATGCTGTAACCCCATAAAGTTTTTTTTAGCCATTCCACAGCATTATAAGTACTTATAATAACGGAAATTTTTGGTTTAGGAGCCATGCTAAAAATTTTGAACAAAAATAAACTTTTTATTTTATAAAAATCGTAATAGTTTTACCTTCTCAATTATCCATGGAAAAACTTACAGCAATAATACCTACTGGGAACGAAGCCCACAACATAGAAGAAGTGCTTGAAAGCGTTTCTTTTGCTGATGAAATTATCGTTGTTGACAGCTTCAGTACGGATGAAACTGTAGCTTTGGCCGAAAAATATTCGCCGAAAATACTTCAAAGAGAATACAAAAATTCTGCCTCTCAAAAGAATTGGACCATTCCGCAGGCTCAACACGAATGGATTTTACTTGTGGATGCCGATGAAAGAGTGACGCCTGAGTTGCGGGAGGAGATTCTTCAGATTTTAAAAAATCCGCCGCAAGAGTTTGTAGGGTATTGGATTTACCGAAACAATCATTTTATGGGTCAAAAAGTCCATTACAGTGGTTGGAAAAATGACAAGGTTATCAGACTTTTCAGGAAAAGTAAATGTCGGTACGAGAAGAAAATGGTTCATGCGGAAATTATTGCCGATGGAAAAGTTGGAAAACTAAAAAACAGATTATACCACAATACATACGTCACGCTTGACAAATACATTGAAAAAAAGAACAGATATGCGGCTTGGCAGGCGAAAGATTACGAGAAAAAAACAGGGAAAATCTCCATTTTTCACGTCGTTATAAAACCTTTTTACGGATTTATAAAACATTATTTTATCCAAAGCGGATTTAGGGACGGGATGGTTGGTTTTACAATAAGTTATATTCAGGCCTACGCAATTTTTATGCGATACGCCAAGCTTTGGCTCTTAAGACGTGGAAGAAGTTAATATTGTTTTTTAAACTTTAAAAGTCCGTTTCAGACGTTTTTTTCTTCGGAATTTATCCTGAAACCGACTCACGTAAAACCACATTTTTTCAAAAATCTCCTTTTCCGGTTTTCCAGTCAATATCGCATACTCATTTGCCATAATTTCCACGATTTCTCTTTTCGAAGTTAAACGTGAGAAATTTTTCATTCTTTCGTCAAGATTCAATTGCCTGAAGTTCATTCGGTTCAAATCAACAAGAAAAAATTCGAAACCGGCATCGTGGAATTTAATCAGCGTATTTCCTGGAGAGTGATCCAAAAACTCAATTTCTTGTTCATGGAGATGAAAAGTAAATTTTGTAAAAGCACGCAAAATCTCTTCTTTTCTCGGATAATTTGGATCTTTTGTCAATTCCCGATAAGTGAGGTCATAAGTTAAATGCTCACTGACATAATAGCTTTTTCCAAACCCGAGCAAGCGTTTCTCCTCAATATAAGCAATGGGATGCGGGGTTCCTATGTTCTTCGAAATAAGTCGATTTGCGTAATCAAAAGATCTTTCCGCTTTTGACTGTCGGAAAAATTTATAAACGATTTTGTTGAATAAATTCGGGACTTTAAAAGCTTTTACATTGATTTTATTCCCATTCAGCTCAAAAATTTTTATCTGGTTCCTGTCTCCTGCTCCAAATAATTCTCCTTCGTTTTCGAAATTTCTTACAAGGGAATGAATCTCGTCTTTTTGATCCTTATATTTTTCTGAAAAAACTGCTTTCATCAACAAACTTTCTTTTTCAAATTTTCGGTTGGAGAATTTCTACTCCTTAATTATGTCTGCAAATATAAGCTTAAAAATCTGCATCAAGAGTTCGTTTTTCAATTTGGAAAAATTGGATTCGGATTTATGCATTAAAAATTTACCTTTACAATTCCAATTTCATTTTATGCGAACAATAGGATTCTTACCCATTTCACAGAAGAACAAGCTTTCAAAGAGAAAATTTTTGGGCAGACCACTTTTTTGTTGGGTTTTGGCGGAAGCAATTTTTTCGGAATTAGAAGAAATTTTTGTTGCTACCGATGATGATGAAATACAGCATTTTATTTCCAAAAATTATAATTGGACCAAAAAAATCAATGTGATTTCTTTTGATTCAAAAACCAATTCCGTAGAAGCTTTCAATTCTTTTAAAACTGAAAAAAGTAAAACTGGTGACATTGTTTGCCTTCTGAATATTTTTTCGGCATTTGTTTCAAAAGCGGATATTAATCGAGGTCTTTCGAAAGTTTCCGATCAAAAAACCACCCATGCAATAAGCGTTGTTGAGCTTGAAAATAAAATACGGAATGAGGATGGCAGTATTACTATGGGAGTACAAAATTCTCGGTTTTTGGAAAACTCGGCATTATTATTCGAAAAAATAGGTGGGGAAAATTTAAAAACTTCTGAATTGATCAAAATGCCCGTGGAAACAATTTTTCCGATTTCGGAAAAAAACTGGGAATCCAACGAAACTATAATTGCCAACAAATTAATCTCGGAAAAAGAAACCAAGTCCATTAAATTCCTGGTTTTGGATGTGGATGGCGTTTTTACGGATGGCGGTGTTTATTATGATGAAAACGGCGAACTGAGCAAACGATTTGACATTCGTGACGGAATGGGACTCGAAATTCTAAGGGAACATGGCGTTCAAGTAGCTGTAATGACTTCCGAAGATTCCGCACTTGTGAAAAAACGAATGGAAAAATTGAAAATCGAACACGTTTTTCTCTATGCAAAAGACAAACATTCATTGCTTCAGAATTTTTTAGAACAACAAAATATTTCCCGTGGAGAAATCGCCTATATTGGGGATGACGTGAATGATTTGGCCAATTTATGTTCCGTCGGATGGTCTTTTTGTCCGCAAAATGCCACGAATTCGGTAAAACCTTTTGTTGATATCATTCTTTCTCAAAATTCCGGAAACGGAGCCATAAGGGAAGCAACAGAAAGAATCCTAAACTATAACAAGCGTTTTTAAATTTTAAAAATTGATCCTTCTGATTCGATGGGGAACAAAAAACAAATATTTCTGGAATCCCACAACCTCAACAATATTTATTTCGGGTTTGGGCAATTCAACTATTGGCTCATCAAAAGTTTGGCTAAGCAGAATACAGAATTCACATTGACGGTAACCGCCAAGAACAAATCATTGATCAAGGATTTTGAAGCAGTGAATTTTAAAAAATATCATTCTTTTTACAGATATAAAAGTTTGCGGATAAGAAAAAAATACGATTTATGGCATTCAATGAACCAAAACACGAAAATTGAACCGTTCCATAAAATCCCTTATTTACTTACGGTTCATAATATTACCCATATTAAAGATCTGGAAAATTACAAAAATGATCCTGTTCACCAGCGTTTTCAGGAGAAATTGAACCGTAGCAATGCCATTACTTATATTTCCAATTACGCCAAAAACTCAACACATCAATTTTTTGATGTACCAGATGTTCCAGAGTATGTGATTTACAATGGAAATCCGATTAAAGAAATAACAATTTCATCTGATTATAAACCATCAAAAAAAATCACGGCTCCTTTTCTATTTTCCATAGGTGAATTTACAGCTCGAAAAAATTTTGCTTCCCTCGTCAAAATGATGGAAATATTGCCGGATTTCAATTTGATTTTGGCTGGTAAAAATTCAACTGAAAACGGTCAGGAAATTGCCAAACTGATCGAGGACAAAAATTTAAAAGACCGTATTTTTTTAGTTGGAAAAATTTCCGAAGCCGATAAACAATATTACTATCAGAACTGTGCCGCTTTCGTATTTCCTTCTTTACGTGAAGGATTTGGGTTGCCCATCATTGAAGCGATGCGATTTGGAAAACCGGTTTTCACTTCAAACAATACTTCCCTTCCTGAAATTGGTGGAGAACTCGCTTTTTATTGGGAAGATTATGATCCAGAATATATGGCCGATGTTTTTATCAAAGGAATGCATAAATTTGAAGCCGACAAGCAATTGTATCGAGAAAAAATGATTGCCCGTGCACAAAGTTTCAGTTGGGATGAAGCAGCAAAACAATATTTGGAAGTTTATAAGTCGCTCCTTTAAAATAATAATATGCCGATAAAAAAAATCATATCCTCGCTTCAGCGGTCACAGCGCAAGAGACGGGTTATAAAAACCATTTTAGAAACGCCTCAAAAGAATGAATCGGTTGTGAATATTCACCGCATCGACACGCGGAATATTGGCGATTATTATAGTGCTCCACATCATTATTTTGAAAAAATCAAAAACACTTCCGTCGATATTTTTGATTATAAAAAATCAGATCCTGTTGAATTAAAGAATTTTATTGAAAAAATTTCCAATAACGCAGTGATTGTGGGCGGCGGCGGATTGTTGAACCGGAATGCATTTTATAAACAAATGCAGCTTTTTCAGGATTTGACCGCAAAAGGAAAAAAAACTGTATTGTGGGGAGTTGGTCATAATGACAAGAATCCGCAGACCTACGGAAAACTAAAACATTACAACATCGATGTTTCGAAGTTTGGCTTGGTTGGGACAAGGGATTTTTCAATGCCCGGCGAATATGTTCCTTGCGTGAGTTGTATGAATTCGGTTTTTGATCGGGATTATAAAATCACCCAGGAAACCGGAATTGTTTTTCACAAGGACACGCTGAAAAAACCCAAAATTTTAAATCGGTTTAAAGATTTTCCATCGACATCAAACACTACAAATCTTGAAGAATTGATCAATTTTATTGGAAGTTCCGAGAATATCATTACCGATAGTTATCACGCTATGTATTGGTCAATGTTACTGGGAAAGAAAGTAGTAGTGGTTCCAAACTCGTCAAAATTTTATGACTTCAAATACAAACCGGTTATTTCCACTTTTGAAAACAGTTTGGAGGATTTATCGAAAGCAAATGTATATTCAGGAGTTTTGGAGGAATGTCGAGAAATTAACAAGAATTTTGCGCAAAAGGTTTTCAATTATCTGGAAATTTGATCCGACCCTTTTAAAAACTTACTAATGAAAATACTCCATCTTTCTGCAGTCAAGAGTTGGGGTGGTGGTGGAAATCATATTGAAAATTTGTACTATGAGCTTTCCTTGTCACACCCGGAAATTGAAAATACGATTGTGGTGGCTAAAAATGGTCGATTTCATGAAAGGCTAAAGAAAGGAAATTTTAATTACGACACCTTGTACATGAAATTTAAAATGGATCCTAGGGCCATTTTTAAATTGATAAAATTGTGCAGAAGAGAAAAATATGACCTGATCCACATTCATGGTTCAACTTCCTTGACGCTGGCAGTTATAGCACACAAAATCTTTAAACTACCACCATTTATACTGAGTAAAAAAACTTCTTTTCCAATTAAAAATCGGTGGCAAACACTTTATAAATACAATCATACGAACATAAAAAAAATACTCTGTGTTTCGGAAGCCACGAAAAAAATTACTGCGGAAAGTATCGAAGAACCGAGTAAATTGGTAACGATTTACCACGGAACAAGAATTGACAATAAAGATGGTAGACCCAGTTTTTTAATTCGGAAAAAGTTGAATCTTTCTGAAGAAACGATTCTAATCGGAAATATTGGAAACCATATACGTGCAAAGAACTTAGAAACACTGCTTTTGACCGCAAATTATTTGGTGAACGAAATGAACAAAAAGAATTTTCATTTTGTCCAGATTGGAAGATTTTCGGCAAGAACAAAAGCTTTGAAATTATTAGTTGAAAAACACAATTTGATCTCCTATTTCTCTTTTTTTGATTTTATTCCCAATGCACAAAATTTGATCCCGCAATTCGATTTAAAAATAATGACTTCCCAGAGTGAAGGCCTACCGCAGGTTATTTATGAAGCTTTTTATCATAAAGTTCCAGTTATAAGCACTAATGTAGGCGGAATTCCTGAAATCATTTCGCATGGGAAAAATGGCTTGCTCACAGATCCTTTTGATTTTAAAAAATTAGCGGAACATATAGTATCTTTGAGCGAAAATGAAGAGCAGCAACTCGCGTTTACCGAAACATCATACGAACTTCTAGTAAATAATTTCACTTCCAAAATAATGGCACAAAAAACCTTGGAAGCATATAAAAAAGTACTCAATGGAGAATTTTAAAGACGAACTCAACAATGCTTTTGCAGTTTTAAAAAAAGGCGGAATCATTCTATATCCGACCGATACCGTTTGGGGAATAGGTTGCGATGCCACCAATGCAGATGCTGTTGATAAGGTTTATGCACTCAAAAAACGCAGTGAAGCCAAAGCGCTCATTTGTTTGGTAAACGATTTTAAAATGCTGAACCAATATATCGAGGAAGTTCCCGAAGTTGCCTATGACATTTTGAAATATGCAAACTCACCGACAACCATTATTTATGACAACCCCATAAGAATTGCTGACAATTTGGTCGGCGAAGATGACACGTTGGGAATTCGAGTTACCAAAGATCTTTTTTGTAACGATTTAATCAGAAAATTGAAAAAACCATTGGTTTCGACTTCCGCAAATATCAGCGGAAAACCAGCGCCAAATTCCTTTGCCGAAATAAGCCGGGAAATTTTAAAAGGTGTTGACTATGTAGTAAATTTGCGGCAGTTAAATAAAAAAACACCTAAACCTTCGGCAATTATAAAATTGGGGAAAGATGGGAAGGTGAAAATAATTCGAAAATAAGGTCATTTTAAGGAATTGTTCCTGGAAATCACCATTGAAAAATAAAGTCTTGACCAATTCCAATTTCCAAAATAAACTGAACCATAAAATTTTTGACGCCATCTCCTCGGCCGCATTTGATCTTGAGATTGAATGTTATGTGATAGGAGGATTTGTTCGTGATTTGATTCTAGACCGTGGTGAGGCCAAAGATATTGATGTTGTTGCAGTTGGAAGCGGAATTGAACTCGCCCAAAAAGTTTCAGAAAAATTATCGCACAAACCCAAAGTCCAAGTTTTTAAAAATTACGGAACCGCAATGCTCCGTGCTTACAATTTGGAAATTGAATTTGTGGGAGCCCGAAAAGAAAGTTACAGTGAAGAAAGCAGAAATCCCGTAGTGCAAAATGGGACTTTGGAAGATGATCAAAATCGCAGGGACTTTACGATCAATGCACTGGCAATAAGTTTGAATCAGTATAATTTCGGGAAACTTCTTGATCCTTTCAACGGATTGGAAGATTTGAAAAATAAAACGATCAAAACTCCGTTGGATCCGGACATCACTTATTCTGATGATCCGTTGCGGATGCTTCGGGCGATTCGTTTTGCTTCACAGCTCAATTTTAAAATTGAAAAAAATTCGCTTGAAGCAATCAGTAAAAACAAAGATCGAATCCGCATTATTTCCAAAGAAAGAATCGTGGATGAACTGAATAAAATTCTGCTTTCGCAAAAACCTTCCGTAGGATTTTCATTGCTTCATAAAACAGGTTTATTGGAACTTATTTTACCTGAATTGACCGCGCTTGAAGGTATTGACGAGATTGAAGGTCAAAAACACAAAGACAATTTTTGGCATACTTTGGAAGTAGTGGATAATATTTCCGAGAATACAGACGATTTATGGCTTCGATGGGCTGCGCTCTTGCACGATATTGGAAAGGCGCCAACGAAAAAATTTCACAAGAAAATCGGTTGGACCTTTCACGGACACGAATTTGTGGGTTCAAAAATGGTGTTTAAACTTTTTAAAAGATTGCGCATGCCACTGAATGAAAAAATGAAATTTGTTCAGAAATTGGTTTTAATGAGTTCCCGCCCTATCGTTATTGCAGATGAAAAAGTGACTGATTCGGCAGTTCGCAGATTGGTTTTTGATGCTGGGGAAAATATTGAAGATTTAATGACGCTTTGCGAAGCAGATATCACGACTAAAAATCCGAAACGATTCAGAAAATATCATCAGAATTTTCAAGAAGTTCGGAAAAAAATCAAGGAAGTTGAGGAAAGGGATCATGTAAGAAATTTCCAACCTCCCGTGACTGGTGAAGAAATTATGGAAACCTTCAATATTAAACCTTCCAAGGAAATTGGGATGATCAAAGAAACCATTAAAGAAGCAATATTGGAAGGAGAAATTCCAAATGAATATGAGGCAGCGCGTGAATTGATGCTGAAAAGAGGAAAAGAACTCGGTTTAAATCCTGTTTAGGTAATTTTTAAAATGAAAAAATCAATTTTAATTCCATGAAAGACAACAAGAAGGTAATTTACTGGCTGTACACCGGCTGTATTTTAATATTTATTATGGTCATTGTTGGCGGAATTACGCGCCTCACTGTCTCCGGACTTTCTATTTCTGAATATAAATTGATCAGCGGAACAATTCCGCCTCTGAACGAGCAAGAATGGACGGAAGCATTTGATCTTTACAAGCAATATCCTGAATATCAGAAATTACACTATCATTTTTCGCTTGAAGATTTCAAGGAAATTTATTTCTGGGAATGGCTTCATCGTGTCATTGGCCGCTTAATTGGAATTGTATTTATAATCCCATTTTTATACTTTCTTTTCACCAAACAGTTGAGCAAACCCACTATAAAAAAGTCGGTCATTCTACTTGCGCTCGGTGCTTTTCAAGGTTTCTTGGGCTGGTATATGGTTAAAAGCGGTTTGGTTGATATTCCTGCGGTGAGTCATTACCGTTTGGCAGCGCATTTAGTAACTGCTTTTCTCACTTTTGCCTATTGTTTTTGGGTTGCTTTGGATCTGATTTATCCGAAGAAAAAAGAAATTGATAAAAAATTCAGAAACTTGATTCGTTGGGGAATGGCAGCTTTAATTATCCAGATTATTTGGGGAGCTTTTATTGCCGGACTCGATGCAGGGTTCATACACAATTTCTGGCCCCTAATGACTGATGGAAAAATTATTCACGAATCGGTTTGGATAGAGCAAAATCCCTTGTGGAGAAATTTTGTTGAAGGAAAAAGCGGCGTTCAATTTGTACATCGCTATGTCGCTTATATTGTGGTAGCTTTTATTTTAACGATTTGGTGGAAATCACGTAAAATGGATTTGACAGCAATTCAAAGTCGAGGAATCGACTGGCTCCTGATTTTGGTTTTTGTTCAGTTTCTTTTGGGGATTTTCACGTTAATTTATGCGGTTCCATTATGGTTGGGTGTTGCACATCAAATTGGCGCGTTTTTCCTTTTGACAGCAATGACTTTTACGCTACATAGATTTAGCAAATAGCATATTTTTCATCTAAAACTGTATCTTTGCAGTCCAATTTTTTAAAATTATGGTTTACAAATTCAGAATAATTCTTGATGCAAAAGAAGATGTTTTCAGGGACATAGAATTATTACAAGAAAGTACGTTAGAGGATTTTCATAATACAATCACTCAAGCTTTTGGCTTTGGCGGTAATGAAATGGCTGCTTTTTATATAAGTGATGATGAATGGACGCAGGGCGAAGAAATTCCGCAGTTCGACATGGATGGAGATAGCGGCGTTCGATTAATGGAAGAAACTACTTTGGACAGCGTTGTTTCTGAAGACCAGACGAAACTGATTTATATCTATGATTTTTTCAGCATGTGGACATTTTTGGTTGAACTTGCTGAAATCTCTGAAATTGAAGAAGGGAGGGATTATCCAAATTTAATGTTCGCCCACGGACAAATTCCCGATGAAGCGCCCGAAAAAGAATTTGTTGCCGAAGAAAACGATGAAGATAATTTTGATGAATTTGACGACGATCTCGATATTGAAGATTATGACGATTTATCTTTTGACGAAAACTGGAATTAATTCCCTACTTTTTCGAAATTAAAAAAATCACTTTCCCAGTCTTTTGGTTTAACTTTTCAATACCCGAAACTATTAATGATCAACTTATTTAATGCGCAAATTGAATCTTTATCTATTCACAGAGTAGGTAATAAAAGTCGGAGTGAGAATTTGTTTTTATCTGCGGCCCCGTTTCAGTTAAACGACGAAGTTACACCACTTATGAAAGAGTTTTTTCTGAAGGCATTTCGGGAGAAAGAAGAAAATTACTTCCATTTTGCACATGAAACCGATTTGGAATTTCATGAACTTTTTAACTTGGTTTCAAATATTTTTGATAGACCGAGTGACATTCACGAAGCTTCCAAAAAAATCACCACATTACTTTTTAATCAATCAACTCATCCTCATATTAAAGGTGGTGAAGTGTACGTGGTTTATTTTGACAATGTGATGCTGGACAATGAAAAAATGCCTGCCATTGGTATTTTTAAAACTGAGTTAAAACATGATTTCCTTCAGTTTGAAGAAAAAGAAAGTATTCTGGAAATGATTATTCAACAGGGAATAAATCTGAATAAACTGGACAAAGGGGCTTTAATTTTTAATAAAGGAAAAGAAGAAGGTTATAAAATCCTTTCGGTGGATTCAAATAAATACGATACAAAATATTGGTTGGAAAATTTCCTCGGAGTTGATGTTTTGGCTGATGATATTTTCTACACAAAAAAATATTTGAAGTTCTGTCAGAATTTCGCAAAAGATGTAGTCTTGCCGGCAGAAGACAAAAAACAAGAGGTGATGTTCATGAACCGAAGTGTTGATTACTTTGCGAAAAACGACGCTTTTGAGGAAACCGCCTTTATGAATTCGGTTATTGACAATCCTGATTTAATCCCTGAATTCAGAAATTATAAAACTGAAAAAGCACCAAAATACAAAATTGAAGATTTAACCGAATTTCCAATTGCCAACAAAGCGGTTACCGCTGCAAGAAAAACGATTAAAAACACAATAAGTTTGGACACGAACATCCAAATTAAAATGGATTTCATCAATCCGGAATCTGCGGATAAATTTGTGGAAAAAGGCTGGGATGAGGAAAAACAAATGTATTATTATTTGATTTATTTCAATAAAGAGCAGAAGGCTTAATTCTTTTCAAATTCCAAAAATTTAAATCACAAATTCCAATTAATAGCGTCCTGTAAAAACGATTGTAGTCCCCCGTTTTTAGAGAAAGAGACTGTTCAAGGAAATTTTCAAAAACCCTGTGTTTTTTACTTAGAAAAAATCTCAACGATTGTTGTCTTATGCAATCTCCTTTTTCTTTATTCTCTTTTTTCTTTTTCTCTATTCTCTTTTCTTTCATCACAATCATCTCGTGAAAATCTTCAAATTTGTATCCTCATAATTTCGCTTGACAAAATTGAGCGCTGTTTTTAAAATCTGACCCATATTTCGAGCCCTTAAAAATTTCATATCGTTGGAATAATGATATAACTGTCGGCGTAATTTCAAAACATTTTTTTGAGTTGAAAGATAATCCGAAGACATACATTTTAGTAAGTTTTTGTGTCTGTTTCCAGAGGTGATGAGTCTTTTGGCCAAAAGTGAACGTTCTTCTCTCTGATATTGATCAATTGATGCAGATTCTAATTTTTGTTCAACCAATTGTACCATTTTGTAATTCTCTTTAAAGAATTGTGGCCGATAAACTTTAAAATTCCCCTCATAACTCTGTTGATCAAAATCTATGGCCCTAATTTGGTAATCGACATGGTCAAAATCGTGCGTGGGAATCACCACATAATTATAAGATCTCATGTCACCCAAAAGTCGGACGGTACAACGTTCGTTGAATTTGACGAATTGTTTGGCAATTTGCGTTTTTGCACGTTCGTCACATTTTGGCAAGTCCTTTTCAATGAAAACATCTCCGGGAATCCCCGCAATATGTTCTTCAATCAAAGTATCTTGTGAAACCAAAAAATTGATGCGGTGCGGCGATAAAATATGCTCAAATTCCAATCCATATATTCGGGAGGCGTCGGCTTTTTTCAAATAAAAATAAGTTGAGTTTTCATTTAAGATATTCCTGATTTTCACCCGAAAAGGTTTCGAATTTCCGAAAGTGCAAAAATCGATGGCATCAACATTCAAATGATCTACTGAACTTTCACTTCCATCGGAATGCAAAATATTGTAAACCTGTTTTAGGCTATGATCAATTTCCCTTCGCTCAAACTCTTGGTAATAACACCGGACCCAAAGTGTATCTTCTTCATGCCGATCGTAAACCACAATCGAACCGGAAAACCGCAACAAATCTTCGTAGAAAATAGGAATTTTAGTGATTCTGTTGTGCCTTTCCAAATATTCATAGAGTTTTTTATTGATCGGAAAAGAAGGCTTTTTCTTCGACATTAATTTTTGCTGAGTCATGTTTTTTCCATTTCTAAAATAATTCCTCAATCCAATAAGATATGTAACAAAAAGTTAACTTGGCAGTCTTATGGAAAAAATCATTCATTTTGCAGACAATTCTTACAATAAACAATCTAACAAAAAAATTTGGTCCGATAACCGCAGTGAAGAATTTATCTTTTGTCATAGAAAAAGGTAATGTTTATGGAATTTTAGGTCCTAACGGAAGCGGAAAATCCACCACTTTGGGAATGGTTTTAAATGTGGTGAATAAAACAAGTGGTGATTTTCACTGGTTTGACGGAAGCGAAAATACACATGCCGCCCTGAAAAAAGTCGGTGCCATCATCGAACGACCTAATTTTTATCCGTACATGACTGCCGGGCAAAATTTAGCGCTAGTTTGTAAAATTAAAGGAATTGATGCATCGGCAATTGATGAAAAATTGGAACTGGTAGGTTTATTGGACAGGAGAAACAGTAAATTCAGCACTTTTTCCCTGGGAATGAAGCAGAGATTGGCCATTGCCTCTGCCCTATTGAACAATCCTGAAATATTAATTTTGGACGAACCCACAAATGGATTGGATCCGCAAGGAATACATCAAATCCGGGAAATCATAAAAAAAATCGCCGCAATGGGAACCACCATTCTTCTGGCTTCACATTTACTTGATGAAGTGGAGAAAGTCTGTTCCCACGTCATTATTTTGCGCAAAGGGGAGAAATTATATTCCGGTCGGGTCGATACGATGAATGCGAGTCACGGTTTTTTTGAACTGAAAAGTTTGAACAACGAAAAGCTGGCTCAAATTCTTTCCAAACATCCTTCTTTCTCCCATATCGATACCAAAAACGACATGATTACCGCTTTTTTAAAAGAACCGATGGAACCACATTTTTTAAATGCCTTTCTTTTTGAACAAGGAATTACGCTTTCTTACTTAATCAAGAGAAAAGAGAGTCTTGAAGAGCAGTTTTTACAATTAACCAATCAAATTTCTTCTTAATGCTACGTTTACTCGATATAGAACTCCATAAATTAAAATACAGTCGTTCAACAAAAGTCTTGACGATTACCTATTTTATCCTCCTGACATTTATTGCGCTCATTGCTTCGATCGAATTTAATTTTGGACAAATTAATTTTAGGGTTGCGGATCAAGGGATTTTCAATTTTCCTTTCATTTGGCATTTCAACACCTATATTGCCGCGCTATTAAAGATCTTCTTGGCGATTGTAATTGTTTCCATGATCGCAAATGAATACAGCGAGCGCACCTTGAAGCAAAACCTTATTGACGGATTGAGCAAAAAGGAATTCATCATGTCCAAGTTCCTGATTGTTGTCTTGCTTTCCGCACTTTCGACGGTTTTCATTTTTTTGCTTTCCCTTATTCTCGGTTTGATTTTTTCTGATTACAATGAAGTTTCCATCATTTTTTCCGATATGGAATACTTGTTGGCTTACTTCGTCAAACTTCCAGGTTTCTTTGCCTTCTGTCTTTTTCTGAGTATGCTTGTTAAACGTTCAGCATTTTCTTTGGGTTTTCTTTTCCTCTGGTGGGTGGTAGAAGCCGTTATTTTTGGCGTGCTCGAATGGGTGGTTTTTAAAGGTCAGGATATAGCCGAAAGTATTATGCAATTCTTTCCGCTAACGGCAATGAGCAATTTGATCAAAGAACCGTTTACACGTTTTAATGCAGTTCAATCTGCAGCAAGTACTTTGGGGTCTGAATTCGAAAAAGATTACGGTATTCATTGGTACCAGATTTTGATTGTACTTATCTGGACCGTTCTTTTTATTTACCTGTCTTACGCGCTATTGAAGAAAAGAGATTTGTAATTTTTATACTTATATTTGGGGGGCTCTACAGATTCCCAATGAAGAAGTTTCTTATCATCTTTTTTTTTCTTAATTGTACTGTTATTTTGGCTCAAGGTGAAGCCAATTACTGGTACTTCGGAAATCATGCGGGTCTGGATTTTAGCACCACTCCCCCAACAGCCCTCACAGACGGACAACTTTCTACTTTGGAAGGCTGCACAACTATTTCCGACTCAAATGGAAACTTGCTGTTTTATACCGATGGTTCCATTGTTTATGATAAAACCCATCAGGTAATGCTTAATGGGACGGATTTAAAAGGTGATGAATCAAGTACTTCTTCAGCTTTAATTGTTCCCAAACCCGGAGTTACCAATATTTACTACGTTTTTACCGTAGATGAACCGCATCATTCCAACGTCGATTCAGATCCGAATAATAACAATGGTGATGGTGAGAACAACGGACTCATGTATTCTTTGGTGGATATGACGTTAAACAACGGTAAGGGTGCTGTTATTCAAACTCAAAAAAATTTACCGTTAATCACTTATAATCCGAGCAACAGTGAAGAAAGTGCTTATAAATGTTCAGAAAAAATCACCGCTGTAATTAGCGACAACTGTTCCTCCTTTTGGATTGTAACACACTTCATTGATTCTTTTTATGCTTTTGAAGTTAGTGAAAGCGGCATTAATGAAACCCCTGTAATCTCAACTGTTGGCGTTACAGTTCCGCTTTCTGGTTACAGACGGAATTCTTTGGGTTATATGAAAGTTTCTCCACAGGGCGATCAACTTGCAGTCGCACATTTGGGATTGGGAACGGTTACAGGTGGAAACGGACCGGGGAAAGTCCTGTTGTATGATTTTGATAATGCTACTGGTGTTGTTTCAAATGAAAATGAACTGTACAATGGAGATTCTCCCTACGGAATAGAATTTTCTTCGTCAGGAAACAGATTATATGCTTCAATTAATTTAGGTGATGATGGAAGTGGTGACGGATTTATCGTACAATACGATTTAACCGTCCCCGAAAATCAAATTGCAGCTTCAGAATATATCATTCCCAATGAAAATGGGGATTTGTACACCATTTATAATGCCGGTGCTTTGCAATTGGCGCCTGATGGCAGAATCTATCGTGCGTTATTTTCTTTTAATTCCACACAAAATGATTATTTGGGCGTCATAAAAAATCCTGAAGTTTTAGGTGCGGATTTGCAATACACCGAGACTGAAATGTTGGTTGATGTAGATGGAAATCGAAGTTCTACCATTGGTCTTCCGCCTTTTATCCAATCGCTTTTTTCCACTTATATAGATATTGTGAATATCTCTGAATCGGTCGAAACAGAATTGTTCTTGTGCGATGGAGAAACATTCACTTTACAAGGCGATGTATATGAAGGCGCCACCTATACTTGGTATAAAAACGACGAATTACTGGAAGATGAAACTTCATTCCAACTTGAGATAAGTCAGCCGGAAAATGTGGAATTGCCTTATTCCGAAAATTACAAATTGGAAATTGACAAAAACGACGGTACTTGTCCGTTATTGGGATTGGCGGATATCACGTATTTTTCAAATCCGGAAATAAATACAGATCCTGAAGACGAGACCGTTTGCAACGACGATCCTGAAGGCAATGCCGTTTATGATTTATCAGAAAAAAGGACGGAACTACTCGAGAACGAGGATGAAAATTTTTTGAATATTCTATTTTTTGGAACCGAAGAATCGGCCGAACAGCGAATTGATGCCTTACCAGATTTGTATGAAATCACCACAGATGAGCAGGAAATTTTCGTCCGTTATGAAAACTCGGGAAACTCTAATTGTTTTGTTTTAAAAACCTTCACACTCTTTGCTTCGGAAGCTCCGGTAATTGCTGTTGATTCCGCAATTGTGGTTTGTGAAAACCCGAATAGTGTTCCCGTGGTTTTTGATCTTTCGGAATATGCACATTCAATTTTGGAAAATGACGATCCTTTTGTTTTTGAAAAGAGTTTTTACCATTCTTTTGCTGATGCTGAAAATGAAACCGATGCAATTAGTTTACCATTTGAATATGCATTGGATCCCGATGAAACATCGATTTTTTTCAGATTCAAAAATTTGAACAATCCGCTGTGTTACGACATATTTGAAATCCCTATTCTAATCAATCCTTTACCAGAAGCATTTGATTCCGAGCTCACACAGTGTTTTCTCGATCAAGCTGGTCCAAACTCCTTGTTCAATTTGTTGTTGGCCGAAGAAAACATCACTGATGACGCGGAAAATGTGGAAGTTGCGTATTTCACGACTTTTTCAAATGCAGAAAACGGGATTAATGGTATTGAAAATCCAGAGGCGTTTCCTAACGTAACAAATCCGCAGACGATTTTTGCAAAAGTAAAAAATCCAGAAACGGGCTGTTTTCGAATTGCAGAATTATTGTTGACGCTGAATATGACCGAAGCCAATGACGCACAATTAATTGCGTGCGACAATGATACCGATGGATTTTTTCAGTTTAATTTAAACGATGCAAACGAACAAATTTTATTGGATCAACCCGCCGATTTGACGATTCAGTATTTTGAAACTGAAGAAAACGCACTGCTTGAAATTTCTCCACTTTCCAATAATTTTTCAAATACGGTTCCTTTTGAACAAATGATTTATGCAAGGGTAGAAAGCGGTGATTTGGAATGTTTCGGTATCAGTGAAGTCGAATTGATTGTAAATACGATTCCCAATTTGCCTGAAGATGAAGAATTGATTTATTGTCTTGACCAATTTCCCAATACAATTACTTTGAGTGCTGGAATCAATCAGAATTCCGAAACCTACTCATTTTCTTGGACAAACGGAGAAACTTCAGCAGAAATCGAAATTAATGAACCCGGAAATTATGCTGTGACGGTGACAAATATTTCTTCGGGCTGTGAGAACACACGAAATATTCTAGTCGTTCCGTCCAATTCCGCAGTTATAGAAGATATAATTATTGAAGGAATAGAATTCAATAATTCAGTTTCGGTTTTGCTTTCTTCGGAAAATAATGGCAACTACGAATTTTCGCTCGACAACATATACGGACCTTATCAAGCTGAAAATTATTTTGAAAATGTTGGTCCGGGTTTACATACAGTTTACGTTCGCGATCTTTTGGGCTGCGGAATCACTCCTGCTAATTTCAGCGTTGTGGGTTTCCCGAAATTTTTCACGCCAAATAATGATGGCTACAACGATTACTGGCAAGTGACAGGTGTGGACGAAACCCACGAAGCAGATGCACAAATTTTTATTTTTGATCGGTATGGTAAGCTAATGCAGCAACTGAACCCGAATTCCGAAGGATGGAACGGAAGCTATAACGGGCATCCAATGCCGGTAACCGATTATTGGTATCGTGTGATTTTGGAAGATGGAAGGGAATATCGCGGGCATTTTTCTTTGAAACGCTAAAGGAAAATTTTCCTATCTTTAGTTTTCTATCTTTCAAAAAATGTGGAAATACTTTCTGGTTTTTTTATTTTTTGGTTTCAGCTCAACTTTTGCCCAGAATATTGAATTGTATACGCAATTCAATGGGCGTTACGATTATACCGCTATTGGGAATAGCATGAATACAGTGGAAAATGGCACCACCGCACCGTGTGTTATCAACACATCCTCTTCTGCTACGTTGGTGCTTGAAGATACCCAAACCGTGGTTGCAGCTTATTTATATTGGGCTGGATCTGGCACCGGTGATTTCGATATTGAACTTAATGGTACGCCAATTTCTGCAGAAAGAACTTTTAGCGTTGTGATAAATTCCGGGTTAACGGATTTTGCGGCTTTCGCAGATGTAACCGCTCAAGTTACCGCAACCGGAACTGGTATTTATGAAGTTTCCGAACTGGATATTTCTGAAGATATTGCTCCTTACTGTCCCACCGGTTCTAATTTCGCAGGATGGGCAATTGCGATAATATTTGAAGATCCAAACCTTCCGCTCAATCAGTTAAATGTTTATGATGGATTACAATCGGTACCCACTTCATTGAATATTCAGCTGAATAATTTGAATGTTCTGGATAATGAAGGCGCAAAAATAGGTTTTATCGCTTGGGAAGGAGATGCTTCCATTGCGGTGAATGAATCGCTGAGAATCAATGGGAATTTAATTGGGAATCCCCCGCTAAATCCGTCAAATAATGCCTTCAACGGGACCAACAGTTTTAACGGTGGAACCTTGTTCAATATGGATATTGATTTCTATAATATTCAAAATAACATTTCTATTGGAGACACTTCCGCAGAAATCCAACTGACCAGCGGACAAGATGTTGTGCTCATAAACAATATTATCACCGTACTGAACAGTCAGTTGCCAGATGCAAGCGTGCTTATGGATGAAGTTATTGCAAACTGCGGAAATGGGGAAGTAACAATCGATTTTACAATTAGCAATAACAACAGCACGGAAATTTTACCTGCGGGAACGGAATTTCAAATTCTTGCCAATTCTGTACTCGTGGAAACAGGCAGCATTCCGCAGGATCTTGATATTAACGAAAGCTGGCAAGGCACTATGACGCTTAATTTAGATCCCTCGATAATCAATTATGATATTGAAATTTTAGTCGATCCCGGAAACTTAATTCCGGAATTCGTCGAAGACAATAATGCCGCAAGCATTTTTTTGGAATTTGAAAATTTCCCGGACCTCCCAATTTTTCCAGATTTGGAGAATTGCCTTGAGGAAACTGATAACGATCTTTTCAATCTAACTCAGCAGATTGCATTGATTCCTGGAGCGGATGCAACAAATGTTCAGTTTTTTACTTCTCAAGAAGATGCCGAAAATAATACGAACCCAATTCCGTATCCAGAAAATTATACGAGTCCGTCTTCTCCACAAACGATTTGGCTTCGGTACGGAAACGAATTTTGTTACAAGATTGGAGATTTTAATCTAGAGCGTATTTCTTGTACTTTTCCAGATGCAAGTCCAGAAATCAGTAACATACAAGGCGAATGTTACGACCGTGAAATACAAATCGATTTTATGGTTTCGAACAATGAAAGTACAGCGGCATTGGCTTCTGGAACGGAAATACTCTTTTTCGCAGATGGAATCATTATCGGATCTGTTTTTACACCGACGGAAATTCCAATGAATGAAAGCTGGGAAAGCAGTTCCAGTTTCAGTTTACCTGAAAATCTGGTCGGGGATATTGAAATTTATATGATCGTGGATCCTGATAATCTCGTAAATGAAATTTTTGAGGATAATAACGAGGCGTTTGTTTTTTATGAAATGAAAAATTTAGGTCCGTTGGTTGAATTGGAGCCTCTGCTGACTTGCAACGAAGGTGAAAAAATAGGCACTTTCAATTTGACAGCACAAGAATTTGTTCAAAATCAGTCAAATTCAACCGAAATTTCATTTTTTGCTTCTTATGAAGATGCTATTGCCGATTTCAATGAAATTCTGGAAACTTCAGCATATTTAAGTCAGCCCACGCCACAGCCTATTTTTGTCCGTTATGAGGAACTTGGTGAATGTTACAACATTGGCAGCTTTTTTTTAGAAACGGAAAACTGTCCGCCTTTTGTTCCGCAGGGATTTTCACCAAATGCCGATGGCGTGAACGATACTTTTGAAATCAGCGGCCTGTATGATATTTTCGAAAATTTTGAGATCAGCATTTTCACGAGATTGGGAAATAAGATATATGAAGGAAACAATAAAATCGAAGAATGGAACGGAACCTGTAACACCGGACTTTCGTCTTCAGGCGATTTGCCAACTGGAACCTATTATTATGTTCTGAATCTTAATGATCCTGGATATGATATAATTACAGGCTGGGTTTACCTCAACAGGTAATATTTCTTTATTTTTGTAATCCAAAGAAAAAGACCCCAATGAAATTCCGAATTAAATCCGATTACACGCCCACGGGTGATCAGCCAGCAGCTATTGAACAACTGTCTAAAGGCATCATCAGTGATGAGAAATACCAGACACTTTTAGGGGTTACAGGTTCGGGAAAAACGTTTACGATTGCCAATGTTGTTCAAGAAGTACAACGCCCAACGCTGGTTTTGGCGCACAACAAAACCTTGGCTGCGCAATTATATTCAGAATTCAAACAATTTTTTCCTGATAATGCAGTCGAGTATTTTGTTTCTTATTATGATTATTACCAACCGGAAGCATTTATTCCAACTTCGGGAACTTATATAGAAAAAGATTTATCAATTAATGAAGAAATCGAGAAACTGAGATTGAGCACCACCTCTTCCCTGCTTTCGGGTCGAAGGGATGTTATTGTGGTCGCTTCGGTTTCTTGCCTTTATGGCATCGGTAATCCGGTGGAATTTCAGAAAAACGTGATTTCCATTGAAAAAGATATGGTGATTTCACGTACGAAATTCTTGCACCGATTGGTTCAGAGTTTGTACTCCAGAACTGAAGCGGATTTTTCCCACGGAAACTTCAGAATAAAAGGAGATACCGTGGATGTTTTTCCAAGTTATGCAGATGACGCATTCCGAATTCATTTTTTTGGTGATGAAATCGAAGAAATTGAAGCCTTTGACATCAAGACCAACCAAGTTATTGAGAAATATGAAAAGCTGAATATTTATCCTGCGAATATGTTCGTGACTTCTCCCGATGTGTTACAGGGCGCCATTCATCAAATTCAAGATGATTTGGTAAAACAAGTCGATTATTTTCAGGAAATCGGAAAACATTTGGAAGCAAAACGTTTGGAAGAACGCACAAATTTCGATCTTGAAATGATTCGGGAATTGGGTTATTGTTCCGGGATAGAAAATTATTCGCGTTATCTCGATGGAAGGTTGCCAGGAACCAGGCCTTTCTGTTTATTGGATTATTTTCCGCGGGATTTTTTAATGGTTGTGGATGAAAGTCACGTAACAATTCCGCAGGTTCACGCAATGTACGGCGGCGACAGATCAAGAAAGGAAACTTTAGTGGAATACGGTTTTAGACTGCCAGCTGCTATGGATAACCGTCCGCTGAAATTTGAGGAATTTGAAGCGCTGCAAAATCAAGTGATTTATGTGAGCGCCACTCCTGCCGATTATGAATTACAAAAATCGGAAGGATTATATGTGGAGCAAGTCATTCGCCCTACTGGGTTATTGGATCCGATTATTGAAGTCAGGCCAAGTCAGAATCAAATCGACGATCTAATAGAAGAAATCCATTTAAGAATTGAAAAAGATCAGCGGATTTTAGTCACCACATTGACAAAACGAATGGCGGAAGAATTGACAAAGTATTTGGCAAGGATCAATATTCGCTGCCGATATATTCACAGCGACGTAGATACTTTGGAACGTGTGGAAATTATGCAGGACCTGCGGAAGGGAATTTTTGATGTGTTGATCGGTGTAAATTTACTAAGGGAAGGTTTGGATTTGCCCGAAGTTTCCTTGGTTGCCATTTTGGATGCCGACAAAGAAGGTTTTTTAAGAAGTAACAGATCTTTGACCCAAACGATTGGAAGGGCGGCGCGACATTTGGAAGGAAAAGCAATTATGTACGCCGATAAAATCACCAATAGTATGCAAATGACCATTGATGAAACGGAATACCGACGTCAAAAACAAATTGCGTACAATACCAAAAACAATATTTCACCACAAGCTTTAATAAAATCTATTGGAAGTGCTTTCGACAAAAAGCAAGAAACAGCTTATGAGATAGAAATGGCCCCAATTTTAAAAGCGGCCGAGGAAGAAGCCGCACTTTACAACATACCTCAACTGGAAAAGAAAATCAAAGAAAAACGAAAAGCAATGGAGTCCGCAGCGAAAGAACTTGATTTTATGACGGCAGCAAAACTGCGTGATGAAATTAAGCTTTTGCAAGACAAGGTTCAAGCAAATAAATAATCCAATAGTTGAATTTGCACAAAAATTCGAATTTTTCAAATTGAAAAATCTTAAGTTAAACCCTCTTTTTCGAAGAAATAAACTTTAGAATTTAAACCCGAATCCGAAAGAAAATCGCCAACCTTCACTTCCACGAAACAAGCTGAAGGTGCCGTTGATCGCGCTTGCCCCGTTTACCCAAAAACCTCCACCATAACTGTCGTGCCATTTCTCACTATCTCCATCATCAATCCAAACACGTCCAATATCATATCCGGCAAATACTCCGATTTGAAAAGGCAAAAATTTAGTTCTGAATTTATCGAAACTATATCTTAAATCACCTCCAGCCGCAAATGCAGATTGACCCGCAAATCTTTCTGATCTATATCCTCTCAATCCTGTTTCCCCGCCCAAAACTGCGGCTTGGTAGAATTCATAACCTTTTCCAATTAAAAATTGTCCGTTGAGATGTGTTTTCAAAACCAATTTTCGATTTCGGATTAGGGCATTATAAATTTCGAAAGCAGAATTAATGTACCCATACGCATTATCAGTGTTTGAAGTATTTAATTTTGTTCCTGCCGTTGCATCAAAATACAATCCGTTGGTTGGGTTCAAGATATCGTCATAACTCTCATACCTAAAAGTTCCTTCCAAACCTGCAAAATATTTTCTTTCAAAAAGAGCATCGTTGGCGAATTGATCTATAAATCGGCCTGGGGTTTCTTCAACTTTAATCCCTTCAAATGTTGCCAAATACCTAAAGAAACTACCATAAACGCTCTGACGCTGTAATCCTGCCTGCACACCGATCGTAGAAATTCTTGTTCGATTGTAATCTTTTCCCAATTCATCTTCAGGATTGTAGGTTTCATTTCCAATTCCAAAAAAGTTGCTACCGTAATTTGGATCCGTATAATTTGCTCCCACCAATAAATTATAATTTCCGACAATGTGTGCGAATTCAGATTCATAATTAAGATAAAATCCTTTGGTACCAAAAAAATACCCCAAACCAAACCGATGTTGCGCAGTAAAAGGGTTACGTTTAAACCCATTGAGCGTACGAATACTTCTTATGCCCAGTTTAAATCCGTCGTCAGGATTATATCCAAATGCCGGTATCAATGCGGAGTTTGAAAGGATATTTTTGTCCTTGTTATAAACATTGACTTCATAATCATCGGCAAACCTGAATTTTGCTTCTCCCCATTGTTCAATTGTATTGGGTTTTGTTGCATGATCATAAACTTTTACGTTGTGACCTGTTTTTATTCTGTAAACGTCATTATTCTGCCCACCAATAATTCTTACCTTAATCGGATCTGAACCAGTGCCGTTCACTTCGAATATGTCATCATCTGCTAAACCATAAATCCATAATTCCTTGGTTTCATCTGCATTATAAATTTTTTGACTGATCAAATCAGCTTTATTTCCACCTTTTAATCTTCTTACAATTACTTCCGTTTTCCCATCATCCAAACGTTTTACCTCAATGTAATCATCTTTATCTGTTCCGGTAATAATGGAAAGTTCGGCCAAGTAATCGTAATATCTTTCTGCAATGGAAACGAGATTTCCCCTTCTTCCTTTTAATTTTCGAATGATTTCTTTGGCAGATTTACCTTGTGTTTCTTTAGGTAGATGTGAAAATGCTTCTTCTATAACTTCGTCGGTAATATGCTCTTGAAGATATTTTGCTTCCCTGATCCAAGATTCCCTTCCTTTGTTCTGGATGAGCGATCTGTCCATTCCCAAGGCAGCTCTATTGAACCATTTTATATTTTCAATGTCTTCGGAATAAGTCACGAATTGCTTCGCCATACCAAACAAACCTCGTAAAGTTCCCAAAAATGCACCATCGAAATTGGAATAAACCTGATCCCGATCCCTTGGGATGGGCAACATTCTTCGATTTCCTTCTTCGTCCTCACTTTCGTGCCATCTCCATTGATCTTCGTGTCGGTCCCAGTCACCTACCAACATATCAAATAATCTCGCTCTTATGTAAGCATCTTCATCCAATTTATATTTTTCGTCCCTTCTTAATCGAGCGTATAAACCTGCGGTACTTTCAATATCGTGATTTGGATTACCAAAAATGCCTTCAGTTCCGACCCAATTTTCTTCGGGACGTTCTTCAATCATGTAAAGTTCACCACCATATTCTTCATTGTATTTTCCCAATGCTTTTTGCTTCGGAATGTAAAAAAGATCTGGATTTGTGTGAAAAATCCCTGCGGCTTCAGACAAGGTAGGAATTGTCATAAAACCATAAGGATGCGCGGAGGTATAAAAATCGAAAATAATATCTTCTGCCAGCGTGTTTTTAAACCTTTCAGCAATCGGTTCATTTTTATAGGCCACGGTTTGTAAAAACTGAACAGCACTTTTCTCAATGGCCCGCATATTATATTCCCGGTCCAAGCTATCCTTTAATCGAAGTGTTCGAGTTTGGTGGCCGCCTCCTTTTCTTATTACTTCCAAACCTCCATATAGCGTATCGAGCTCTGCCACTTTCACTTCTACAGGTGTTCCGTATAATGCCCGATACCGGTCTCCCCAAATACTTTCGTAAACATCACTTTTTTCAGTTTTATCAGGCTCGTACACAGAAGCTTCTATGGTCGTAGGGAATTCATCCGGAAGAATGGAAACGTCGAATTCTTCTGGAGCTTTAAAAACTTCTTTCTGATAATACAATTTGGGAACGCCATTTTCATTTCCATAAAAACTGACCCAAGAAGATCCGTCTTTAAAAACATCATAAACAGCAAAACCTTCACCTTCATAAGCAAACAAGCCATTCATACCAACACTTACATAAGAAGATTTTGAACCCGAACCCGAAACAATTTGTTTAATACCTACATCATTGATTAAATATTGAAGATTGTGTTCATGTCCTGAAACAAATATCACACGCTCGGAACCTTCTGCCAAAGTAATTAATCTGTTGACCAAAGATTTGTACTGCTCATTTTGCGCATCTTGAATGGATACACCGCCACTCGTTCTAATCAACATTGCCAAAGAACCAAGAATGGGAAGCGGGATGACACTTTGTGTGGGATAAATATGGTTGTGAAAGCTATATTCCCCTCCGTGGAGTCCATTTGTGAGCAACGGATGGTGCAATGCAAAAATCACGGTTTTATTTTGTCCTTTTTTTAATTCGGATTCGATTTCCAAAAAAAAGTCGGCCCTTGTCTTAATTTCTTCAGCATTTTCGTTTACTAAAGGATGTTCGTTCCAATCTTCCAAGTACCATTGGGAATCGATGACGATCATTTGGATATCATCGGAAATATCCAAAACCTCCAAACCAGTTCCGATGGGTGGGGCCCAATAGAAATCTCCGTCGTAATTCTCCTCAATAAATTCCTTTTGGTCTTCCAAACCTTTTATCCCATTAATGTACCAATCATGGTTTCCGGGAATAAACATCACTTTACCATCGAATCCTGACAGCGATGACAACTGACCTTTCATTTTAATCTCTGCGTGTTTTCTGTTTGGATGTTCTGGGGGTGGCATTCCAGCCGGGTAAATATTGTCGCCCAAAAACATTACAACGTCTCCTTCGGTTTCAGCGGTATCCAAGACGGTTTTAAAAGCTCGCATTCCCGGGGAAAGATTCTCTGGTGACGAATTTCCTCCATCACCTAGAAGGTAAAATGTCTTTTCAATTTCTTTATTTTTTGGATAGCCAAAATCCGCAGTCTTTTCGTCTTTGGCATATTTTGGTCCTTTTACAGCACATCCAACAGACAGCAATAAAACCAGGACTGTTAGAAATATGTTATTTTTTTTCATAAAAAATATTTGGAATGAAATTTTCGTAATTTGGCAGAAACTTCAATTTTAATGTCTGTATTATTAGAAAAAGTCGAACAATTTGTTGAGCAATTATTTAATGAGAAATTGCCTTCAACCTTTCTTTATCACAACCATAAACACACTAAACGTGTAATTAAAAGTACTAAAGAAATAATTGAAAAATCTCAAATTAATGTTAAACAAGAAGAGACCGTCTTACTGGCTGCTTGGTTTCACGACGTTGGATATATCCACACTTACAAAGGACACGAAGAAGAAAGTATAAAAATTGCCACCACTTTTTTAAAAGAAGAAAATGTAGCACAAGAAATAATAGATGAAGTAATTTCATGTATTAAAGCCACCAAAATGGGTGTTGAGCCCAAAACAGAGCTTCAGAAAATATTAAAAGATGCCGATTCCTCCCATTTTGCCAAAGAACACTTTGAAAAAACAAGTGAATTGCTGCGGCAAGAACTCAAGTTGAACCATATTAAAAGTTATGACCCTATTGAATGGGTTGAAGAAAACATTAAATTCCTGACACACGAGCATAAGTTCTATACGCATTACGCAATACAAAATTGGAGGGCAACCAAGGAAGAAAATCTTTTTAGTTTGCTCGAAAAGAAAAACAAAAAGAAAAAGAAGTACACGGAAGAAAAAATTAAAGCGAAATTAAAAGCGAAATATAAAAACGACAATCCCGAGAGAAGCATCCAAACCATGTATAGGGTGACCATGCGGAATCATTTAAAACTCAGTGATATTGCTGATACCAAAGCCAATATTTTACTATCCGTAAACGCGATTATTATTTCTCTGGCAATGGCAAATATTATCCCGCAACTAGAGACGATGACAAACAAATATATCTTGGTGCCGTCAATTATTTTGATTCTGTTTAGTGTGGCTTCCATTATTCTCTCCATTATGTCCACCCGACCCAATGTGACCTCAGGTGAATTCACAAAAGAACAGGTCAAAAATAGGGATGTGAATATTCTTTTCTTCGGAAACTTTCACAAAATGCCTTATGAACAATACGAATGGGCGATGAATGAAATTATAAATGACAAACAATATGTGTATAATTCCCTTACAAAAGATTTGTATTATTTGGGCGTCGTTCTTAACAGAAAATACAAACTACTTAGAATTACCTACACAACTTTCATGATAGGAATAATATTAAGCGTTACCAGTTTTGGGATTGCCTATTTCCTAATGTAAATCTTTTATGAACTCATCAAAACGGACCACTTTATTCGGGTTTGTTTCGTCTATATGATATAAAATCTCTGCCCTTATCGCTTTAAGGCCCACTACACCTTGAACATCTTCCAATTCTACAATTTCAACGTTTTCTCCTAAATAATTTTTGGCTTGCAGGTATTTTACATATCTCAAATATTCCTTTTCATCATTGCTTTGGGAATAAATAATGGATATTTTTCCTTTTTGGGTCACCCGTTCTTCCGTTCCTTTCACATAAGCTTTGTCAATTCTCTTTTTTATAATCTCATAACGTGCGTTATAGGTACCGTCAACATCAAATTTTTTCTCATCCATTCTGTATCGAATCGAAACTGTTCCGCCGTAAACCAAAATGAGGGAGGCAGCAGGCAGAACCAAAGGCATGTTTTGCTGAATTTGATAAAACCTGTTCTCCATTTCGCACATGGTCTTCAATTGCCATATCCTAAGATTGAACAAATACACCATGCTAAAGGCTTTCTTGGAAAGGGCACCTCCCATGTATATATTATGTTCAACACCATCGGTTTTATATCTTTCGAAGTAATGCGGATATATTTCTTGTGCTTCAAGTTGTTTGGCATCAATGTATCTCGCCAAAACCCGATTTACTTTTTGAACACTTTCATCATAATTCTTCCTATGGTTATATATAATTCCTGAGTTTGGCGTGATTAACTTATAATATTCCTTTATTGAAGCTTTCAATTCTTTATTGTGTTTTTTGATATGCTTCATGATGGGATGCACTTCTTGTTCCAGAAGTTTATAAACTTGTTGTTCACTGGATGCATTTAGACTGGTCGTCAAATCATCTTCAAATTCCTTGATCCTGAAAAGAACTTGCTCGTAAACCGGAAGTTCTTCCAGTTGGTATGCTTCCTCAAAAATATTTTTCAAAAGATGCAATTGATGGAGTAGATCCTTCTGAATTGCTTCATTTCTTGCTTCGGAAGAAGCCACGATATCAATCTGGCCGTAAAGTGGATATACATCTTCAAAAGCAATGTCCCTAAAAGACGCGAGTCCGTCTTCTTCCAAATTCCGAATGAATTTTTTCGCCTCCTTTTCAAAAATCCAAAGAACACTTGGATGTATTGAAGTACATTCACTTTGGATGACAGCTTTCACCCTATTTTCAAATTCGGTTTTATTTCTTTGGATCGCAGTAACCATATATGGAATAATTCCCTCCAATTTTATTGCATTGATGCTGTTCAGTTCATTTTTTCTTTTGGAAACCAATTCAAGTATCCCCAAAAGATTGTCCCGGTTTGCGATTGGCGCGAGTAAACAGCTTTGAATTCCCCTTTCTTTAAGATTCTGTGCCAACTTATTAGTACCTGTAGATCTCACGTACCGATCTACATTGGAAATGGAAAAAATTAATTTATCTTCTAGAATGGATTTATACGAATCATCGCAAATGGCCTCAACTGCTTCTTCTTTATTTTTTTTGTTTAAAATAAAACTGTTTGATTTCTTCCTCAATTTTTCAAATGAAGCCGTTTCTTCATTATAAAGCGTAAAACCGACTTCCAAATCTGAGATTTTATAAATGGACCTGAAAATTTCCTGAAAATGAAAAAGTTGATCTTCCTCTGAAACTGGTTGGGAAAGTAATGCCGTTTTCAAATCCGAAATCGCATCTCCCACCGTAACATCGGTTAAATTTAATATCGCAATTCCTTTAAAAACATAGCTATTCAATGGAAATTTCTCCTTCCATAAGGTGACATCATCAATATTTTGAAGTAAAATATCGACATCTGCATCTTGTATGCTTTCGGTGTTTTCAGCAGGGAAAATTTCAATAAAATCAGTATTGATATCGATTTTGTAATTTTTCATGATCCCATTTTGATCGGGAATGTCATAATAGAGCGGATGTGAAAAATCAATGTTGTATTGATAATGGACATTAAGGATAAGAATGCAGGTAAAAATATACCGTGAATCTTCGTCCAGATTTCTTATTTCCATATGAAAATCCTCTCCGGCGTTTTCCAGAATATTTTTAAATTTATTGGAAAGGTTAAACACCTTGTCTTGAAAAGGAATAGTAACCGCTTTTATTTCATTGTTTGTCAAAACGTGCGGAAAAAGATCACTGAGAAGTAATTTTATAGGATCTCTGTAATTTTTTAATTCTGAAAAATTGGTAATTCCATCGACCAACTGCGGATAATCATTCAAATACTGAAGCACCCTGACAATATAGTCCTGAACTATCGGATTTTTTTCACGTTCCAACTCCTTCTCATACTGTTCAATAATTTTGTGAAAACTAATGAGTATTTTCAAGGGAGAATGTAAAAATTCAGGGTTCATATATAAAATTTCCTCTAAAATTAAGATTTATAAAAAATGAACACCCATTAGCCAATCGAATTAACAATAATTTAGGTCATTACTACTATTATATAACAGCAGTTCTGTATTTTTGTATCCAAATTATATCAATATGAAACATTTATTTGCTCTATTATGTTGTGCTTTTCTACTCGTATCTTGTGAAAAAGAAGAGAACGAAGGATTTGTAATTTCCGGTACTTCTGAAGAAATTCAAGATGGTTCAGAGATTTACGTACAAGTTCTTGATGAAAACAATCAACCAAAAACCATTGATACTGCTGTAATTGAAAACGGAAAATTTGAACTTGATCTTCCCGAAGTAGAACATCCAGAAATAACTTTTCTTACTTTCCAAAACCTTAAAGGAAATGTAGTGTTTGTTTCAGAAAACGAAAAAATCAATTTCGAGATTTACAAAGACAGTTTGCGAGCATCAAAAATAACCGGGGGTCCTGAAAATGAACTTTTTTCTGAATACATAAATCATTTGACTGAATCGGAAAAAAGATCACGGGAAGCCCAAATGGCAATGCAACAAGCGGCGATGACGAAAGATTCAACGCAGTTAAACATACTTTTCAAAGCAAATGAAAAGGTGAACGAAAATGACAAATTGTACAAAAGAAAACTAATAGAGGCTAATCCCGACAAATTGGCTTCCATTATTGCGTTACGGGATTTAATGAATGTAAAGGCATATTCTACCGATGAACTCAAAAAAATCTACGCTTCACTTTCTGAAAATGTAAAAAGTTCACATTTAGGTCAAGCGATGGGGAAACATTTGGAAAGCTTGAGCGCTGTGGACATTGGAGGAAAAGCACCAAATTTTAGCGCTCCTACGCCAACGGGCGAACAATTTTCTTTGGAGGAAGCGATGGGAAAAGTAACCATCATCGATTTTTGGGCTTCTTGGTGCAAACCTTGTAGAATTGAAAATCCGAATGTGGTAAGAATCTACAATAAATACCATGATAAAGGATTGAACATTATAGGTGTTTCACTGGATAAAGCATCACAAAAAGATAAATGGCTTGGGGCAATTGAAGAAGACAAACTGACTTGGCACCACGTTTCCAACTTACAGTTTTGGCAGGAACCAATTGCTCAAACTTACGGAGTGAGATCTATCCCTGCTACCTTTATTTTGAATGAAGATGGAATTATTGTCGCGAAAGATTTACGAGGAGATGCTTTAGAGGCAAAAATCGCACAGCTTTTAGGTGATGTTCCAGCTGCGGAGTAAGAAAATCCTTTAAAAATGAAAATGCCTTTCTTTTCGGAAAGGCATTTTTTTATTTCATAAAATTCAAAGCTCGGATCAATATAAATAAAAAGATACATGAACCTTTATTGAAATTTTCATTTCTCCAGGTGCAATTGTTTGCTGTGAGCTACTATCTGCACTCATTTTCATTATTTCAGGTCCGTAAGGTCGGAAATTATTATCTTGAGTTTCGCTAATACTATAGGCTTTACCAATTTCTTGATTTAAAGTGCTTGCATAGAGTTCGGCTTTCTTCTTGGCTTCCAAAATAGCAAGCCTACGAGCCTCTTGCTGGTGTTTTTCAATTTCAGAAGAATCAAAAGTAATCCCATCAATTCGATTTAATCCTTTTTGTAAAAGTCCGGTTACAATCGCTTCATACTTACTGATATCCCTAATTGTAATTGAAATAGACTGATTTGCGGAATATGAATATGTTTTTGTTTGGTAATCGTAGTTTTTGTTCAGATTTAAATAGGTGGTTTGAACGTCTTTGGAATCAATTCCTTCTTTTTTTAAAAATTTAAAAATAGCATCTAATACCTCGTCATTTTTCCTTTTCACTTCAGATGGGTTCAATCCTTCGTGTTCTACACGCGCTTGAAGAATCACTTGATCTGGGACAACCTCAACAATTCCCTCGCCCACGACAGAAACCAAAGGTGGATGTTGTTGTTGTGCATTCATGTTTAAACCAACAATAAACATTAATAATGTGAAGAATGTTTTCATAATTTTTATCTTTTGAAGTTACACTTATACAATAAGAATACCATGATTATATTTTTCCCATTTTTTGAAGCACAAAAAGAATGACAATAGGAATTGCCAATAAAATCACCATTAATAAATTTTCGATTAAAATCCATGGCACCAGAAGAATGGTTAAAACATAACCTCCAACCGCACCGCCAAAATGTGCGTCATGACCAATATTTCCCAATTGGCGTTTCATTCCGTAGATGGAATACAACATATAACCAATCCCGAAAACATACGCTGGAATTGGAATTGGAATAAAGAAAAGAAACAAATCCATTTCAGGATACAAAAGAATTGCCGCATAAATTATTCCCGATACAGCCCCACTTGCTCCTACTGCATTATAAGACGGATCGTCTTTATGAAAAAAGAATGAAAGAAAATTGCCCAGCAGCAAACTTGCGATATAAACCGCCAAAAAACCGATACTCCCCAACGAATGAATAACAACTTCGGCAAAAAAATACAAGGTGAGCATATTGAACAACAAATGGGAAACATCAGCATGTAAGAATCCCGAACTGAAAATCCTGATTTTCTCTCCTCTTTTTATTGCTGCCGTATTGAATTTATATTTATCAAAAAATGAATAATCATTGAATCCTTTTATCGAAACCAGAATATTAATCCCGATTATTATAATACTCACCAAACTTAAATCTCCCATTGATACTTCAGTTAAATCTCAAATATACCATATATTTGCTGGAAATTTAATCCATGCAAAAATTAGTTTTTTGGATAACATACCCAATTTTACTGCTTATTTCTAAGTTGCCTTTTCCGCTATTCTATCTTTTTTCAGATTTTGTTTTCTTCTTCGTTTTTTATGTTTTTTCATATCGAAAAAAAACCGTTTTCGACAATCTCAAATTGGTATTTCCTGAAAAAGACGATAACGAAATCAAAAAAATCAGAAAACAATTTTTCCACCACATGGTTGATATGTTTCTTGAGATGATCAAGAGCATTTCTATTTCCGAAGAAGAACTCAAAAAGAGATTTGTTTTCACTAATCTTGAGGAAATCGACAAAATACGCGCGATGAACAAAAGCATCGTTCTTATATGTGGTCATTATGCCAGCTATGAATGGATGAATGCATTACAGCTTTATGGTTATGATTACAGAGGTTTTGGGATTTATAAAAAAGTCGCTAATCCGTATTTTGATAAATTGGCCAAAGACATCCGCGGTAGATATGACGGAGAATTAATTCGGACCGTAGATGCGACCCAGACCATTACAAAAAACCAAAAAAATGGAGTTCTTGGAATTTATGGAATGATTGCCGATCAAACGCCGCGCGTGCAAAGAGCGAAATATTGGGCGAAATTTATGGGGATTACGGTTCCCGTTTTTACCGGTACGGAAAAATTGGCGAAAAACTTGGATATGGTGGTTACCTATCTCCACGTGGAAAAGGTAAAAAGAGGTTACTATCAAGCAACTTTTGAAACTATCACTTACAATCCCGAAACAGAAAAAGAGTTTGCGATTACAGACGCGTATTTACGAAAACTGGAAAAACAAATTCACGCCGCACCTCAATATTATTTGTGGACGCACAAACGATGGAAATTTCGAAATTATCCAATTCCTAAAGAAGCGACCGTAATTGATTAAATCCCAGCGATTTCTTTTATTTCACTGATTATTTTATCGGCAAGATCACTTGCTTCCTGTTGACTTTTAGCTTCGGTATAAATCCTAATAATAGGCTCTGTATTCGATTTTCTTAAATGCACCCAATTTTCAGGAAAGTCGATTTTCACGCCGTCCACCGTACTAACTTGTTCGTTGGAATATTTATTTTTCATTGCTTCCAACAGCTTGTCCACATCCAATTCTGGAGTCAGTTCAATTTTTTTCTTGCTCATAAAATAGGATGGATATTCCTTTCTTAATTCCGAAACCGAAATTTTCTTTTCCGCCAAATGTGTCAGAAATAAGGCAACACCCACCAAACTATCCCTTCCATAATGAAGTTCAGGATAAATAATTCCTCCATTGCCCTCTCCTCCTATTATGGCTTCGGAATCTTTCATTAACTGCACAACATTCACCTCGCCTACCGCACTTGCTTTGTAGGTTCCACCGTGTTTTTCTGTTACGTCTTTCAAAGCTCGTGAAGAGGAAAGATTACTGACCGTACTGCCCGGAGTTTTGCTCAAAACATAATCGGCACAAGCGACCAAAGTATATTCTTCACCAAACATTTCCCCATCTTCAGATATAAATGCGAGTCGGTCAACATCGGGATCGACAACAATACCTAAATCGGCTTTTTCCTTCACAACCAGTTTACAAATATCTTCGAGATGCTCTTTCAGCGGCTCTGGATTGTGAGGAAAATCTCCATTTGGAGTACAATACAGTTCCACCACCTCAACCCCCATTTTTTTCAATAACTTCGGAATGACAATCCCTCCGGTCGAATTTACCGCGTCCACCACAACTTTAAATTTCGCATTTGCAACCTTTTCAGCATCTACAAGTTTCAGGTTCAAAACTTCTCTAATGTGGATATCGATGTATTCTGATTTCTGCTGAATGCTTCCCAGATCGTCGACTTCAGCAAAATGGAAATCTTCACTTTCGGCGATTTCAAGAATTTCAGCGCCATTTTCTCCGTCCAAAAATTCTCCTTTGTTGTTCAATAATTTCAAAGCGTTCCATTGCTTCGGATTATGACTTGCGGTAAGGATAATTCCGCCGTCTGCATCTTCTATCGGAACCGCAACCTCAACAGTTGGCGTTGTGGAAAGATCAATATCAATTACTTCTATTCCCAATCCCACCAAAGTATTCATTACTAAATTCTGAATCATCGCGCCGGAAATTCGAGCGTCCCTTCCAACTACAACTTTCAGTTTTTTATCGGGAAACTGCTTTTGCAACCAGCTTCCATAAGCTGCAGCAAATTTAACGGTATCAATAGGTGTAAGATTGTTTTGGGTTTTTCCTCCAATGGTTCCGCGGATTCCGGAAATAGATTTTATTAATGTCATTTTTTGTGATTGGTTTATGAGCTGATGCTGTTTTTTTATATTTAAAAAACAAGATTTTTAAGTCAATTCTGCTTTCAAACAAAGATACAAGTCCATTTAAAAAAGCCATAAAAGTTATGAATATTTAAACAATTAAAAAATGGTTAATTTGCATAATGAACTTTTTGGCCCACATCTATCTTTCCGGAAATAATGATCAGTTGAAAATTGGTAATTTTATCGCCGATGCCGTGAAAGGCAATTCCTATAAAAAATATCCAACGGAGGTACAAAAGGGAATCATTTTGCACCGAGCGATCGATTTTTACACCGATACGCATCCGATTGCAAGGAAAAGTTCCGCCCGGCTTTTTGAACGTTACGGGCATTTCAACGGGATTATCGTCGACATTTTATACGATCATTTTCTTGCGCTACATTGGCGAAGATATTCTGAAAAAGAGCTGGATGTTTATGTAGATGAATTTTACGAGCTGCTTCAGGAAAATTTTGAAATTTTGCCCAAGCGGATTCAGCAGTTTATGCCTTATATGGTTGAAGATAATTGGCTTTTAAGTTATGCCACCATTGAAGGTATTGGAAAAATATTGTACCAGATGAACCTGCGGACAAAAGATGTTTCGAAAATGAATTTTGCTGTGGAAGAACTCGAACTTTTCTACACCGAATTTGAATCGGAATTCCTTTTATTTTTTGAAGAATTACAAACTTTTGTTTCCGAAAAAATGACAACTTTGTAAAAAAATTTGAATGTCTTCAATCACACTTTTCTACATTATCATCGGAATTATATTATTGGATTTTTTAATTGAAAAAATTCTCGATTTCCTGAACGCCAAACATTTTAACGATCCGATTCCTGAACCGTTGCAAGATATTTACAACGCTGAAGAATACGAGAAATCAATGCGTTATAAAAAGGAAAAATACAGCTTCGGAATTATTTCTTCTACATTTTCAATCATTGTAACATTGCTTTTTCTCTTCCTCGACGGATTTGATTTTGTGGATGAAATTGCACGTTCCATTTCAGATAATGAAATTGTAATTGGTTTGATTTTCTTCGGAATTATAATGCTCGCAAGTGACATCATAAGTCTTCCGTTTTCTTACTACAACACTTTTGTGATTGAAGAAAAATACGGTTTCAATAAAACCACAAAAAAGACTTTCTTTTTAGACAAGCTCAAATCTTGGGCAATGATGATTATCGTGGGCGGCGGGATCTTGTCACTTATCATTTGGTTCTACCAAATCACCGACGATAATTTCTGGCTTTACACTTGGGGATTGGTGGCGATTTTTTCGGTTTTCGTCAATATGTTTTATGCAAAATTGATTGTGCCGATTTTCAACAAACAAACACCTTTAGGTGAAGGTTCTTTAAGAGATCAAATCGAAACTTATGCGCAAAAAGTCGGTTTTACACTGGACAATATTTTCGTAATTGATGGTTCAAAAAGAAGCACAAAAGCGAACGCCTATTTTTCTGGTTTTGGAAAAGAAAAGCGAATCACACTGTACGACACCTTGATCAATGACTTGGATGAACCCGAAATCGTTGCCGTTTTGGCGCATGAAGTCGGTCATTATAAAAAGAAGCACATTATTTTCAATTTGATTATTTCCATCTTGATCACCGGATTTACGTTGTGGTTGCTTTCGCTTTTCATAAACAATCCGTTGCTTTCAAATGCTTTGGGAGTTGAACAACCAAGTTTTCATGTCGGCTTGATTGCTTTCGGTATTTTATACGGACCGATTTCCGAGGTAACAGGAATAATAATGAATTTAATCTCTAGAAAATTCGAATATCAAGCAGACGAATATGCTAAAAATACTTTTGAATCTGAAGCATTGATTTCTGGTCTTAAAAAATTATCCAAGAACAGTTTAAGTAATTTAACGCCGCATCCCGCTTATGTTTTTATACATTATTCACATCCCACTCTTTTTCAAAGAATAAAAAATTTGGAAAATTAAGTTTAGGGTTTCGAGGAAGTTGTGGATTTTCAAATTCAAAAAAAATGCCGCAATTCTGCGGCTTTTTTATTCATTATAATCATCATATCCCTTCTTATCTATGGGATCATTGTTATTCTGAGAAAAATTGATACCAAAATGTGTTAAAAATGAATATATAAAGATTCTTTTTAAGACGTGAATCAATTACAACTGGCACTATCCTTTATTATCAAAGGATAAATCAGTTGGTATAATATTTTTTCGTGTGCCCTCATAAATTAATGGCAAGAAATAATAATTGCCATTTTGTCGTCCAATAATAAATATTTCCTTTATCAAACTTAATTCATTATGTATCTCCCAAGGTTTTTTATTAAGAATAAAAGACGAAATGGTTTCGAAATGAATGGAATCCAAATCAATTCCTTTTTTTAACTGATCAGCGTTAAAAAAAATATCTTCTCCTTTCTCATCAATGCCCATCCAATTTGGAATTTGAAATTTGTAATAATCACAAATGAAACGATCATCATGGCTTTTAACCAAAAACCCCCAAGATAATTCTTGTCCTATTCTTGATTGAATGGAAACATCTTCTACCATTAGATAAATAGTATCATTCTGGGAAACAGCATATTGAAAGCTGAAAATTAATAAAGCAATAAGAATTAACCGTTTCATAATAACCTACTTTCTTTATCATTAAAACTAATGTTGAATTTATCCTTACATTCAAAAGATTAATCAGTTTTATTCGCGTGCCATTAGTATAGGATTCCATTTTAAAAATGAGCCATCAGGGAGTTTTTTCAAAAAAATTACTTGAGAGCCTCCTATTCCCTTTGGAAAGCCAAATTCTTTTTGACGGAACTGATCTAATGTAATGAAGAATTCGCACTCATCATTGGAGTTTATCAAATCAATTCTTTCTGGTCTTTTTGACGTATAGTAATTAATAGTAAAACTGGGTTGCCCCGATGCCGAAGGAGGCCCCGCTTGATAATTTTCTAAATTTTTTTTTCTTTTTTCTTTCGTTTCAAATCCTCCTCTAACAATTGTAAAACTGGTTTTTGTGGAATCTTCACTGGTATTGACTTCAATATATTTTGTTTTTTCAGTAAAGCATATACAAAGCTGCGGTTTTTTTTGAGCTAAGCCTTTTTGTAAACAAAACATGAAAAATAATATGTACAATTTGTATTTCATAATTAACAGTCTGGGTTATTATCGTGAAAAGCTTCTATAATATCCAAAATACTTAATCTGGTTTGTTGTGAAACAACTTCACAAGACAGCAATATTACGATTAACAGAAAATATACGTTTTTCATTTTTATTCAAATCTTCTGGGGATATTTTTCAATCTCCCGATAACAAACCTTTTGTCATCAGCATTTGATAGAATTCTTTCATCGTCCCAACATAGTCCACGTCCCAAATCATGTGCTTTTTTGATTTATCCGCCTGTCTTCTTAATCGACTTGAAGGAATTTCAGCAACGATAAAAATTCGTGTGTTGTTTTCTTTTTCCCAAAGACTTAGTTCTGTGTGAATAAAATTATTTGATTTATTGTAAAAAAACTGCTTAGGCTCCATCACCTCTATCGAATCTATATTCACAGGTTTTCCCAAACTATAGAGGCTACTATAATCAATATCCGGAAAGTCTATCCTGAAAAAATAAGTGTCATGCGTGAATCTTAAATCTGTACTTTTAATATCAAAATAGGCTTTATATCCCAAAAAATCCTGAGTAAAGTAATTTGTCATGATATAAATATCCTGATACACATTCTGCTTTTCTTGAGAAAAAACATTTATAGAAAACAAGAACGCAATAATAAATATCAGATTTTTTATACGTGAATCAATTAGAATTGAGCGGCTATCACCTATTATCAAATGATAAATCAGTTGGTATAATATTCTTTCTTGTGCCCTTAATAAATCATAGCTTAATATCCTTTGAATAACTCACTTCTCTTGCTATGTATTCGAAACTTTCTTCATCAACTACCTCCAATATATATATTATATTAGCCTTTTCTAATACTCTCTCGAATACTTTAAGATTAGAAGCCAAAATATGATTTATAGATATTTGATTCTCTAAGTGTTTATTTTTTTCAATATAAAACTTTTCATGTTCTTTACTATTGTGAGAAAAATTAAAATCAAAGTCCGTACCATTGCCTCCCTTTAGGGTATAGCCCAACTCTAGACTATCCTTATCTTTAAAATTAAATACAAACCTTGGATTATTTTGGTTAGGGATTCTTAAGGTATAAACACTATAGTGTAAATTTTCATCTGTAGTGTCTATAGGTTTTGTGAAAATTTTATCTAATTCTTCATAAACGATATACAAATCATATCCTTTCTTATCTACTGGACCAATATTATTTTGAGAAAAATTGAGACCAAAACTTATTAAGAAAAATATATAAAGATTTTTCATACTAATTACAATTTGAATTGGCATCATTAATGAACATTTTTTGTCTGGATATTTGATCGAAACCTAATGCTTCAGCCGCAGATAATCCATTTACAAAATCGTAATATTGATCTGTTTCTGTAAGACCTATCCAACTACAAGCCTCCGCAGTTTTTTCTTTCCAATTTACACCAAAATATAATTGCATTTGACTGACGAAATTTGAATTTTCACTATTCCATTCATGGTTATTATAAATAAAATCTGCCAATTGTTGTTGATAGGTAGTTAAGGAGAAGCTATTGACAGCAAAAAGAATGAGACCAATCAGTAATCAATACTTTCCCTCATTTCGCCATATCACAGGATATTTTACAAATTTATTGTTCGAGATTATTTCGACAACATAAGTTTGAAAGACTCCGTTTCTATCTGCAGGAGGCCGTTTGTTGTTAAAAATCCATTCGTTCCTCTTTTCATTAATCTCTTCCAAGCTGGATAAATGAAAATTGTTCAAGTACTCTATACATAAAGTATCTGCTTTTTTCTTAAAAGAATAAAATAGTGCTATGTCTCCACTACTACTTTCGATATTGAAGAAAATCCCAAATTCTCCTCGATAGTTTCTTTTAAATTTTGCATTCCAATCATTATTTTGTTGTGTGTGTACATATTGGATATAAATCGTATCTTTTGGATACAATGTTCCGTTTTCTTTCTGTGAAAAGATCAGCCAAGGGATAAACAAAGCGACAAAAGCAGTTTTTTTAATTGCATCCATTTTCTAAGTTGTTTTTCATGTTTTCTATGTTGTTGTTTATTATTTGTTGGTCTATTGGTGTTAAATTTTGCCAAGCCACAATATCTGCGCTATTTAAACCAATCCACGAAAGTGCTTCTTTTTGTGCCTCTGTGAGATTAGGATCATATTCTGTTAATGCTTGCTTTACTATGTCCCGATAATGTTCTGCCAGCTGTTGGTGTTGGTAATCGTTAGGGTTACTCCCAACAGGTATGCCATATTTATACCTTGTAAAGTAATCAAATATTCCAAAATATTTATTTTCTAAACTATCCAAAAAATCGTTATAAAACTCCTCGCTGGTCCAATTGGCCCAATCTAAACTATTTCCGCTTATTTCAGCGGCTCTCACTGCATCCAACATTTTTCTATACATTTCAGCATGTAAAATCTCGTGTATAAGCGATACAGCTTTGAAAACATCAGGTTTATCTAGAATATTTCCTGTAGTGGTTACATCAGTGTTAAAAGTAATATTAATTAAAACGGAATTCAATGGAGGATCCGTTATTGCCATAGCATTATGATATTTTGTTTCCCTATTTGTCGCAAAGTTGCTATCAGCTTTAAACTTCAAATCTGCCACAGAACCATCACTATCAAAACTTTGTAAGTAGCCGTTGAATATTGGCGCCTCACCCATTTGCTGGTAAATTCCATACAGGCAGTCGTTTTGAGTAAAAGAATCATCTAGAATCACCTGCTCCTCCCAATCCACTTCACCATCCTCACAAATAGTCGTAATAGCTTCCGCAGCAAAACCCGAGGCATCACCAGGATAAATAGAAGAATCTGCAATCAAACCATTTTCCAACAAACTGTTCTCCAAAAAATTCATCACTTGAAGTGAATCTTGAGGAGTCAACCCAGAACCTGTGGTTGTGGTATTATTGAAACATGCCAACTGATCTGGATTTAAATTCATGAAGAAAATTTTCCTTCTGCTTACGGCGGGTGGCATGGTGTAGGTGGTAACTGGATTAAAGGTGGAATTAATGTCTGTATAAATACCCCCTCCGCTTGGAGGATTTGAGTTAGGTAATGAGCCAAAATTGACGCTTCCACCGCCACCAGTTGTTTGTAACTGTCATTACCATTTGCCCAGGTGTTGGCGCATCAGGTCCTGAAGTATGTGTACAACGGGGATCACCAAAATAAAATCCGGCAACGCAAGGTTCTCCTGGTGTGAATGTCCAAGCAACGTCGATACAGGCGCTCATTTTCACTGCCATCTCGAGATTTCCACCGGTAAATTCTATAGCAGTGGTTTTTACTTCATTAGTAAAAAAAATTTCCTCACCTAACAAGAGCGACTTTTTCTGTTCTGGAGTTAAATTATATTCTACTAAAAAAGTTCCATACGTACCATCTCTTTTTTGGGAAAACAAAATATTCTTATATCTATCATTTAATGACGAAAAAGTATAGGAATGATATAATCCATCTTTACTTTCAACATATTTTGCAAATGTAGTATCAATGGAAACCGAGATTGTATCACCAATTTTTCCAGTTAACATAGGTGTATTCCTAAACAACCTCAACTTTTCTACAAGTGCAGCATTCATCTGGATCTGTTTTCCATTCATATTGGTAACGCTGTATTCTTCCAAAGATACTCCACTCATATTTGTTTCAACATCCTCTTCATATTCGCAACTAATCAGGAGCGAAATTGTGGTAAGCGCAATCAGAAATTTAATGGGTTTCATGGGTCTATTTTAAAAATTCCAAAAAAAAGTTAAAAATTTAACTTCAGCGGAAGCTCAGTTTAATAAAACTTTAGCATTTTTAACACCGTAACTTTTTTTATTTTGAAATATTAACCTCAACACTTTTTCAAAGAATAAAAAAATCTTGAAGTATAATTCTTGTTGCTTTATAAGATTGGAAATACTATTTTTATTTCATGACAGAAGCAGCATTAGAGCAAGAAAATAAAGAGATCGCAAGGCAGTACAAAGAATTGCTTCGAATTAGTTATCAAACGCTTTCCGCAGAAGATAAAAAATTGATTCGTTTGGCTTTTGATACCGCCGTTGATGCACATAACGGCCAGCGGCGTAAATCGGGCGAAGCTTATATTTTCCATCCAATCGCCGTTGCGAAAATTGTCGCATCGGAAATTGGTCTGGATGCAACTTGTATCGCTGCTGCCCTGTTACATGATGTTGTTGAAGATACTTCTTACACGCTTGAAAATCTTCGGGAATTATTCGGCGAAACCATCGCCCATATTGTTGACGGACTCACAAAAATTTCGCATCTCAAGCACGATAAAGACGTTTCACTTCAAGCCGAAAACTTCCGTAAAATGTTACTTACGTTGAATGATGACGTTCGTGTAATTATCATAAAAATCGCAGATCGGTTGCACAACATGCAAACAATGGATTCCATGCAACCGGACAAACAGGAAAAAATTGCCTCTGAAACCTTATATATTTATGCTCCTTTGGCACACCGTATCGGGTTGTACAATATAAAAACAGACCTTGAAGATCTTGGGTTAAAATATACCGAGCCCGAAGTTTACAACGAAATTTTCACGAAAATCAAAGAAAGTAAAGAGGAACAAGATCTTTATATAAAGGAATTTACCAAGGTGATCAAAGATTCTTTGGATAAAGAGGATTTAACTTACGATATAAAAGGAAGACCAAAATCTATTTATTCGATACGGCGGAAAATGAAAAATCAGAATGTAAGTTTTGATGAAGTCTATGATAAATTTGCCGTAAGAATCATTTACAATACGGATGCATCGAATGAAAAATTTATCGCTTGGAAAATATATTCAATCGTAACGGATCATTTTCGACCCAATCCAACGCGATTAAGAGACTGGATTTCTTCCCCTAAATCCACAGGCTACGAAGCGCTTCATATTACCGTAATGGGACCAAAAGGAAGATGGGTGGAAGTGCAAATCCGGAGTGATAGAATGAACGAAATAGCGGAGAAAGGTTACGCTGCACATTATAAATACAAACAAGGCTCGGTTCAAGAGGAAAAAGGACTTGAAGAATGGCTCAACAAACTTCAAGAAGTATTGGAAGGATCAGAAATCAATGCGGTCGATTTTGTAGAGCAGTTTAAACTGAATTTATATTCCAAGGAAATCTTCGTTTTCACACCGCAAGGGGATTTAAAATCCTTGCCCAAAGGTGCTACACCACTGGATTTTGCTTTCAGCATTCATACAGAAATCGGTTTACACACAAGAGGTGCCCGCGTTAACGGAAAACTGGTTCCTTTAAGTCACGAGCTAAAGAGCGGTGACCAAGTCGATATTATTACTTCGGAAAAAAGCAAACCTACGGCCAACTGGTTGGATTACGCTACAACAGCAAGGGCGAGGGCCAAAATTAAATCGTCTCTTAAAGACGAGAAAAAGGAAATTGCGGAAGAAGGAAAAGCAATTCTTCGGCGAAAACTGAAGGCACAGAAAATTCCGTTCAATGAAAAGACGGTGAACGATCTTGTCATTTTTTTCAAACTGAAAACAAGTCTGGATTTATTCTATCGAGTCGGGATAGGTCGTATTGAAAATACCAAATTAAAAGAATTTGCTGCTTCCCGAAGCAACGCTTTAATGAGTTTCATCAAAAACAAGATCAGAAAACCTCATGTTGCTGAGGATATTGATAAGGATGAGGTAACGGCAAATTATGATCAGCTTGTTTTTGGAAAAGAAGAAGAAAAATTTGATTACAAACTTGCCAATTGTTGCAATCCAATTCCTGGCGACAGTGTCTTCGGATTTTTGACCGTTAGCGAAGGCATTAAAGTTCATAAAAAGGATTGCCCAAACGCGATTCAACTCCAGAGTAATTTTGCGTACCGGATCATTTCCGCAAAATGGATCGATTCGTCTCAAGAAGAATTTAAATCGGTGATCAGTTTGACCGGTATTGACAACATTGGTTTGGTGAATGAAGTGACTCGGGAAATTTCGAACAACATGAACGTGAATATCCGAAAAATAAATTTTGAAAGTTCCGACGGCATTTTTACAGGGAAAATAACGGTCATTGTCAAAAACAATTCCATATTAAAAACCCTTATGGAACACCTTAAAAAAATCAACGGTATAGATAAGGTAACCCGTGAATAATATGTACCTTTGTTCCTACAACTTATGAACGATCAAACTTTGGATAATAGTCATCAGTCAATCGTTAAAAACGTGTTTACCAAGTTTTTAGAAGAAAACGGCCATAGAAAAACTCCTGAACGTTTTGCGATTTTACAAGAGATATATGAAAGTGAAGAACATTTTGATATTGAATCGCTTTATATTAAAATGAAAAATAAAAAGTATCGGGTGAGCCGGGCTACTTTATACAACACTATTGAATTACTTCTTGAATGCGCACTGGTTAGAAAACATCAGTTTGGTAAAAATCAGGCGCAGTATGAAAAATCATTTTTCGACAGAAACCACGATCACATTATTTTGACAGACACTGGTGAGGTGATTGAATTTTGCGATCCTAGGATTTACAGTATCAAGAAAACCATTGAAGAAGTTTTTGATATAGAAATTTCGAATCATTCCCTATATTTTTACGGAAACAAAAAAGCAACAGAATAACTATAAAAAATTTAGCATGGCGGTAGATTTACTACTCGGATTACAATGGGGTGATGAAGGAAAAGGGAAAATTGTTGATGTCCTCACAAAAAACTATGATATTATTGCGCGATTTCAAGGCGGTCCCAATGCCGGACATACTTTGGAATTCAACGGAATAAAACATGTTCTTCACACAATACCCTCTGGAATTTTTCACAAAAACGCGATAAATATCGTTGGGAACGGAGTGGTTATTGACCCTGTGATTTTCAAAAAAGAGCTGGAAGATCTAAAAAAATACGATGTCGATTTTCAGAATAAACTTCTGATTTCCAGAAAAGCGCATCTTATTTTACCAACACATCGTTTATTGGATGCTGCTTCCGAAACTTCCAAAGGCAAAGCAAAAATCGGCTCCACCCTTAAAGGAATTGGCCCGACTTACATGGATAAAACCGGAAGAAACGGAATTAGGGTCGGTGACCTCGAACTTCCGGATTGGAAAGAAAAATACCGCCACTTGGCAAACAAGCATGAAGCGATGATTGCTTTTTACAATGTGGACGTGCAATACAGTTTGGAAGAATTGGAAAAGGATTTTTTCAGCGCTGTGGAAATGCTCAAAACTTTGCAGTTTATTGATAGCGAAGAATATTTGTTTCAGGCGCAAAGAGAAGAGAAAACAATTCTGGCAGAAGGAGCGCAAGGTTCTCTTTTGGACATTGATTTTGGGACTTATCCTTTTGTAACTTCATCCAATACCACGGCTGCAGGAGCGTGTACCGGTTTGGGAATTGCCCCAAATAAAATCGGGGAAGTCTATGGTATTTTTAAGGCTTATGCAACGCGCGTTGGAAGTGGTCCGTTTCCGTCAGAATTGAATGATGAAGACGGGAAAAGAATGGGCCGTGTAGGAAACGAATTTGGCGCCACAACCGGAAGACCACGTCGTTGTGGCTGGTTAGATCTTGTCGCTTTAAAATATGCAGTTGAAATAAATGGTGTTACACAATTAATGATGATGAAGGCCGACGTTCTAAGTGGTTTTTCAAATTTAAAAATCTGTACCGCATATAATCATAAAGGCTCTGAAATCAAGCATTTGCCATACAATATTGAGGCAGAAAACGTTACTTGCGTATATACAAAAATGAAAGGTTGGAAAGAAGATCTGACCAAAATAACAGATGTTTCAGAATTCCCGAAAGAATTAAATGATTACATCAGTTTTATTGAAGAAGAAGTTGGTGTGCCGATCAAACTAGTATCTGTTGGACCAGATAGGGAGCAAACGATATTGCGCTAAGATTTTTTTAAATCGAAAAGTTTTCTTCAAATAAAAAATTCTTGATTTTGAATTGAATTCGGAATCAAACAAGACATGATTCCAGTATAAATGAGAACCTGATAAGCTCAGGTTCTCATTAAATAAACTTCTTTTACACAACCTCGTTTTCCAATCACAATGAAATCCCTTGGATTTCGTTATTTTTGCAGACTAAAATTCACATCTTGAAACGACTACGGTACTTGATTTTGATTATTTGTTTCTTTTGCTTCGGAAATATACTTTCCGCGCAAGAACGGCAGATTGATTATACCAGCGACAGGACCTTAAAAGATGAAGAAAAATATCCAGGTGCCATCATCTTAAGTAAAGTTGTAAACCAAGTCTATTTTAAGCACAAAGGAATAGAAATATGGTGTGATCAAGCAATTCATTACGAAGCGGAAAACTTTTTTAGGGCCTACGGAAACGTGAGGATGAATCAAGGTGATACGATTAAAATGAGCAGTAATTACGCTGAATACAATGGAACTACTCAATTTGCCTTTGCGAGTGGAGATGTAATGCTTCGGGATCCTAATTCTTCTTTGGCCACCGATTCGCTATTTTTTGACCGACTCAAACAGGAAGCGTATTATAAAAGCGGCGGAACCATTCGGGACACGGCCAGTGTCCTGACAAGTAAAATTGGAAGGTATTTTCTGAAATCAAAAAAGTATTCGTTTGCATCCAATGTAAAACTAGTTAACCCGAAATACGAAATTAATTCAGCCCAACTCGACTTTTATTCTGATAATGGCCATGCCTTTTTCTACGGCCCCACAACAATTACGAGTCCCACGAGTACGGTTTACTGTGAAAGAGGGTTTTATGATACGAGAGGTGATACAGGCTATTTTGTAAAAAATTCGACGATTAATTACGAAAATAGAAAACTTGAAGGCGATAGTCTTTACTTTAATCGTAACACTAATTTCGCTTCTGCCACTAATAATATTGTAGTGACCGATACAATTAATAACAGCGTTATTCGAGGGCATTATGCCGAAGTTTTTCGGGAAAAAGATTCAGTTTTTATCACAAAAAGAGCAGTCGCGATTAGTATTCAAGAAAAGGATTCCATTTACATTCACGGAGATACTTTAATGGTCACCGGAAAACCGGATAATCGAATTATTAGAGGTTTTCGAGATGTGCGGATTTTTAAAAGTGACATGAGTGGTAAAAGTGATTCCATTCACGTCAATGAAAAAACAGGATTGACCCAAATGTTGGGAAATCCCGTTGTTTGGTCGTCCAACGGACAAATGACCGGAGATACAATCCATTTAAAAAATAAACCCAAAAGTGAGGAATTGGATTCACTCAAGGTGTTTTACAATGCGTTTATGATCCAGCAGGATAGCCTTGGCGGATTTAATCAGGTGAAGGGAAAAGAACTTGTCGGTCTTTTTTCGGAAAACGAACTGTATCAAGTCGATATCCTGAAAAATACCGAAACTATTTTTTATTCCCGAAATGATGATGGCGAATTGGTTGGCATCAACAAAACACTTTCTTCATCAATCAGGTTATTGATCAACAATCGGCAAATTGAAGATATTTACTATTTCAAACAAATTGATGGTAATTTATTCCCCGAAGCAGATTTTCCCGAAAACGTAAGACAATTGCGTGGTTTCAACTGGCGAGGCGATGAAAGGTTGGAAACCAAAGAAGATTTATTCAAAGGTGAACCACCATTGGAATTGCCTGAAATAAGAGGTTTGGAAGTTCCGAAGGAAGAAAAAGATTTTTTTGAAAATGAAAAAGGCAGGTCTTTGTTAAATAAGAATTCACGTCTGGAAAGCAATGATCTTCAAGAAGAGGGAGAAGATCAGAATCCGCCGGCGGAAATTGAATCTATGAATTTAGCTCCTTTAAAAGAAGAATAAATGTTAGGCAAGGACTTTTTAAAATACCAAGCACAGACTTCCCTATTTCCGCTCGGGTTGGAAGTTTCTCATGCACGTGGATCTTATATTTATACTTCAGACGGAAAAAAACATTTGGATTTTGTTGCCGGAGTTTCGGCCGTTAGTGTGGGTCATGGAAATCCCAATGTTTTAAACGCGGTAAAAAATCAGCTTGACAAATATATGCATGTAATGGTTTACGGAGAGTACGCGCAACAACCTGCCGTTGATCTCAGTAAATTATTGTCCGAAAACCTTCCAGACCCGTTGGAGAAAACTTATTTGACGAATTCGGGAACCGAAGCAATAGAAGGTGCGTTGAAATTAGCTCGAAGATTTACGGGGAGAACCGAAATATTTGCTGCAAAAAATGCCTACCACGGAAATACGATGGGATCGTTGAGTTTGATGAATTTTGAAGAACGCCAAAAACCGTTCAGACCTCTAATTGGTGATATCGATTTCCTGGAATTTAATAATGTCGCCGAAATTTCAAAAATCACCGAAAAAACTGCGGCTGTCATACTGGAAACAATCCAAGGAGGCGCGGGATTTATTTTGCCGAAAAATAATTATTTGCAAAAAGTAAAAAAATGTTGTGAGGAAGTCGGCGCACTGCTGATTTTAGACGAAATACAGCCAGGGTTTGGACGGACAGGCAAACTTTTTGGTTTTGAAAATTTTGGTGTCGTGCCAGATATTGTTGTCATGGGAAAAGGAATGGGCGGCGGACTTCCAATTGGAGCTTTTACAGCTTCTTCCGCCGTGATGGATACTTTGTCTTATAATCCGAAAATGGGGCATATTACTACTTTTGGCGGAAATCCGGTGATTGCCGCAGCTGCTCTTGCTACTTTGAAGGAGCTTATTTCCACGGATTTAATTCCCGAAACATTAAGGAAGGAAAAACTGTTTCGGGAAAATTTGAAACATCCGCTCATTTCAGAAATCAGGGGAAGCGGATTAATGTTGGCTGCCATTTTACCATCCGCAGAAATTACAAACGAAGTGATTTTAAAATGTAAAGATAAAGGCTTGATTCTCTTTTGGTTACTTTTTGAACAACGTGCCATTCGAATAACGCCACCGCTAACAATTTCCGAAGAAGAGATTTTGGAGGGATGTGGTATTATTATTGATGTTCTGGATGAGCTCATGCATTCAAAATGAAAATTTGTTGATTACTTTGTTAACAACAATTCAAATATTCACCCGACGCATGCGTTATCATTTATAAATTTAATACTGTAGAAATCAGCAACTCCTTACGTATGCAATTAAGCCATAACGAAGAAAATAATTTCTCCCTTGTCCGTTTCGAATCCATGCTAAAAACAAATGATGTATTATTTTTCGATTCTGAAGAATTTGAAAATATTGTACATCATTATTTGGAAAATGGAAAAATAGCACTTGCAAAAAAAGCTGTCAAATTGGGTTTGGCACAGCATCCCTCCTCAACAAATCTAAAATTACTTAAGGTCGAAATCCTTGTTTTTGAAAACAAACTGGATTTGGCGGATGGAATTTTGGGCGAATTATATCAGTTAGAATCCTCAAACGAAGAAATTTATATACAAAAAGCGAACATTCTCTCTAAAAAAGACAAGCACAAAGAAGCAATAAAAATGCTTAAGTTGGCTTTGGAAATGACTGTAGATGAGGCCGATGTTTACTCATTGATGGGCATGGAATTTTTGTTTCTGGAAGATTATGAAAATGCCAAAAACAACTTTATAAAATGTTTGGAAGCAGATGAAGAAGATTATTCTGCGCTTTACAACATCATGTATTGTTTTGATTTTTTAGAACAATCTGGCGAAGCAATCGATTTCCTAAACGAATTTCTGGACAAAAACCCATATTGTGAAGTAGCTTGGCATCAACTAGGCAAACAATATTTCGATTTAAAACAATATGAAAAAGCTTTAAGATCTTTTGATTTTGCCATTATAAGCGACGAGTACTTTCTTGGAGCCTACCTTGAAAAAGGGAAAGTTCTCGAAAAACTGAAGCGTTATAATGAAGCGATTGAAAATTACAACATCACTTTGGAATTGGATGACCCCACTTCTTTCGCTTACCTCCGAATAGGTAAATGTTATGAAAAATTGGGTTTGCACGATCTCGCTTTGGAAAATTACAGCAAAACCGTGCATGAAGATCCCTTACTGGATAAAGGATGGATTGCGATAACCGATTTTTATTACAAAAAAATGGATTATCAAAAGGCACTTTTTTACATCAATAAAGCAATTAGTATTGATGAAGACAATGTTTTGTATTGGAAGCGTTATGCGAAAATCAACAATAAACTGTATTTCCTAAAAGAGGCTGAAAAAGGCTACAAAAAAAGCTTGGATCTGGGTAACTACGAACTCGAAACATGGATTAAACGTTGCGATATCCTCATCAACCTAGGGGAATTTGAAACAGCAATTCAAAACCTGTTTCATGCCTATGAATTTTATCCTGAAACCGCAGAAATAGAATATCGATTGGCAGGGCTTTTCTTTTATTTGGAGCAAAACGAGAAAGGTTTTTTCCATTTGAAAAATGCATTGAAAATTGATGTTGAATACTATATCATTATCGAAGAACTTTTCCCCAGCGTATTTGACCAAGAACCTATCCAAAAAATTATCTCCGCATATAAGCAGCAATCATAGCATTTTAATTACTTTAGCTTTCTAAAATCGAGAAAAATGCAACGCTCTTTTGCAGATTATGCTAAAACAACATTAAAAGGAATGGCCATGGGAGCCGCTGATGTGGTTCCAGGAGTTTCGGGCGGAACAATAGCCTTTATTTCCGGTATTTATGAGGAACTGATCAATACAATTGACAAACTCGATTTCAAATTTTTTGTGGTCGCAAAACGTGAGGGATTAAAGAAAGCTTGGAAAGAATACAACCTCAATTTTTTGTTCTCATTATTGCTTGGTATTGGAATAAGTATTTTGTCCTTTGCAAAGGTAATTACCTATTTATTGACCAATGAACCCATTGCGATTTGGTCTTTCTTCTTCGGACTTGTCATTGCGAGTATCGTTTATATTTTTAATCAAATCGAAAAATGGAACCTCGTTAGCATCATTTGCACATTATTGAGCGTGGCGGTTTCTTATTATATTACCATTGCCGAGGCCATAGCTTCGCCAGATAGTTATTGGTTTTTGTTTTTTTCAGGTTTCATTGCTATTATCGCTATGATATTACCGGGGATTTCAGGTTCGTTTATCCTCCTTCTAATGGGATCTTACCATTCGGTTATTGGAAGCATCAATGATTTAAGTTCCGGTGTTTTTTCTTTAAATTGGGATTTGGTCGTATCGGCCGTTTCCAAGTTAGCAGTTTTCGCTGTTGGTGCTATTTTAGGTATTAAATTATTTTCCAAGGTCTTAACCTGGATGTTTGACAATTACAAGAATTTGACACTTGCTCTTCTCACAGGATTTATGATTGGTTCCTTGAATAAAATTTGGCCTTGGAAAGAAGTGGTTTCAACATACACAAACTCGCATAACGAAATTGTACCAATATTGGAGAAAAGTGTTCTACCAAACAATTTTTCCGGAGATCCGCAGATCATAACGGCTATTATATTTGGTGTTGTTGGTTTCTTGACTATTTTCCTTTTAGAAAAATACGCTGTAAGAAAGAAAGGAAAAATATAAATGCAAGCCTCCAGAACTTTTAGCGATAAGATATTCTTGATCCTGAAAGGGATTGGAATGGGTGCAGCCAATAAAGTTCCAGGTGTTTCCGGCGGAATGGTCGCTTTCGTGGCCGGTTTTTATGAAGAATTTATTTATTCGCTTCAAAGAGTCAATTCCAAAGCTTTCAAGTTCCTGATCAACGGAAGGTTCAAATCATTTTATTTATATATAAACGGAAGGTTTTTGACGCTGCTGATTCTGGGTATGGTAATCAGCTATTTCAGCGTTTCTCTGCTTTTGGATTACCTTTTACAACAACATGAACTCTATGTTTGGTCGGCTTTCTTCGGAATGATTCTCGGCTCTATATACTACGTAGGCCAAGATTTTGACGATTGGACCAAGCGGAATATCGGATTGATTCTATTAGGTTTTATCGCGGGTATCAGCATCAGCTTTTTTGATCCCGCCAATGAAAACGATAATTTGTGGTTTGTTTTCCTCTGCGGAATTATAGGAGTTTCAGGTCAGACTTTGCCTGGACTTTCAGGATCATTCATTATTATGTTGTTGGGAAATTATGTGCTGCTACTGGTAGATTCCGTGAATTCCCTATACCTGACAATTGTGGATATTTTTCAAGGGGATTTCTCTTTTATCTATGATGAAACTCGAATTCGTCTTTTACAAGTTTTGATTGTTTTCACCCTCGGATCATTAGTCGGTTTAGTCACCTTGTCACATCTTCTGGGATATTTGCTGAAACATTTTAAAACGGCTACATACGCAAGCATTATTGGTTTTATTACCGGTTCACTTGGCGTGGTATGGCCTTGGAAGCACAAACTGTTCCGAAGAGATGAAACCGGAAACGAAATCTTGAATTCGTCCGGTGAAAAAATTATTGAAAGTTATGTACGTTATTGGCCTGATGTCCACAGTAAAGAAACTTGGATCGCCGTATTTTTTATTTTCGTCGGGATTTTAATTGTTTTAGCTTTGGAACGATATGAAAAAAGAATTTCAAAGGGAAAATCCGCGTAAATTCGGTTTGATTGGAAAAAATATATCCTATTCCTTTTCCAAAACCTATTTCGAAAAAAAATTTGAAGCGTTAGGAATTTTTGCAACTTATCAAAACTTTGACCTCACTGATATTTCGGATTTTTCAGAAATAAAAAAACAAGAAATTTCAGGTCTGAATGTCACGATTCCGTACAAAGAAAAAATTATAAAATTTTTGGATGAATTGACTCCAGATGCCGAAAACATAGGTGCCGTGAACACTATTAAACTTAAAAACGACAAATATATTGGGTTCAATACCGATTTTATTGGTTTTTTAGAAGCGATCAAACCTCAACTTCTTCCCCACCACAAAAAAGCACTTATTTTAGGAACTGGAGGCGCATCAAAAGCAATTGCTTACGCCTTGGAAAAATTGGGTATCACTTACCGATTTGTTTCCAGAAAAAATGAAATCGGTTTTTTGAATTATGAAAATATAACCCGAGCCATCGTACAGGAATTTAGCGTCATAATCAACTGTACTCCTTTAGGCACTTTCCCTGAAATCGATCAATTACCACCCTTTCCAACCGATTTTTTAACTTCAAAAAATCTGGTTTTCGATTTGATTTACAATCCAGAAAAAACCAAATTGATGAAACTGGCAGAAGCAAATGGTGCCACCACTTCAAACGGTTATAAAATGCTTCAAATTCAGGCCGAAGAAGCTTGGAAGATTTGGAATACCTTGTAAACCTATTTATTTCGTTTTAAAGCATTGCAATCATTTGGCAGATTTTAACGGAGTTACTATCTTTCGAGATTATAATCTAGACGAACCTAACATTGAAAAAAATGTCCGAAAAAGAGCAACCAAAGCAACTTTCTCCTGATCAAATCAATTCCGAAGAAAAAATAAATGCAGGGAACCAACCTGCAGAAAATATTGTGGAGAAACCTTTGGAAGAGGAAACCACGAACGATCAACTTCAGGAACAAGCCACAGAAAATTCGGACGAAAAAAAACAGAACAGTATAGAAGATGCCATGGTTGAAGAATCTGAAGCATCAGCTGAAAAATCAGAAATCCGAACCGAAGAGACTCTTGTCGCTGCCAACACTGAAGGGAAAGAGGATGCATCTACCAAGAAAAAAGATGCACAAGGTGAAATGGACGATGCGGTTGCGGAAGAAAGTGAAGATGAAACCACCAATGAAAAACACGGAATTCCTGTGAAAGAGTATGAAAAAATGACTCAGGAACAACTTGTAAATGAATTGGAGCATCTGGTGAAAAATTATAAAATTCAGGCAATTCGCGATCATGTTGAAGAAATAAAAACGGAATTCAACAACAAGTTTGAGGAAGATTTTGAAGAGAAAAAAGAAGAATTTCTTGCTGAAGGAGGAAACATTATCGATTTCCATTATTCCACTCCCCTGAAAAAAAGATACAGCGATGTATATTTTGATTACAAGGAGAAAAGGAATAAATACTATCAAAACCTCAAACAGAACCTTGAAGAAAATCTAAAAAAACGATTGCAGATCATTGAGGAATTGAAAGGTTTGATAGATGTTGAGGAAAACATCAATACAACCTACAAACACTTTAAAGAACTTCAGGAGCGCTGGAAGGCAGCAGGAGCAATTCCGCGTGATAAATACAATAATGTTTGGAACAATTACCACCATCATGTTGAGAATTTTTATGATTTTCTTCACTTGAACAGAGAGTTCAGGGATTTGGACTTCAAACATAATCTTGAGCAAAAATTAAAAATAATAGACCGCGCTGACGAATTGGCGCAAGAGGAAGATACCAATAGAGCGTTCCGGGAGCTTCAAATGCTGCACAAAATGTGGAAGGAAGATTTGGGTCCAGTTGCGAAAGAGTATCGGGATGAACTTTGGGAGCGTTTCAGTGAAGCGACAAAAAAAATCCACGATAAACGCCAAGAATATTTCAAACAACTCGATCAGGAACGTGAAAAAAACCTAGAGAAAAAGAAAGAAATTATTCAGAAACTCAATGAAGTTGTTGACATTCAAGGACAATCACATCAGCAGTTACAGCAACAAATAAAAAATGTAGAAGCTTTAAGAACCGAGTTTTTTAACGCGGGAAAAGTACCAAGAGAAGCCACAGATGAAATCTGGACCGACTTCAAAAAAACGGTGAGGCAATTCAACAGAAATAAAAATGCTTATTACAAAAATCTCAAGAAAGAGCAGTTCGACAATTTAGAGAAGAAGTTGGAACTGGTGAAAATTGCTGAAGAGAACAAGGACAATGAAGACATGAAGGCCACCGTTGCGGTCATGAAAAAAATTCAGGACGATTGGAAGAAAATTGGCCATGTTCCCAGAAAAGACAGCGACAAAATTTGGAAAAGGTTCAAAGCAGCTTGTAATCATTTCTTTGACAGATTACATGCTGAAAGAAATGAAGAAAACAAAGAAGAAGGACAAGCTTTTGAACAGAAAAAAGCACTTCTGGATGAGGTGAAAAACACCGAATTATCTGGAGATCACGAAGCCAAACTTGCAATCATAAAATCGTTTATTGCACGTTGGAAAGAAATTGGAAACGTGAATCACAAAGTGCGATTTATTGAAGGAAAATTCAACAAAGCGATAGATCATTTATTTGGTCAACTGGATTTGAAAAAATCTGAAGCGGAGATGTTGAAATTTGACAACAAAATCCAAATATTAAATGATGCTGACGATGTTTCAAAATTAAAAAACGAACATTATTTCTTATCTAAGAAAGTAGAAGAAACCCAGGCAGAAATCAGACAACTGGAAAACAACCTTCAATTTTTCAGTAATGCCAATTCTGATAATCCATTGGTACGGGAAGTTCACAAGAATATTGAGAAACAAAAAGAACAACTCGAAATGTGGAAAGAGAAATTACAAAAAATAAAAGATCTCTATTAATCCAGGTAAAATTGAATCCATGGCATTATCAAACAATGATATTTTTAAAAAATTAAGGGTCGCACATAAATTACGTGATGACGATATTGTGAAAATTTGTGCTTTAGTCGATTTTAAAGTGACCAAGGCCGAGTTGGGCGCATTTTTTAGAAGTGAAGATCATCCCAAATATATGGAATGCGGAGACCAAATACTGCGGAATTTCCTCAATGGCCTTATTATTCATTTACGCGGACCCATGCCGCCCAAAAAAGAAAACAAACCTCCCCTTCCTAAAAAACAATGAATTTAGCGTTTGAAAAAAGGATTATTTCTGAAGAAGAAATATCTGAATTGAATAAAAAGTATCGCTCGTTAACTGTAACGCAGCGCATAAAAGAAATTTACAAAGATTTTGATGTTGAAGAAATCATGCTGACAAGTTCGTTTGCGGCAACTTCAGCTTTTTTACTCAAATTAATTTCAGATCATAACAAATCCCAGAAAGTCTTTTTTATTGACACGGGTTATCACTTTGATGAAACCCTGAAATACAAGGAAAAATTAACCGATTTATATAATTTGGAGGTGATTTCGGTGAGTGCGATAAAAGAAGAACACGATTTTACGACCCAAGATGAAACTTGGAGAAAAAATCCGGATTTCTGTTGCAGCATAAACAAAGTAAAGCCTTTGGACTTACTGAAAAAAAATTATACGCTTTGGGTTTCTGGATTAATGAGCTGGCAAAGCGATCACAGATCCAGTCTGGATATTTTTGAAAAAAGAGGAAATATTTTAAAGTTTTATCCATTGCTGGATGTTAGCAAAGAAGAACGGGACACGTATATTGCCAAACACAATCTTCCCTTTCATCCGTTAGTTGCCAAAGGCTATAATTCAATAGGCTGCACGCATTGTACTGTTCCAGGAGAAGACAGAAATGGCAGATGGAACAACAACCCAAAAACTGAATGTGGACTGCATTTGTGAAAAGGAGCCCATCCCTAACCCTTCCCGAAGGGAAGGGAACTCTAAAGGATAGTTTTATTTACTAAAAATTTTGGTTAGCTCCTCTCCCTTGGGGAGAGGCGGGGGTGAGGGCTACTACTTTTATGCAAGTACAGCTTGCACTTTATCTGCTGCTTCTTGGAATTCAATAGCGCTCTGAACATCTAATCCGCTGTTGTCAATCAATTCTTTTGCAATATCGGCGTTTGTTCCTTGAAGACGTACAATAATAGGAACTTTAATAGTATCTCCCATATTTTTGTATGCATCTACAATTCCTTGGGCCACTCGGTCACAACGAACAATTCCACCGAAAATATTTACCAAGATAGCTTTTACATTTTCATCTTTCAAGATCAAACGGAAAGCCTCTTCTACTCTTTTTGCATCAGCCGTTCCTCCAACATCAAGGAAATTTGCAGGTTCCCCACCGGCTTGTTTGATCAAATCCATCGTTGCCATCGCAAGTCCGGCACCGTTCACCATACAACCAACATTTCCATCAAGATCCACATAATTAAGACCAACTTCACGTGCTTCCACTTCCACTGGGCTTTCTTCACGAATATCTCTCATTTCCGCATAATCCTTATGGCGAAAAAGTGCATTGTCATCTAAAGAAACCTTCGCATCAACCGCCATGATTTTGTCATCACTTGTTTTCAAAACCGGATTGATTTCAAAAAGAGAAGCATCAGAAGCCATGTAAGCTTTATAAAGTGCCGTCACGAATTTTGTCATTTCCTTAAATGCGTTTCCGCTTAAACCAAGATTGAAAGCAATTCTTCTTGCTTGGAAAGGAAGTAATCCTACTGCAGGATCAATTTCTTCGGTAAAAATTAAATGTGGAGTTTCTTCGGCCACGGTTTCAATATCCATTCCGCCTTCCGTAGAATACATGATCATATTTCTACCAATACCGCGGTTTAAAAGAACTGACATGTAATATTCTTCGGGTTTGTTATCACCGGGATAATATACATCCTCAGCAATTAACACCTGATGAACTTTTTTACCTTCAGCACTGGTTTGCGGGGTAACTAAATTCATTCCGATGATTTGTCCAGCAATATCTTCTACTTCTTGAAGGTTTTTGGCAAGTTTCACACCACCACCTTTTCCGCGGCCACCTGCATGAACTTGGGCTTTAATAACATGCCATCCAGTTCCGGTTTGCTCGGTTAATTTTTTTGCAGCTTCTACAGCCTCTTTAGGGTTTTGAGCTACAATACCGCGCTGAATACGCACTCCAAAACTGTTTAATATTTCTTTTCCTTGAAATTCGTGTAAATTCATATCAGGTATTCTTCAAATTAGTTTTATGGATTACAAAAGTAACAAATGTAATAGGATTCTACCAATATTTTTTCACTTCAAAAGAATCGGGTCCAAAGGAAAAAAGAAACATTATTCTATTTCTTCTCCCATACAAAATCCCCAAAATCCAATGGATCAAAATTCTTGAAATGTCCGTTCATCTCGATGACTTCTTGAGTTCTATTGATTTCCTTGACCAGCGGAATGGCAAATTCCAAATGTAAAATCAAATAATCCAATCGCTCCGATTCAGAAGTCATTCGCAACAAGTTATATTCTTGCTGTACCGAGAGTCCGATTTTATGTGGAAAAGTAAAACTCGAAATTTTTTCCGAAGGTATATTTATGGGTGGTACACCAAGCAAGATATATAATTGCTGAACGAGCGAACGTAATTTTTCTTGCTGAATAAATTTTCCATCATTGATATTTTCGAGGTATTCAACAATTCCCCCGGCATACGGTTTTCCTGTCTGCTGAAGATAAAACTCTTTTATTTCAAAAACCTTGGAAGCTTCACAAATCACATCGGCCGCACCACTTTCATAGATTTTTGCAACTTTTATAATTTTCATTTCCGTACCAAATTCCATTGAACCGTTTAAATACGCGGGGATTCCGAAGCTTGAATTGTTCAGTTCACAATCTTTTATCAACTCTTTATATCGGTTTTCAAAAATATGTAGAGGCAGTTTTTCGTGCGGAAATACAACAATTTGTAAGGGAAAAAGAGGAAGTAATTCCGCCATGTTTAAGCTTTTCTGGACTCACAAAAATACAAAGCCAGTAAAGGATTTGCCCTATTGAGAATAATAATTAAAACTTAAAAAGCAAATAAATCCCTTTGCTGAAGATTGGGCAAAAACCTATCTTTGCCGATTGTAAATCAAAAGAAATGAAGATATCCTATAACTGGTTAAAGAGTTTTATTAAAATTGACTGGGAAGCAGAAAAAACAGGCGCTTTGCTAACAAATTTAGGTCTTGAAGTTGAAGGGATCGATTCTTTTGAAAGTGTAAAAGGTGGAATGAAAGGGATTGTGGTTGGTGAGGTTTTAACTTGCGAACAGCATCCAAACGCCGACAGATTAAAACTAACCACTGTTAATATTGGCGCCAAAGAACCTATTCAAATTGTTTGCGGTGCACCAAATGTCGCGCAAGGACAAAAGGTACCAGTTGCGACAATAGGAACTACTTTATACGATGATAAAGGCACAGCTTGGACGATCAAAAAAGGAAAGATAAGAGGTGAAAACAGTCATGGAATGATTTGTGCCGAAGATGAAATAGGATTGGGTAAAGGTCATGACGGAATTATGGTGCTTGATAAAAAAGCCATTCCCGGAACACCTATTTCTGAAATTTTTGAAGTTGAAAATGACGAAGTATTTGAAATAGGATTGACACCAAATCGTGCAGATGCCATGAGTCATTGGGGCGTTGCACGCGATTTACGAGCGGGATTGTTGGAGCAAAATATAAATGTTCCGGTTAACACACCCTCTGTCAGCAGTTTTCACGTAGAAAATAGAAGTCAGCAAATAAACATTGCTGTTGAAGACCATTTACTGGCTCCGCGTTACTGCGGATTGATTATTTCTGACATCGAAGTAAAAGATTCCCCGAAATGGCTTCAAAATAAATTACGTGCAATTGGAATAACCCCAAAAAACAACATTGTAGATGCAACCAATTATGTACTTCACGAATTGGGACAGCCTTTACATGCTTTTGACACTTCAAAAATTTCGGGTAATAAAATTATTGTCAAAACGCTACCTGAAGGCACAAAATTTACCACCCTTGATGAAATAGAAAGAAAATTAAGTGCCGAGGATTTAATGATTTGTGACGCGGAAAAACCCTTGGCAATCGCGGGAGTTTTTGGTGGATTGGAAAGCGGCGTGACAAAAAATACACAGAGTATTTTTCTGGAAAGCGCATATTTTAATCCGGTGAGTATCAGAAAAACCGCGAAAAGACATGGATTGAGCACAGATGCTTCTTTTAGATTTGAAAGAGGAATCGATCCGAACATTACCGAATATGCTCTAAAAAGAGCAACACTTTTAATTCAAGAAATTGCAGGAGGAATTGTCTCCAGTGATTTAACCGATATTTATCCGAAGAAAATTGAGGATTTCCAAGTGTTTTTAACTTATGAAAAAGTCAACAAACTCATTGGTCAGTTCTTGGAAAAAGATACAATACAAGAGATTCTTTCTTCCCTCGAAATTAAAGTAACAAATATTACGGAAAGCGGAATGGGACTGACCATTCCTGCTTATCGTGTGGATGTGCAAAGGGAAGCCGATGTAATTGAAGAAATTTTACGTGTTTACGGCTATAACAATATAGAATTTGGAGAAAAAATAAATGCTTCCGTGGCCATATCTTCAAAATATGAAGATTACAAGTTACAGAACATTATTGCGAACCAACTGACGGCCCTTGGTTTTTATGAAACCATGGCAAATTCCCTTACCACACCCGCACATGCTTCTTTAAGCGCAGATTTAAAGGAGGAGCACAACGTTCAAATGTTGAATCCGTTGAGTCAGGATTTATCGGTTTTAAGACAATCTCTATTATTTTCGGGATTGGAAGCAATTAGTTATAACATTAATAGAAAAAAATCAGATTTGAAATTTTTCGAATTTGGAAAAACCTACCATAACTTTCCAAAAGGTCGTGAAGAGCATAAACATTTGAGTCTTCTGATTACGGGAAGTAAAAAAGCTGAAAATTGGACAGCTTCCACCTACAAAAGCGATTTCTTCTATATGAAAGGTATCGTTACGGTTATTTTGGAGAGATTGGGAATTGGAAATATAAAATCGACCCCAATTAACAACGATGTGTTGGCCGAAGGGATTATTTATAATTCCGGAAAACTAAAACTTGTGGAATTTGGAGTTGTAAAAAAGAGCATTTTGAAGAAATTCGACATCAATCAAGAAGTTCTTTATGCCGATTTTAATTGGACCAATGTTGTTGAAGCTGCCAAATCTGTAGGCAATAAATTTGTTCCAATTTCAAAATTTCAAGCCGTCAGAAGGGATTTTGCTTTACTCTTGGATGATTCTGTACAGTTTGAAGAAATTTACAATATTGCAACCTCAACGGAGAAGAAATACTTGAAGAACGTGAATCTTTTTGATGTTTATCAAGGAAAAAATCTTCCGGAAGGCAAGAAAAGTTATGCCGTGAGTTTTACGCTACAAGATCAAGAGAAAACACTTACAGATAAACAGATTGATAAAATTATGGGCAAGCTTCAGTATGAGTTTGAGAGCCAACTGAATGCTGAACTGAGATAATTATAGACATTCAAACCGTTTTTTAGTTAAACATTGTTTAATTAGTTTAGTTCTCTGATCTTGATTTTTTACTTTTAGAAAAAGTAAGAATCATGGAAAATACAAATTTCATACGTATTTATACGGGTCTTGAACCCAATGTTGATTTACTTCAAGATCTTTTCAGAACCAGAGGAATCGATTCTGTGACCAGAAATGATTTCGAAGCTGGATTAAGAGCCGGTTTCGGTGGCGGTTTTCCTGGACAAGTTCAATTATTTGCACATAAAGATCATTATGATGAAGCATTGAATATTGTAAAAGAAACCTTTCCGGGTGAAGAAGTTGATGAACGGAAGAATGATCCACTGTCATAAAATGAATTACCTTGATGTAAATTCACCAAGTGGTTAAATTTCCCAAGAAAACAAATTCCAAATTCAAAAATGGGAAAAAATGATGCGAGTACCCGGAGAATTGAACCTTTAAAAGATTAAAAAATCCCGCAGCTTCGGGATTTTTTATATTTGGAAAATCGATTTAAATCAATTCTATTTAGCAATATTTACTGCTCTTGTTTCCCGAATCACCGTAATTTTCACTTGTCCGGGATAAGTCATATCGGTTTGAATCTTCTGCGAAATTTCAAAAGAAAGATTTGCTGCTTTTTCGTCGGAAACTTTTTCACTTTCAACAATCACACGCAATTCGCGACCAGCCTGAATAGCATAAGCTTTTTTCACGCCGCTGAAACCAAATGCAATATCTTCAAGATCTTTCAAACGTTGAATGTAAGATTCAACAATTTGTCGTCTTGCGCCCGGTCTTGCTCCACTTATTGCATCACAAACCTGAACAATTGGAGATAATAACGACGTCATTTCAATTTCATCGTGATGCGCACCAATAGCGTTACAAACTTCCGGCTTTTCCCCAAATTTCTCTGCCCATTGCATTCCTAAAATCGCGTGTGGAACTTCAGTTTCTGTATCCGGAACTTTACCAATATCATGAAGAAGTCCGGCGCGTTTTGCCAATTTAGGGTTCAATCCCAATTCCGAAGCCATTACGCTACATAATTTTGCAACCTCACGTGAATGTTGTAATAAGTTTTGGCCGTAAGAAGAACGATATTTCATTCTTCCAACAATTTTAATCAATTCTGGATGCAATCCGTGAATTCCTAAATCGATTACCGTTCGTTTTCCGACTTCAATAATCTCTTCGTCAATTTGTTTTCTTGTCTTTTTTACAACCTCTTCGATACGTGCCGGGTGAATTCTTCCGTCGGTTACCAATTTGTGCAAGGACAATCTTGCGACTTCTCTACGAACGGAATCAAAGCAAGAAAGAATGATTGCTTCAGGGGTATCGTCAACGATAATTTCAACACCAGTTGCGGCTTCAATAGCTCTGATATTACGTCCTTCCCTTCCAATAATTCTTCCTTTCACATCGTCACTTTCCAAGTTAAATACCGAAACGCAATTATCAATCGCTTCCTCGGTACCTATTCTTTGAATCGTATTTACAACAATTTTCTTGGCTTCCTGCTGTGCGGTTAATTTTGCTTCTTCAATTGTATTTTGAATCAAAGCCATTGCATCGCTCTTGGCTACTTCTTTTAAAGATTCAATCAATTGGGATTTGGCATCTTCGGCCGAAAGTCCGGAAATGACTTCCAGTTGTTGCACTTTTGAATTGTGCAGTTTTTCAATTTCTTGTTGTTTTTTCCCCAAGAATTCGTTTCGGGTATCGTAATCTTGTATTTTTTCTTCCAGATCCCTATTCAGGTTCTTGTTCTTCGCCAATTCACTGGAAACTTGGGATTCTTTATCTTTAATTCGTTTTTCTGCTTCAGCAATTTTTTTATCCCGACCTAAAATGACCTTTTCGTATTCGGATTTTAATTCGAGGAATTTTTCTTTAGCCTGAAGGATTTTATCCTTTTTTATACTCTCGGCTTCATTTCTAGCTTCTTTCAATATTGAAGCTGCCGATTTTTTTGCGCCTTTTACGATTCGGGAAGCGTTGTTTCTCTCCAACATCTTCGCAATACCAAATCCCGCTCCCAGGCAAACAACGCCAATAACCACCATTAATATTATGTCCATATATCTATTTTTAATGCATAAAAAAAGCCTGTATTAGTATTGGGTTTTTGTATAAACTCCTTAAAAACAAGTTTAGGGCTAACAAACTGATCAAGGATCCGTTCAATGACGGCTTGCTTTTACAGCTTAAACTCACCCTTTTTTAAAGAATCTCTGTTGAGTTTATCAAAAAAAATAACTAATACAGGCAGTAAACCTTATTTAAAGAACGTCGCTTAAAGATAAATTATTTTCCAATAATTCATTTAGCAAATTAATTTTCTCTTCAACTTCATGTATTTCCGCGTCTTTATCCAAACCTTTTTGTTCGGTTTGTGCCGCAAATTGCAACGCACACATTGCCAATACATCCTGTTTATCTCTTACCGCATAGCTCTGCTCAAACTGCTTAATCATCACTTCTATCTTCTTTGCAGCTTTGCGCAGACCTTCTTCTTGGGAAGCCGTTATCGTCATAGGATAAACCCTATCTGCAACCGATATTTTGATTTTCAGCTTTTCTCCCATTCCTCTTCATTATTCCGAAAGTTGAACAATACATTGATCAATTTCCCTGATTAAGCTATTTATTTGGAGCTTTGTCTCCGTTTTGTAATCTTTACTGCCCAACATGGCGTTTGCTGTTTTAAGGGAGTGGTTGGTATTTTCCAGTTGCTCAATTTTAGCTTCCAACCTTAAAACTTCGGTTTTTAATTCTGTGACTTCCGCTTGAAAAGCTTCTTTTGTCTTCTTTAAAGATTCATTATTTTTGATTAATTTATGAATCTTTTCTTCAAGAAAATCCACCGATTCCGTTAAGTTTCCCATAAAACTTACCCCATGCTTATCTGGACAAAGTTAACATACCTCCATTAATTTCCCAATACTTTTAAATCTATTTTTAAAATAAACTTAAAAAAATGTAAACATTGGTTCAGATGCATATTATTTTCTACTTTGCTATCGTTTTACATATAAACGAATCAATATTTATGAAATTTCACTGGGTTTTTTTCTTGCTTTTTTCCAATTTTTTACTTGCTCAAAATGAAATCCCTCAAGATTATTTTCAGAATCCATTAAAAATTAACCCTTTACTTTCTGGAACATTTGGGGAATTAAGAAATAATCACTTTCACGGCGGATGGGATATCAAAACAGAGCAGCAAGAAGGTCTGGAAGTTGTTTCTTCCGCTGAAGGTTTTGTAAGTCGTATTAAAATCTCCACTTATGGTTATGGAAAGGCACTATATATTCAACATCCCAATGGATACACCACGGTTTACGGACACTTAAGTAAATTATCCCCGGAAATTGAAGCTTTTGTTGAAAAGAAGCAATATGAAAATGAATCATTTGAGATAGAACTTTTTCCTGAAGCCGACGAACTTCCAGTTTCTCAAGGTCAACTAATCGCATTTAGTGGTAACACAGGAGGAAGTGGCGGTCCTCACCTTCATTTTGAAATTAGGGACGGACAGCAGCGACCAATGAACCCTATGCTGTTTGGCATTGAAATTAAGGATACCAGACCTCCCACAATAAGAAGTCTTTACGTTTATCCGCTTTCTGAAGATGCGCATGTCAACAATTCCAACAATCGCCAACGCATCAATTTGACAGGTTTAAAAGATGGATCGTTTAAAGCCAATACTATTACCGCTTGTGGAGATATCGGATTTGGAATTTCGACTACAGATAAATTGGATGGATCACATAACAACAATGGTGTTTTCAAAATAACTTCTGTTTTGAACGGTCAGAAAATGAGCGAATTATTATTTGACCGATTTTCTTTTGCCGAAACCAGATTTTTGAATCATTTAATTGATTATGAATTTTACAGCAATCATAATTCACGGGTTCAAAAACTTTTTAATACCAATAATCCCGTCAGTATCTATAAAGATGTAACCAACGAGGGAAAACTGCATATTCAGGATGAAATGTCTTATGAATATCAAATACATGTTTCAGACTTTGCCGGCAATGAACGAATCATTCGCATTCCCATTGAAGGAAAGCAGGCTGAAAATTTGATTTCCCAAAAAGACACGACAGGAATTTTAGTCAATTCCGATGCTTCTTTTGTTTTTGAAAAAAATGGTATCGACTTATATATTCCTGAAAATGCTCTTTATGAAGATGTTTATCTCGATCTTGAATTCGAAAATGGTATTGCCAAAGTACATAAAGATGATGTGGCTATTCACAAACATATCAGCTTGGGCTTTGATGTGAGCAATTATAAAATGGAGGATCGCGGAAAATTATTTATTGGTCGCATTGGTTATAAGGGTCGGCCCATATATTCAGAAACCAACATGAATGGCGACAGGTTGGTTACGGGGATTAGAACCTTTGGGGAATACAAAATTTTTTCCGACACGACGCCGCCTTCAGTTAAATCCGTAAATTTTAGAGACGGACAATGGATTTCGAATTTATCTACTTTGCAGATTAGGATCAGTGATTACGAAACCGGAATAAAAAGCTATAAGGCAACGGTGAACGGGAAATTTATTCTGATGGAATACGATTATAAAACAAATCTTCTTACTCATTATTTTGAAGATGGCGTTGTCACCGACACAGAAAACAAATTAAAATTGATTGTTACAGATAATGTGGGAAATAGTACTATTTTTGAAGCTACATTTTTTAGAAAACAATAAATTCTACTGTTGAGAGCTAAATTCGTTTTATTTCTTTTTTTCGTTCTTGGAACTTTATTTTCCTTTGCCCAAACTGCCACCTTGCAAGGTATCGTTCTTGATGAAAACAATGTTCCCGTGCCTTCGGTTTCAGTTACCACTGATTTTTCAGGTACGCAAACAAACGAAAATGGATTTTACTCTATAAAAATACCCGCAAATCAAAAAGTTCAAGTCAGTATTTCCCATATCGGATTCAAACCTGTTTCATTTCAAGTTTTACTCTCTGAAAATGAAGAATTCGAGTTTAATCCAGTTCTAAAAATTGACGTTGAGCAAATTTCCGCAGTGATAATTTCAAGTAACCAACGAGAAAATATTACCGGAATCACTTCAATTTCACCAGAAACCATAAGAAAAATACCCGGAGCCAATGCCGGGGTTGAAAACCTTTTGAAAACATTGCCAGGCGTCATTTCCAATAACGAATTAAGTACGCAATATGCCGTAAGAGGCGGCAATTACGATGAAAACTTGGTTTATGTAAATGAAATAGAAGTTTATCGGCCGTTTCTTATCCGTTCTGGTCAGCAGGAAGGATTGAGTTTCGTAAATACGGATTTAGTGCGGGAAGTTGAGTTTTCCGCAGGCGGATTTCAGGCCAAGTATGGAGATAAACTTTCGTCTGTTCTTGATATTACCTATAGACGTACTGTAGATTTTGGCGCGACGCTGGATGCAAGTTTATTGGGCGGAAGTATTTCTGTAGAAGGAATTTCCAAAAACAAAAAATTATCCGGTATCGTCGGACTTCGATATCGAGACAATGCTCTTTTTGTTGAAGCCAAGCAAACCGAAACAAATTATGAACCTGTTTTTGCCGATGCTCAGGCTTATTTAATTTACAACTTTTCGGAAAAACTGGAATTTAGCTTCCTGGGGAATATTTCGGTTAACAAATACAATTATCAACCTTTAACACGACAAACAAATTTTGGTACGCTTCAGGAACCTATTGCATTATTGATTTTTTATGAAGGTCAAGAAGTGGATCAATATGAAACTTACTTTGGCGCCATCAAAACCACTTACAAACCAAATGATCATTGGCGATTGCGTTTTATTGCTTCCGCATACAATACTCAAGAACAAGAACATTTTGATATTCTCGCTCAATACCGATTGGGTCAACCGAATACAAATATAGGAAGTGAAGATTTAGGCGAAGTGGAATTTAGTGAAGGTGTTGGTTCTCAACTAACGCATGCCCGCAATGACTTGGATGCGCTTATATTTAATTTTGCACATAAAGGAACTTATAAAGCTGACGAGGATCAAATTGATTACGGCCTAAAGTTCACCCACGAAGATATTAGGGACCGGATTCGGGAATATGAGATTATTGACTCTGCTGGATTTTCAATAAGACCTCCCCTGCCCGATTTTTCCAACTCTCAACCTTATGAAGCTTTTGAAGCACCATTGGCACCATTTAATAGTATCCGGGCTTTTAATGAAACTCAAATAAACCGAATTTCTGGTTTCCTGCAATGGAGTCGGCGTTCTTCTTTTAATGAAAATGAATTATGGTATAATATAGGTGTAAGATCGCAGCATTGGACGGTTTCTGGGGAAAATTTTGAATCTGAAAGCGGTTTTATTGTAAGTCCGCGTGCACAATTCGCCATTAAACCAAATTGGAAAAAAGACATGTTGTTCCGCATTTCCGGCGGATTTTATCATCAGCCACCTTTTTACAGGGAATTACGAGATGAAAATGGAGCAGTAAACCCAAAAGTGGAAGCCCAACAATCGATTCATTTTGTAATTGGAAACGAATACAGTTTCAAACTATGGAAAAGGCCATTTAAATTGGTTTCCGAAGCATATTATAAGGATTTGTCAAATGTAAATCCTTACACGCTTGATAATGTAAGAATCCGCTACGCCGCACAGAATAATGCTGAAGCGTATGCCTACGGAATTGATTTGCGTCTCAATGGCGAATTCGTTTCGGGAACGGAAAGCTGGGTGAGTTTGGGGTATTTAAAAACCGAAGAAAATATCAATAACCGCGGATTTATAGCGCGTCCCACGGATCAACGTTTGAAGCTGGGGATTTTGTTTCAGGATTATATGCCCATGATCCCAAATATGAAAGTTTATTTGAACCAAGTTTACAGTACCGGATTGCCGGGCGGTTCTCCAAGTTATGCCGATCCTTATCTTTACCAGACGCGATTACGTGCTTACTGGAGATCAGATGTGGGGTTCTCTTATGTAATTGTTGATTCTAACGATGAAAAGGACGATGACAGTTGGACCAATATTTTCGAAGAATTTTCTGTCGGTTTTGAAATTTTCAATCTTTTTGATCGGCAAAACTCAATCACCAGTACTTACGTTCGGGATGTTTACACAAAAACGCAATATGCAGTTCCCAATTATTTAAGTCCGCGGATTTTCAATTTGCGTGTTGGAATGAAATTTTAAATTCAAAAAAATCAAGAGGTGACAAAATCTTTCAGAATTCCCACCACATAATCTATTTCTTCTTTGGTATTGAATTTTGAAAATGAAAAACGCAAACTCGGTTTTGCCAAATCTTCTTCAGTTAAAAAAGCGCTTAACACATGAGATCCTTTATCACTTCCGCTTTGGCAGGCACTTCCTTTAGAACATGCAATTCCTTTCATGTCCAACTGAAACAATAACATCAAGGCTTTTTCCGCAGAAACAGGCAAACAGACATTTACCAAAGTATAAGTACTTTTTTCTGGATTGCCACAGTTGCCATTAAATTTCACTTCAGGAATCTCAGTTTGAAGCTGCTCTATAAAGTAATTTTTTAAACCTGAAATATAAGCACGTTCCTTGGGTAAATTCTGATAGGCCAAAACCAATGCTTCGGTAAGTCCGACGATATTGTGAACACTTTCCGTTCCTGCACGAAATCCCCTCTCTTGTTCCCCACCAAAAATTTGTGGTTTCAATCCACTGTTTTTTCTAATGTATGCAAATCCGGCACCTTTGGGACCGTGGAATTTATGTGCACTGACCGCCGTGAAATCTACTTTCAATTCAGAAAAATCCAGTTCATAATGTCCAACAGACTGAACAGTATCACAATGGAAAAGAGCACTATATTTCTTACAAAGATCACCTACTTTTTTAACATCCAATAAGTTACCTATTTCATTGTTCACATGCATCAAACTCACGAGCGTTTTCTCGTCGGAAGAATTTAGAAGTTCTTCAAGATGGTTTCTATCAATGCTTCCGCATTTTTTTAAGTTCACAAAATGAACCTTTATTCCGTAGTTGTCTTTTAAATAATCAATGCTGTGCAAAACCGCATGATGTTCAATTTTAGAGGTAATAATCCGCTGAACGCCCAAATCGCGAACGGAACTGTTAAGTGCCAAATTATCCGCTTCTGTTCCACCAGAAGTAAAAATGATTTCGGAAGCAGAGACATTAAATAATTTGGCAATTGTTTTTCTGGATTGCTCAACCAATGTTTTGGCTGATCTCCCAAATGAATGTGTTGACGAAGGATTTCCATAAACCTCCTTCATTACACTACACATTTTGTCTATAACTTCATCACGCATTTGCGTGGTCGCGGCATTGTCGAAATACACTTTTTCCATGGGAAACAAAATTAAGACAAATAAAATAATTTTAAAGTAAGTCGGTGTTTAAATTCAATTTGACTTAATTTTGCTCAAAACCTTTGAAAATGTCCAGATATATCCAAATTTTCCTTCTTTGTTTGATTTTTTCCTCCTGTGATGATGGAGATATCATTGTTACCAATTTCGATTTTGGAGAAGACGAAAATCTCAGGTACTGTGAAAGTGGCAACACAAAAGTTTTATATAAGATAAATAATGACAACTTTGAATCTCTCAGTTTGAATTTTATCAATAATGATTTTTCAGGAACAACTGAAGAATTGGAAGAAAATGAAATATTGGAATTCCATTTAGATGAAAATAATAGCGTGGTTTATCGCACCTATTCCAATAACGTTCCCGATAATTATTTTTGTAATGCCATTCCTCCAACAGAACCGGAAGTTTTAGAAGAATTTTGGAGCACTGGAGGTGTGGTTCAGTTTATTATATCCGCAATCTCCGGCAACGATGATGACAATGTGCCGCAGGAAGAAGAAGACCTGAGCTTGGATGGAAATAATTACAACGACGATACGGATGAAGACGGAATTCCTGATTTTCTCGATGTTGATGATGATGGTGACGGAATTTTAACTACGGTAGAAATAGTCAATCCAGACCTTGACAATGAAGAATATCCAGATACCGACAATGATGGAATTCCGAATTATTTGGATGCCGATGATGACAATGACGGGATTCTAACCATTCATGAGGACGCGGACGGCGATGGCGATCCCAGAAATGATTATACTGAAGGAAATGAACTTCCCAATTATTTGGAAGCGTCGGCTGCTGAAACTTTTGATCCGTATGAATTGCCTGAAAATGAAATTACCAGAAATTTTAGAACGGTGGTGAGAATTACTGGAATGACCTTAACAAATGGGACCGAAACAATAACCGAAGCAACTCAAATGGAATTTGGAACTTTTGAAATATCTAATGTAGAAGTAGTTTTGACAGGAGATTAAGCATTTTGCAAGATGTAAACTTCGGTGGCACCCAAACCGTATTTTTGGTAATCGGCATCGTAATAATTGATATTATCAAATTTGCTGAGAAGTCGGTCCAATTCAGCTTTAAGAACACCTTCGCCCACCCCGTGGATAAAAACTATTCTCTGAATTCTTTTGCTCACAGCGAATTTCAATTGTCTTTCTGCCGTTTCCAACTGCAAATTTAAAATGGAATAAGGCTCCATGCCTCGGGTAGAATTTACGAGTTTATTGATATGTAGGTCCACTTCCATAGGCGGAAGCTGTTTGCTTTTTGGTAAAGAAACAGTCCGTTTTTTCCTTTTGGAAAATTCCTTTTCCTGCAACACCTCATCCATTCCTTTATTGATAATGGGCGCAATTTCAGACATGGATTGTTCTATTTTTACCAACTCATTTGGATGAAAAACAAGTAAAAAACCTTCCGTTGTTTCTATGACGACTTCATCATCAACTATTTTCACGATTTTCCCTTCCAGATCCTCATCAAGTACCGCGACGCTGTCATTCTTTTTTAAATCATTCATCTTCCTCTTTTTCGTTCTTTTGATCTTCTTCAGAAACAATAAAAAAATTTGTCGCCCTATATAATCCCAACATTAAAATTATTATTCCCAATATTTTTATATATTTAGAATCCTCATCTGAAGTAATTCCGTACAATGTGAGCGCAGCGCCCACCGTAATTAAAAGCGAATTAAGCAGTTGCGAATTATTTTTTTTCATATTTAAAAAAAGTTGAGGGGAAAATTTTTGCATTTTATTAAGACAAATGTATTACTTTTACATAAATTTTGTGTTATATGAAAATAATAACTACTCTTTTTCTTGGCGTTTTAGGATTTAATTGTTTTGCCCAGCTAACGGTAAAACCCAATGGAACCGAAGATAATTTTATCTATGTAAAGGGCGAAGTTCTTTACGTAGAAGAGGAAATAAATTTAACCGAAAATAGTGACCCAGGTGTCGCCAGTATTTATTTGCGGCATGAGGGACAATTAATTCAAGGACGAACAGATGCATCCGCCAATTCCGGAACCGGTGTTCTTTCCGTTTTTCAGGAAGGAACCGTTGATAATTATGCCTATAACTATTGGGGAGCTCCAGTAGGTTTAGCTGATGGC